>CBDTXZ010000039.1:0-21417 GCA_965364515.1 uncultured bacterium
CGGTCGAGACGATGGCTGCAGTGAAATGGTCGTGCGCCTTCATCATGGAAGGCTCGCACATCGGTGGGATCTTCACTCAACGCGACGCACTCCAGCGCGCGATTGGACGGCCGGGCAACTGGCAGCGTGAGATTCGCGAAGAGATGACCGTCGCCGTCCAGACGATGAGCGACACGGACTCGGTGGCCGATGGCCTCGCAATCATGAACGACTGGTGGGTGCGAAGTGTCCCGGTTCTCGACAGCAACGACCACGTGGTCGGAAACCTGTCGTACTACGTGGTGATGCAGGCGATCGCCGACTTCGTGAAGAAACGACTCGGCGATGACGGCTCCGAGCCCGAGGTCCAGCACGGCCTGGACTTCGTCGATTTCACCGGGATGCACACGTCGGCGCCGGTGATGGTGCGCGACGACGACACGCTGGAGGCTGCGGTCCACCAGATGAGAGCACGGGGGATCGGGTCGGTGTTGGTGGTCGATGCCGATGACAGCCTCGTCGGGATGATGACCGAGTTCGATCTCTTCACGAAGCTCGGTTGCCATGTACCCGATCTCTCCGCGGTGAAGGTCAGCGAGGTCATGTCGAAGGACCTCGTTGCCTTGAGCGCTCGGTCGTCGGTGGCCACGGTGATCGAAGAGATGGCCGGGCACGGCTTCTCGCGGGTGCCGCTGTTGGGCGAGTCGGGTCGTCCCGTTGCGGTGGTGTCGTTCCGTGACGTCGCCGCCTACCTCGAGACCAGCCTGGCTGCGCTCGGCTGACTCGAGTTCAGCCTCGGGCTGGGATCTACCGGGTACTACCGGCGCCTGCGAGCGAGCTGAGCTAGATTCCGATCCACCTCGGATGCTGGGCGAACGGGTACGGCCTGTCGACCGGGACAGCTGTTCTGTCGACTGATCGGAGCCAATCATGCGTGCCGTCCCCTCCATGACGGATGCCGTCGGCGGGACGCCGGTCGTCCAGTTGGGCAGCCTGGTACCAGACGGGGCCGCCGACGTGTTCGTCAAGCTCGAATGGTTCAATCCGACCGGCTCGTACAAGGACCGCATGGCGCTCTCGATGATCGAGGAAGCGGAACGACGAGGTGACCTGCGGCCGGGGATGTCGGTGGTCGAGTACACCGGTGGCAGCACCGGCTCGTCACTGGCATGGGTTTGCGCCGTGAAGGGGTACAGACTCCGGGTCGTGTCGTCAGACGCCTACGCCGAGGAAAAGCTTCGAACCATGGCGGCTTTCGGTGCTGAAGTCACGATCGTTCCAAGCGAAGGGGGTGTCGTCACCCCCGACCTGGTGCCTCGCATCATCGCCAAAGCCCGGGAATACGCAGCAGAACCCAACACCTACTGGACCGATCAGCTCAACAACGTCGATGCGCTCGTCGGTTATCGCAGCGTGGGAGTCGAACTGCTCGAGCAGATGGGACGTCCGATCGACGCTTTCTGCGCCTCTGTCGGAACGGGCGGGCTCGCAATGGGTGTGTCGAACGCACTCCACGACGGTGGCTCCGAGGCGAGGGTCATCGTGTTCGAGCCGGCGTCGACGCCTGTCATCTCGGGCGGTGAGGCCGGCTCGCATCGGGTGGAGGGGATCGGGATCGGCTTTCTCCCCCCACTGTTGGATGCAGACCGGTACGACGAGGTGCGTACGGTTCCCGAGGCGGATGCTCGGGTGATGGCGCGGCGCCTCGCAGCCGAGCAGGGGCTGCTCGCCGGAACGTCGACGGGCATGAACGTGCTCGGGGCGGTTCGGATCGCATCCGAACTCGGTGCCGGCAAGACGGTGGTCACGGTGGCGTGCGACACCGGTCTCAAGTATCTGGCGGGGGATCTCTTCGGCTGAGATCACGCCGGCCGCCGGACCCCAGGGCGCCAAAGCGGCAGATAGCGTTGCCTGATGAGCGACAACATGTACACCGTCCAGCGCTCGACGGTCATCGGCGTTCCTCCAGATCAGGTCTATGAGCAGATCGCCGATTTCCGCAACTGGACGAAGTGGTCGCCATGGGAAGGGCTCGATCCGAACATGCAACGGTCCTATTCGGGAGCACCCGCGGGCAAGGGCTCTGCGTACGGCTGGTCGGGGAACCGCCGGGCCGGGCACGGACGGATGGAGATCCTCGAGGCCGAATTCCCGTCGCATCTCCTCATCGACTTGGTTTTCGAGAAGCCATGGAAGTCCCACAGCGTCACGGAGTTCACCATCGAGGAGGCTGCATCCGGATCCGAGGTCACGTGGACGATGACCGGGCCGATGACGCTCGCGACGAGGGTGATGGGCATCTTCAAGTCGATGGACCGCATGCTCGGCCCCGACTTCGAGAAGGGGCTCGAACGGTTGAGGACGAACCTCGAAGCCGAGTGATCTCGGTGGTCGCAGCTCAGCTCAGGTCGGGGAGACCGGGCTTCGACACGTGTTCGAAGATGAGCATCGTCTCGATGTGGGCGACCTCAGGCCACGAAGTGAACGAGCTGACGGCGAGGTCTCGGAGATGGTCGGCGTCTCTGACGACGACGTGCACCAGGAAGTCGTTTCCACCGGTGACGTGAGAGACCCCGATCACCTCATCGAGCGACAGCGCCTTGGAACGAAACACTCCGACCTCATCGGCGCCGTGGCGTCTGAGTCGAATGGCGATCATGGCCTGGAGGCCGATCGCGAGCGCTCTTGGATCGACGTCGGCGTGGAAGCCTCTGAACACTCCAGCGTCGGTGAGCCGGCGCAGGCGTTCTGAGCAGGTCGACGGGGCGATGCCGGTAGACGCCGCCAGCTCCTTGTTCGAGCGCCGAGCATCCTCCGTCAGAAGTGCGATGAGAGTGCGATCTGTTCGGTCCAGTTCGGTCATCGTGGGTCTGCGCCGAATTCTGTGCGGTAGATCTTGACGATTGCCGTTGAGTCCATAGCGTGAACCTTACAGCGCCGATGGCTGTCCGGTAGATGTCGAACCGTCGGAGCCGTCGACGGAGGTGTGTGATGCGCAAACGGAGAGAAGAGGTCATCGCCGGTCACCGGCTCGAACCCGAGTCCCTCTCGATGGGATACGGATACCGGCCCGAGTGGTCCGAAGGTTCGATCAAGTCCCCCATCTTCCAGACATCGACTTTCGTGTTCCGCACTGCCGAAGAGGGCAAACGCTTTTTCGAGATCGCCACCGGTCGGGTGGAAGCGGAGGAGGGGGAGACCTCGGGGATGATCTATTCGAGGCTCAACAACCCCGACCTCGAGATTCTCGAAGACCGACTCTGCCTGTGGGAGGACGCCGACATGGGCCTCGTCTTCGCTTCGGGAATGGCAGCGATCGCCACCACACTGCTCACCTACCTCCGACCCGGCGACATCTTGTTGCACTCCGAGCCGCTCTACGGCGGAACGACCCATCTGGTGAACGAGACGCTGCCCGAGTTCGGAGTGATCTCGATTCCGTTCCGAGCCGGCATGAGCCGCGAGGAGATCGAAGCGCGACTCTCCGAGCACGAACCGGAGGCGCGGTTGGCGATGATCCTGATCGAGACGCCGGCCAACCCGACGCTCGATCTGATCGACATCCGGATGTGCGCCGACATCGCCGGATCGAGAAGTCGTGATGACCACCGCCCGTTGCTGACCGTCGACAACACGTTCCTGGGCCCGCTCTGGCAGCATCCGCTGCGGCACGGCGCCGACCTCGTCATCTACTCGGCGACGAAGTACATCGGTGGGCACTCCGATCTCGTTGCCGGTGCGGTGATCGGTTCCGAAGCGCATGTGCGGCCGATCGCTGCGACCAGGACGTACATGGGGACGATGGCCGACGCCTGGACCGGTTGGCTGCTGATGCGGAGCCTCGAGACCCTCCACATGCGCATGACTCGACAAGGGGAGACGGCGGAGAAAGTTGCCCGCTTCCTCGAGGAACATCCCAAGGTGCGGGCTCTCCGGTACCTCGACCTGCTCGACCCCTCCGACCCCCAATACGACATCTATCGCCGTCAGTGTCTCGGGCCGGGAGCGATGATCTCGTTCGAGGTCGACGGCGGCGAAGAGGCTGCGTTCCGATTCCTCAACGCCCTCCAACTCGTGAAGTTGGCGGTGAGCCTCGGTGGCACCGAGTCGCTCGCCGAGCACCCGGCCTCGATGACCCACTCTGGTGTGCCGGCCGAGGAAAAGGAACGAACCGGCGTGTTGCCGGGGCTGGTTCGCCTTTCGATCGGGGTCGAGCATCCCGACGACCTCATCGCCGACCTCGGCCAGGCCCTGAGCGCCGTATGACCATTCGAGACGAAGGAGAAACAACGTGAGTATGCGGAGAACCTGGGCCGAGCCCTGGAAGATCAAGATGGTGGAGCCGATCCGGATGACCACCAGGTCTGAGCGAGAAGAGGCGGCCCGGAACGCCGGCTACAACACGTTCCTGTTGGAATCCGACGATGTCTACATCGACCTGCTCACCGACTCGGGCACCTCTGCGATGTCCGACTACCAGTGGGCGGGCCTCATGCTCGGCGATGAGGCCTACGCCGGCTCGAAGAGCTTCTACCACCTGGTCGATGCGGTCCGGGAGGTGTACGGGTACGAGGAGCTGGTCCCGACCCACCAGGGACGCGGGGCCGAGCACATCCTCAGCCAGATCCTCATCTCTCGGGGCGACGTCATCCCGGGCAACATGTACTTCACGACCACGAAGTTCCACCAGGAATATGCCGGGGGTCGCTTCGTGGATGTGATCGTCGACGAGGCCCACGATCCGTACTCGGACCATCCCTTCAAGGGCAACGTCGATCTCGACAAGCTGCAGTCGGTCATCGACACCTACGGCGCCGAGCACATCCCCTACATCTCGGTCGAGGCGAACGTCAACATGGCTGGTGGTCAGCCGATGTCCATGGCGAACCTCCGTGCTGTCTCCGAGCTGTGCCGTCGGAACGACATCCTCGTGATGCTGGACGCCACCAGGGCACTCGAGAACGCCTGGTTCATCAAGCAGCGGGAGGGTGGCTTCGAGGACCACTCCGTCGGGGAGATCCTGTTGGAGATGTGCGGACTGACCGATGGCGCCACCATGTCCTCGAAGAAGGACAATCTCGTCAACATCGGCGGCTTCCTCGCGCTTCGGGATCCCGAGCTCGCCCGCAGGGCGCGAGCGCTTCTGGTGGCGTTCGAAGGTCTCCACACCTACGGCGGCATGTCGGGACGCGACATGGAGGCGCTGGCTCGAGGTATCCGCGAGATGGTCGACGGTGACGAGCACATCGCAGCGAGAGTCGGCCAGGTCGAGTACCTCGGCCACGGCCTGCTGAAAGCCGGGGTCCCGGTGGTCCGTCCGATCGGTGGCCACGGTGTGTTTCTCGATGCACGCGCGATCCTGGACCATCTCAGCCAGGACGAGTTCCCCGCCCAGGCGTTGACTGCTGCGATCTACCTCGATTCGGGTGTCCGCGGGATGGAGCGCGGCGTGGTGTCGGCGGGTCGAGATCCGAAAACCGGCGAGCATCACTACCCCAAGCTGGAACTGGTCCGGCTGACGATTCCCCGCAGGGTCTACACCCAGGCGCACATGGATGTGGTGATGGAGTCGGTGGTCGAGGTGTACGAGCATCGCGAAATGGTCGGAGGGCTCCGGTTCACCTACGAGCCCGATGAGCTTCGTTTCTTCCAGGCCCGTTTCGAGCAGATCGAGCCCTGGACCTTCTAGACCTCTCGGGTGCCTTCGAGCTCGGCCCGGAGCAGCGTCTTCGGGCCGAGCGGCCGCTGCGGTGACGACGGATCTCAGACGGTCGCCGGTGCCTGTGAGGAGACCGGGAGACTCGCTCCGAGGGCGATGGTGATCAGTGAGATCTCATCGTCATGCGCAACCGTCCAGGTCAGGTCCAACGTTGCGAGCGCCAACTCGAGTTGGTTGGCGAACCGAACCGCGAGGTCCTCGGTGGTCACTTCGTCCATCGGGGCGTCGTGGCCGATCGAGAGTTTGACTCGACCGTCTTCCTCTTCGACGATCATGCCGACGCGACCCGGTCCACCGAGATAGACGTTGCCGAGTGCAGCGACAACGGCCCGCTGGACCCTGATCGGATCGCCGGAGATGTGAACCACCGGGCAGACAGCCGACGGTGAGTCGCGTGCCGACTTCTCAAGCCGTCGCTGGAACCTCGATGTATTGGACGCCACCCATCTCAGGCCCATACGCGGGCGTGTCGGTCTACTACGACCGGGAGAGCACCGCAGAGTTCGCCGTCACAGGCAACACGGATTCGGTCTTCGAGGGTTCCATCTACATGAAGTCCGGTGAGCTGTCGTTTGAGCGGAAAGGCCGGTGTCACCACGGCGATGGACTCGCTGGTGCTGGTCGGCAGCCTGAGCAAGGTCGGCGACTCGGACCTGGCAATCACACCGAGACCCTCACACCACCCGGGTTCGGTGGCTGTGACGGCAATCGCCGACTCGTCGGCTGAGCCGGTCCGTTCGAAGTGAACCGGTCAACCCGTTTCTTCGGCAACCTCGGTTGGGGCGACGAAGAGGTCGGGGAACGGTTCCATCAGGCCGTATGCGCCACGCTCGGTCAGGGTGGTATAGGCCCGTTGACCACATTCCCGTCCCAGGGTGCTCGCCGGCCCGAGCGATTTGGCCGCAGTCGCGATCAACTGGATCCGGATTCCGATCGGGTATGCCTCCTCGGCCAGGTCGAGGGCCACCTGCCACTCGTCCTCGGCCGTATCGATCTTGCCGCGGAGCGCAGCCAGGGCGCCTCGACAGGCCCGTTTCATGGCGTCGGCGTGGCGTCCTCGGAACGGGTTCGCCTCCGCGTCGGCGGCGGTCGCCGCCAGGCGCTCCTCGTCATCCAGCATGGTCGCATTGATCATGCGGAACCACAGGTCGAGGCGGATCGGAACCTGGGGGAGCTTCGCGGCGGCGCGCTCGTAGCTTGCCTCGAAGTTACTGCTCATCAAGTCCTCGACCACGATGTCGGCTTCGGCGCTCGAGAGTCTCTGGCTGTCTCCGATCCCCGATCGCTGCTCTCGTCGTGCCATCCGTTCGGCGATCGCCGGACCCGTGGGACCTTCCCACAGTTTCTTCTCGAGGACGACACCCCAGTAGAAGTCCTCTATCTCGGGCGGCAATCCCCGGGGATCGATTCCCTCGAGCAGCCGATCGACCTCCTCCCATTCGAACCGGTAGAGGAGGTTCGATGCCCGGTAGATCATGGAGTCGGTCAACTCACGGGGGTCGCCGAGTCGGCGGGCATCCTCAAGTCGCTCGAGCGACTCGCGTGGGTCGGCTGGCGAATCGGAGGCTCGGATGTAGCTCAGATTGCGAAGCACACGCCGCTTGGATGCGGCGAGCTGGTGCTCCTTGGCCAGCTCCAGGCCCGCCTCGAGGAGGACCAGTGATTCCCGTGTTCGGTGCTTGACTCCGAGCCCGGTTCCCTTGGTGATCAGCGTGTCGACGAAGACGGGAATCGAGTCGGCGGCCTCGGCGGCGGCAAGCGCCTGATCGCACCACTCGAGTGCCTGGTCGGTTGCCCCGTCCAGCATGAAGGAGCGGGCCAACTCCGCCAGCGAGTCCGGATCGGCATCATCTCCGGCCGCTGTGACCAGGGGCTCGAGAATCGACCATGCTTCGTTCGAGCGACCGGTGTCGTCGAGGAGCCGCGCCAATGTCGTCGCCGAGCGGAGTACGCCGGCCGAGGCCCCCGCCTCTTCGAAAGCCTCCATCGCCCGTCTCGCATATGCCTCGGCATCGGGATCCAGTCCGGAGTGAGCCGCCCGTGCGGCCCGGATCAGTAGCTCGCCTTGCTCGGTCGGCGACGTGGACAGCTCGATCCCGCGATTGCAGAGGTGCACGACGTGGGCGTGGGACTGCAGTGCGCCGGCGCGGTCGGCCGCCGCGAGCAGCGCATCGAGCGCTCGAGTCCGCAACTCCTCGACCTCCTGGGTTTCCGGTGCCGCCTCGAGAGCATCGAGATAGTGGCTGGCCACGACACCGGCCACTTCGGGAAGGCCGAGTGAGGCGAAGTACTCGGCGACTTCGATGTGACGCCGGTGCCGATCCGATCGGCTCACTCGCTGATGGGCGACCTCGCGAATGATCGACTGGACGAAGCGGTACTGGCCCCGCTCAGGGGAGCGAGGGTCGCGATTCACCGAGAGGATCTCGCGCCGGACCAGCGGCTCCAAGTCCTGCTCCAGCGCTTCGGTCGTGCCGCCGTGCAGGGTCATCAAGCCTTCGAGCGTGAACGATTGTCCGAGGATGGCGGCGTCGGCGATCAGAGCTCGTTCCTCAGGATCGAACTGGTCGAGGCGAGCGCCGACGATCCCGTGCAAGGAGTCCGGGATCTCGATGTCTTCGGCGCTCCCCACGAGCTCGTAGCGGCCCGAGGTCGACGGTTCGATCAATCCTCTCGCAACGAGCATCCGAAGCAGCTCCACTGCGTAGAGGGGGATGCCGCCGGCGTGCTGAACCAGTCGATCGACGACGGCGTTCGGGGGATCGTCGATCACGCCGCGCACGAGTTCGGCCATCGTGGATGGGGCGAGCGGAGCGAGGTGGGCGGAGATCGAGTTGGCCCGTCCGGAACCCCATCCGGGACGGCGGTCGAGGAGCGTCGGCCGCGCAAGCGTGACCAGCATGATGGGAGAGTCCGCCACGGACACGAGCTCTTCGATGAAGTCGAGCATGCCGTCGTCCGCCCAGTGGAGATCCTCGAACACCATCACGGTCGTGCCGCGCTCGGCGATGTTGGTGAACAGGAGGCGCCACGCCGCGAACAGCTCGGCGCGATCGCCCGTGGTTTCCTCGGTCAGGCCGAGGAGCGATTCGAGTCGCGGCTCCATCCATGCACGGTCGTCCGAGTCGGCGACGAATTCCGCGAGCGTGGTCCGGAGACGGGTGCGCGTCCGATGATCGTCCTCGCCCTCGGCGATACCGCACCGCTGTCTGATCATCTCGCCGATCGCCCAGTACCCGAGACTCTCGCCGTACGCCGGGGAGCGACCGTGATGCCAGTAGAAGGTCTCGGTGAGGCCGTCGACGTAGTTCCAGAGCTCGTCGATGAGTCGAGATTTGCCGATGCCGCCCTGGCCCACGATCGACACCATTCGCAGCCGCCCGTCGCGTTGGACGGCATGGAGGTTGTCCTTGAGGAGCCGGAGCTCGTCGGTTCGACCGACGAACGGCGGAACGAGGCCGTCGGCGCGCTTCGCTCCACCGTGCCCGCCGACGACTCGGACCGCCCGGAATGCTTCGACCGGCTCGGCCTTGCCTTTCAACTCGAGGACGCCTGCGGCTTCGAACTCGATGGCGCCAGCAGCGAGGTTCCGGGTGGAGGCGCCGACCAGCACGGTGCCCGGCTGGGCAGAGCTCTGCAACCGGGACGCGATGTTCACGGTGTCACCGATGATCAGACCGGTCGTGGCGTTGCCGTCGCCGCCGACCGCCGCCTCGCCGCTGAGCACGCCAGCCCGGGCCTGCAATCCCTCCATCTGTTCCGTTCTCCCGAGCTCCTCGACCGCATCGATCAGCTCCAGTGCTGCTCGCACTGCCCGTTCGGCGTCGTCCTCGTGGGCGACCTGGGCCCCCCACACCGCCATCACGGCGTCGCCGATGTACTTGTCGATCACCCCGCCGAAACGCTCGACGATCTCTCTGGCTCGATCGAAGTATCTCGTGAGCATCTGACGGACTTCCTCGGAGTCCCGTTGCTCGGTGAGCGGCGTGAATCCCACGATGTCGATGAAGAGCGCAGACACGAATCGACGTTCTTGCGGCGAGATAGTGACCGGTTCGGTGGCCTTCGTTGGGGCCGGCGAGACGTCGTTTCGAAGCGACGCTCCGCACTCGGCGCAGAACTTGTCGGTGGAGCCGACGGGGTTGGAGCAGTTCGGGCACGTCGAGGCGGTTGCTGCACCGCACTCAGAACAGAACTTGGCATCTGCTCTGATATCGGCTCCACAGGACTGACAGGTCATCGTGATCCTCCGAGAGGCAGTGTACGAAACCGATCGGTGGTGCGTCGGTCGGGGCGCGGCTCTCGGGCTCCGTGAGAGGCTGAAGACCCTGGTCTCACCTTGTCAACGTGTCATACCTTTGTCACCGGAGGTGACTCGTGGACCGCCACGGTCGGTTGCGATCCGAAGAGCGCAAGGTGGCGAGTGTGTTGTTCGCAGATCTTGCCGACTCGACCGCTCTCGGAGAGCGGCTGGACATCGAGCCGCTCGCTCAGGTCATGGGTGCGTTCCATGGTGCGGTGCGAGGAGCCGTCGAGCGATGCCATGGTTCGGCCGAGTTCGTCGGTGACGGTGTGGTCGCCATCTTCGGCGCTCCGACCGCGGTTGAGAATCATCAGGGCATGGCGCTCGAGGCAGCAGATCAGATCCTCGAAGCCGTCGATCGCCTCGACCGGCACCTGGCCCCGACCCTCGGCGTCCGGCTCGGAGTTCGCATCGGGATCAACACAGGTGATGTCCTGGTCGATCCGACGGGAGATCTCTCCGTGGGATCGATGGCCAGCGACGCCTTCAACGTCGCATCCCGGTTGGAGCAGATCGCGAGCGTCGGCGAGATCGTCGCATCGGAGCGGACGGTGCGGGCGGTCCGGGATCGCGCTGTCATCGATCTCGGCTATCTGCCGATCGACGGTCGTGCTCAACCGGTGCGAGCGTTTCGCGTCCGACGAGCGAGTATCGCCGGTGGGAAGGGCGGTCGATCGAGCGGGCTGGTCGACAGGGTGAACGAGATGGAACGGCTCGAAGCTGCGCTCCGCCAGGTGCGCTGGTCGCAACGGTCCGCGATCGTCACCGTCATCGGCGAGGCCGGGATGGGGAAGTCCGTGCTCCTGAGCGCCTTCCTCGACTTCGTGTCCCGTGAGCTTCCGGTTTCGGTCGCATCCGGTGGATGCACGCCATTCGGGAGGACCGGCCCTCTGGATCCCATCTCTCGACTTCTCGGTTCGGCCCTCGGGAGTCAGCCGCCCGAGCGTGCCGCCATCGCCGAGGTGCTCGGGGAGGCCCGTCACGTGGACGTGCTCGTGAGGGCGCTCGGATTGGAGGATCCCGATTTCGAGCCCGAAACCGCCCCGGGTCGCGCTGCCGAGGAGTTGACATCGGCGTGGCGAGCGCTCATTTCCAGGCTGACTGACGTTGGGCCATGGGTGTTCGCCGTGGAGGACGTTCACTGGGCGGATCCCGAAACGCTCGACCTGCTGAGAGTCGTCGTCGACGCTCCCGGCGAGGGGGTGCTCGTCGTCGTGACGGCACGCCCCGAGCTCGACTCCGATTCGTGGCCCGAAACCGAGTACGTGATCGAGCTGGCTCCTCTCGATCAGGCCGGGATCGAGGCGGTCGCCAGGTCGGTGGAGCCCAGTATCGACGAAACACCGGGCATGGGCCCGGCGCTTCACCGCCTGACGGAGGGCAACCCCTTCTTCGCCGTGGAGCTCGCGCGGACCTTCTCGGAGCGGGCCGATCGGGTCGGGTCGTCCCCCCCGGATCTTCGATCGCTCGGTGTCCCGGACACGATTCACGGCGTGCTCGCCGATCGAATCGACCGCCTCGATCCGCTGGCGAAGCGGGTGCTGCAGTCGGCTTCGATGATCGGACGCGAGTTCTTCCCCGCTCCGATTGCGGACATCCTCGAAATGGACGAGCCGGAATTGGAAGCTGCCCTGCATCGGCTGAGGCGGAGGGGGATGATCGAGCCGACTCGAGATGCGACGACGCCGTTCCGATTCGTCCATGCGCTGACCAGAGACGTGGCGTACGGGTCGATCTCGAGACGCGATCTGCACGGGTTGCACGAGACGGTCGCCGATTGGCTCGAGGCGCACCCCGAAGCGATCCACGGAGACACCGCAGCCACCATTGCCTTCCACCTCGGTCGGGCGTGCGGTTCGGTGCGGGCGGATTGGGAGGCGACCTCCGAGCACGTCGAGGCGGTGCGGCGACGGTGGATCGACTGGACCATCAAGGCGACCAGACGGGCCATCGCCGCTACCGGGTTCACCGAAGCGAAGCGCCTCGCCCGCGTGGCGATCGACAACGCGGTCGACGATGAGCAGAGCGTGAGCGCGTTCGAGTGCCTCGGGAACGCCCACTTCTACAGCTACGAGGGTGACGACGCCTGGGAGGCGTTGACCCGGGCAGCCGATCTCGCCGCGAGCACCCGCAGCCGGGAGCTCACCGATGTGGCGATTCTCTACATTCGCGCTCTCGCGTCGACGGTCCGATGGGCGGGCGGCGTCCGGCATCCGCCCATCCCGCAGGAGTTGAAGAACCGCATCGAGCTCGCACGTGAACTGCTGCCACCGGGGGACTCGGTCGAGCGGGTGCAGTTGCTCACCGTGATCGGCTTCTGGCCCTACGCCACCGTCGGGCAGCCCGAGACCGGGCTCATCTCCGAGGAGGCCGCTCGGGCCGCCGCGTTGGAGGCAGCTGACATGGCACGGCGTCTCGGAAGGGTCGACCTCGAATCGGCCGCACTCGACGGTCTCGGCTCGACACACATCTTCCGGGGCGACTACCGCGCCGCCGGGGAGGTGACCGATCGACGCTGCGGGCTGTATGACGAGCTGAGGGACCCGTGGGAGCGCGGAGACCTGTGTGCCGTCGCCGCGTGGGTGGCCTTCCAGAGAGGCAGGTACGAGGCGGCAATCGAATGGGCGACCCGGGGTGTGGACGGCGCAGGCGACGACTACCCGGGCATCGAGTTGCACTGTCGGACGTGGCGGGGGCTCGCCCGGCTCCGGACCGGGGACTGGGACGCGCTCCTCGACGAGTGCTCCGCCGTCGAGCAACAGCTTCCGCACGGAGCGTCGCCGGCTCCGTACACCACGCCGCTGGTGGCGGCTGCCGCCCTCGTTCGGCACCTGCGGGGTGAGGAAGACGAATGCGACCGATTGCTGCGCATGATCACACCGTCCGACGAGCCCGAGGGTCCCCCGCTGTCTCGTTGGGCGGAGTTCGTCGCCCCGATCGTGGCGAGGCGGGGCGACCCCCAGACCGCCTTCGAGATGATCGACTGCACGGCGCACCGCCGAGCCTCCAGGTTTGGCCAGCTGTTGATCGCCCGATGCCAGGTGGGGATCGAGACCGGTCGGTGGGAGCGATTCGATGAGTTCGTATCGGACGGGCGGGGCTTCGTCGAAGCCCACGGGGTCGAAGGCGCCCTGCCGGCGCTGTCGGTGGTCCAGGGACATGGTGCGTTGTCGGGCGGGGATCTCGACGGCGCGGTCGACACCTTCGAGCGAGCGTTCCGGGAGGCGAAGAGCGTCGGCGATCTCTGGTGGCGTGGCCATGCGAGCCTCGGCCTGGCGACGGCGTACAGCCGGATGGAAGACGCTGGCGCCGCCCGCAGTCACCGTGATGCCGCCGTCGACGCGTTCACCCGGCTGGGCTCGACCTCGGAACTGCAGCGGGCGGAGGCCGTCGGCCTCCGATGAGTGGTCGGGGAATCGTCGACTGCCGGCCACCGGTCAAGTCCGTGTCCTCGCAGGTCGATGCAAGCCTCGGAACTCGAGGGGTCAGCCGTGCGTCCCAGTCACATGAGAATCCTCGTCGCCTCGGTGTTCGCGGCGCTGGTCGCCGCCTGTGCGACCCAGCCGGTCGTCGACGCCGTTCCGTCGACGTCCCAGGGGGGACCGGCATCGTCGGTTCCGCTGTCACCGACCTCCACCGTCCAGGTATCGGGTCCGGGAGACCCGATCGGCGAGCTGGCAGTCGCCCGCCGGCGGTGGATGGAGGCCGGCAGCGACAGCTACTCGTACCGCTATCTCGACGACTGCGGGGAGTGCGATCAGCTGGCGGAGCGTTCACTGGTGGTCTGGGACGGCGAGGTTTCCGACCCGCTCGGGATGGCTGTCTCGGTCGACCAGGCCTTCGATCTGATCGAGGAGGCGCTGGCGTCTGATCGCAACGTCGAGGTGAGCTACGACCCGGAGCTCGGGTACCCCTTGGATCTGTGGATCGACCGGGAAGCCAGGGCATATGACGGCGGAACCCATCTCGTGTTCAGTTCGGTCGAACTCGGGCTGCCAGGCGAAGACACGGCCCTCGAGAGCCATCGCCAGGCGAGGGATAGATGGCAGGCGGCTCGACCGGATGCCTACGAGTACGCGTCTGCGGTCGTATGCGACTGTGACTTCCAGGTGCAGATGCGCACTCGAGTCGTCGACGGGCTCGTCTCGGAGTTCGAGACTCGGACCCCCGAACCGACCGACGTCAGCTTCTCTCCGCTCACCATCGACCAGATGTTCGGGGATGTCGAGGCGATGCTGACCGTCGAGACCGTGGATGGCGGCTACAGGGTCACTGGTTCAGCGCTGTACGACGATCGATACGGTCACCCCGTCTGGATCGGGCTCGACCTGGAACCGGTGGAGCCGGAGTCTGGGACGGATCCTCCGCTCCCGGACAGACTGGTGTTGATGATCACGGCGTTCGAGCCTCTGGAGCTGTCGCCCTCTGGCGACCTCACCGATGCGCGGGCAAGGTGGGAGGCAGCCGGTCTCGACTCCTACTCGTTCGATGTCGTCTTCCACGATGTCGAGGCTGCAGACTTCACCGAAACGTTCACGGTGGAGGTGGTCGAGGCCCGCGTCGTCTCGGTGCTGCAGAATGGCTACGACTTCGGAGCAGAGGGCGTGGAGGGGATCGGAACCATTCCTGATCTCTTCGATCAGATCGAGTCCGCCCAAAGCGCAGGTGGATCCGCCGAGGTCACCTATGACACCGAACTCGGCTACCCGAGCGTGATCGTCTTCGGCCTTGGGTCCGGCGGGACTGCTGTCTCGGTGACTCTTCGCCGTTGACGTCGCACGGCTCCCGAATCTGCGGAACGACTCGGCGGGCCAGCTGTCCCGAGGATTCGGGTCTTCCGACCCTCATCTCTGTGCCATCGGGCCCCGATCCCGGCGTTGGCGGTTCCGTCACCATGGTTCGATGACCACCGAACTGCCAACCATCATCCAGGGAGGGATGGGGATCGCCGTGTCCGATTGGAGACTGGCGAGGGCCGTGTCGCGCACGGGCCAGCTCGGCGTCGTCTCGGGAACTGCGATCGACGCGGTGCTGGTTCGACGCTTGCAGCGAGGGGACCCCGGTGGCAACGTGCGCAGGGCCTTCGACGCCTTCCCGGAGCCCGAGAGTGCGGAACGGGTGCTCAACCGCTACTTCGTCGAGGGAGGCATCGCGCCGGACGAACCCTTCAAGCGTGGCCCGATGCCGAGGGAGCGGCAGAGCAGGATCGGAGAGGACCTCCTCGTCCTCGCCAACTTCACGGAGGTTTTCCTCGCCAAGGAGGGTCATGGGGCGCCGGTCGGCATCAACTTCCTGGAGAAGATCCAGGTTCCGACACTCGCCTCGATCTTCGGGGCGATTCTCGCCGGCGTGGACTACGTGCTGATGGGCGCCGGCATTCCCAGAGCGATCCCGAGGGTGATCGACGAGCTGAGCACGGGCATGCCGTCGACACTCAGGTTCGAGGTCAAAGGTGCGACGGGCGAGCCCGCCGAGGTCTCGTTCGATCCGGCGCGGTATCTCTCGTCTGGTCCCGAACTGAGGCGCCCGGACTTCCTCGGGATCGTCTCGTCGCACGTGCTCGCCACCATGCTGGCCCGTCTCGAGACCCCCGCCGACGGCTTCGTGGTCGAGGGGGAGACGGCCGGCGGCCACAACGCGCCGCCCCGGGGCAAGCCGACGTTCACCGACGACGGCCAGCCGGTCTACTCCGAGCGTGACCGGGCGAACATGGACGCGATGCGCGCTCTGGGCCTCCCGTTCTGGCTCGCCGGCGGCCAGGCGACACCAGAGGCGCTCGAACGGGCGCTCGCAGCCGGGGCCACCGGGATCCAGGTCGGTACGGCCTTCGCCTTCTGTGAGGAGTCCGGTTTGGATCCGACCATGCGAGCCGAATTGGTCCGACAGGCCTTGAACGGCGAAGCAACGGTGTTCACAGATCCGGTGGCGTCACCGACCGGGTTCCCGTTCAAGGTGATCGCCACCTCCTCGCCCGAGCCGCTGAGGGAACGGGTGTGCGATCTCGGGTACCTTCGGGTCGCCTATCAGCGTGACGACGAGACGATCGGCTGGCGATGTCCCGCCGAGCCGGTCGACCAGTTCGTCCGCAAGGGGGGTGCCGTCGAGGAAACCGAGGGGAGACGGTGTCTCTGCAACGCCCTGATGGCCAACATCGGGCTCGGTCAGGTCCGCGAGAGCGGCCAGGTCGAGCCGCCGCTGTTCACGGCAGGTGACGACCTCGACAGCATCAGACGGTTCATGCCCGAGGGTGCCACCTCGTACACGGCGGCCGACGTCGTGAACGGTCTCCTCGGAGTCTGACTGCTCATCTGTCGGATCGCCCGTCAGGACTCGAGTGCTCGCAGCGGATCTCGGGGTGCTCGTCCTGCCCGAAACCGATGACGGCCCCGCGACGTGGCGTATCGGTAGCATCGCCGCATGGCACGCATACGGAACTCGTGGGAGCTCGCGAAGTCTTCGTGGCGGGTGATCCAGGCCGACAGGGAACTCCTGGTGTTGCCGGTCATCTCGGGGATCGCATCGATGATCGTGGGAGCGAGCTTTCTCGTTCCTATGGTCGTGGCAGGCGGCGTCGGGGGCGACACCGGCTCCTATGTCGTCCTGTTCCTCATGTACGTGGCACTCGCCTATGTGACGATCTTCTTCAACACGGCCCTCATCAGCGCGACGCACGAGCGACTGAACGGGGGCGACCCCACCCTTTCGAGCGCGCTGGCCGGGGCGCGGGCGCGCGCCGGAAAGATCCTCCCGTGGGCCATCGTGTCAGCCACGGTCTCGATCATCCTCCGGACCATCGAGGAACGAGCCGGGGCGCTGGGCAGGGTGATCGCCGGGTTCGCAGGCATGGCCTGGACGGTGGTCACGTTTCTCGTCTTGCCGATCATCGTGATCGAAGGCATCGGGGTGACCGATGCGGTGAAGAAGTCAGGCGAACTGTTCCGTCGCACGTGGGGAGAGAACCTGGCAGCCCAGGTGGGATTCGCTCTGCTCGGCTTCGCCGCGGTCGTTCCCGGGATCGCGCTGATCGTTGCGACGGCGACGGCCGGCGGCGGAGTTCTGGCTGCCGGCATCCTGATCGGCGTGCTCTGGATGATCGCGGTCGCAGTGGTCCTGTCTGCGATGAGCGTCGTGTTCCAGACCGCTCTCTACCACTTCGCCGTGGACGGCGAGGTGCCGTCGGCATACTTCTCAAATGAGGTCATGGCGTCGGCATTCGCGGCCAAACGCGGGCGAGCGGCGCCTGGTTTCGGGGGCGGGTTCGCCGGCTGAACGCGGGCGCCGAGAGAGCTACTCGGGCGGCGTCCCTTCGTGGGGGTCGCCCAGGTCACAGCAGTGAACGGGTTCGCGCAAGCTCGAGGGCTGCAGCGATCGCTTCGCGGGTTGGGTCTGATTCGAGGGCCGTCACGGCTCGTTCGAGCTCGGGAGGCATAGGCCGCTCCCAGGGGACCGTGACCAACCGGAGATGGCTCGCCGCCGCCTGCAGATCGCCCCGCTCGGAGGCGATCGCCGCGAGTGGCCACGCGGCGAGCCAGGCGAACTCGACGTTGACCCCGCTCGAGCCGCGTCCTTCGACGTGCCCCCACGCATCCAACGCACGTTCGAGACTCCGCTCGGCGGCCCCCGGATCGCCCGATCTCCACTCCGCCCAGCCGAGGACGGCCTCGGCGTGCCCGACGTAGTACCGGTCCCCGACTTCGGTGGCGATTCGGAGGGCCACTTCTGCCGCCTCTTTCGCCCGCTGCACCTGGTTCGTGCGTCGATATGCGATGGCGAGATACGACGCGGCTCGATTCTCGAGCATGGCGTCCCCGACGCGCTGCCCCGAGGCGTGCGCACGTTCCAGATGCTCGATTGCCTCTTCGCTTCGATCCGCCCAGATCAGGCAGAAGCCGAGTCGGAACTGCGCCGTGGCGAGTCGGCCGGGATCAGAGTCTGCCGTTAGCTCGAGTGCCTGTCGACACAACGTGACCGCCCCGTCGCCGAGGGCGAAGTGCTCCTCGATGAAGCGATGGAAAGCCCGCTGCCCGATCAGATCGGCGCGTTGGGCGCGCGACCCGTGTCGCTCGACGACGGGATCGAGGGTCTCGATCAGTCCAGGCAGCTCGCGGCCTCGACCTCCGAAGTAGAGACAGTGTGCCCGCTCCTCGCCCACTGCGATCCAGGCGTGAGGATCCTCATGAACGTCGATCAGTGTCAAGGCGTCGTCGAGGGCGGCGAACGCCTCCTCGTATTCGTCGCGCATCCGATGGACTCGTGCGGTGATTCTCAGGATCTCGGCGGTGATCGGGCTCCCTGGCTCAGCGAGTGCGCGAGCGGCGACGAGGTCGTCCAGGGCCTCGTCGTAGTCGGACAGACGCTCGCCGAGCTGTCCCCGAATCAGGAGGTACCGGGCAGACCAACGGTCCCGGTGATCCGGCGGCAGCTGTTCGATGCGGCTCAGCCCGCGGGCGATGTGGGCGGCGGCGATGTCGTTGGCGTATGCGTCGAAGGATCGTGTTGCCACCTTCAACAGTTCCTCCACGGCGGCCGCATGATTGGACGACCGCTCGAAATGAAACGCCAGAGTCTCGTGATCGTCGGGATCGGTTTCCTTGACGGTGTCGCCGACTCGCCCGTGGAGTTCCAGTTGCTGACTGGGGAGCAGCGACTGATAGACGGCCTCCCGGATGAGATCGTGGGTGAACGAGCGGTTCGAACCGGACCGTGTGAGGAATCCCGCATCAGTGAGCTGTTCGAGCTGCGGTCCAGAGTCGATCGAGACGACGGCGTTCAGTAGTTCGTCGTCGAACGGGCGATAGAACACTGCGGCGAGCTGCCCGATGCGGCGAGTCTCGGTCGGGAGCCGGTCGAACCTGCTCATGACCAGCCCGTCGATGCTCTCTGGGAGTTCGAGGGCGATGGGAACCGGTCCCGGTACCCATCGGCCCTCGCTCCGGATGATCATGTCCCGATCGATGAAGGATCGGAGCAGCTCCTCGACGTAGAACGGATTGCCACGTGCCCAGTCCACCAGTTGGTACTCGGCTTCAGGGGGGAGCCCACTGATCGTCAGGAGTAGCCGTGTGAGCTCCTTGGTGTGTCTTGCGTCCAACTCCTGGAGATGGATCAGCTCGATCTGGTCGGCCGCCGAATCGAGGCGGTCCAGCGCAGTCGAGGGTTCCGGACGACTCGCCACGGCGACGGCCACGGAGGGTCCGATTCGGGCGAGAGCGTCGAGCGTGTCGACGGTGAGCGGATCGGCCCAATGGAGGTCGTCGACGAACACGACGACCTGGTGTTGTTGTGACACTGCGGTGAGCCACCGAACGATGGCATCGACGGTCACTCTGGCGCGCATGGCGGGGTCTGACTCGGTGACTCTCTGGTCTCGCTCATCGCCGAGTGAACCGCCCAGCATGTGCACGAGGAAGGGCATGATCTCGTCGACTTCCCCCGGCATCAGGGTGTGCAGGTCGTTCATCGAACCCAGCACGTCGGCCGGTGCCGTCCCTCCGATGTGACGAGCCATGAGGTCGGCGATGCCCGCGAAGGGCACGCTCGATGTGAGGTCCCGGCAGCGGGCCTCCAACCACATCCGAGTGTCCCCGTTGCGCGCCTCCCGAAACAAGCGAGACTTGCCAAGACCGGCTTCGCCGATCACCGCAACCATCTTGGCCGCGTCGATCGCTCCGATGAGTCGGGTGAGCTCCGCTTCACGGCCGACCAGTCGAGATGTCAGACCCTCGACGCCGCGCACCTTGTCGGGGCTGGCGGCGAGTCGCTTCACGGCAAACGCTTCGACGGGCTCATCGAGTCCCTTGATCTTCAGGTATCTGGGCTCGACCTCGAAGGAGGCATGGATGTGTGCTCTGGTCGATGCGCCGACGATCACCTCGCCAGGACCGGCGGCTGCCTGGAGTCGCGCCGCCAGATTGACCACCGGTCCCATCACCGTCAGCTCTTCGTGCAGCGACGAGCCGACGGGACCGAAGTAGACCCGGCCGGTGTTGACTCCGACCGTGACATCGAGTCCCAGTTCCGAAGCTCGTTCTCGGAGTCCCAGCGCTGCCCGGATCGCCCTGATCGGATCGTCTTCGTGTGCGTTCGGGACACCGAACGCCGCGAGCACGCCGTCTCCGAGGAAGCGGTCGATGCGCCCGCCGTGGTGCACCATCAACTCCACCATCGTTTCGAGAAGCGGATTGACCAGTTCGGTCGCTCCTTCTGCGTCGAGGTCCCGTGTTCGTTTGACGGAGCCGGTCATGTCCGCGAACACGACGGTGACGAGCCGGTGCTCTGCGCGGAGGGTCGTCAGGACCTGGTTGCGAATCGCCGGGTCGACCGAGGTGGATCGGTCGCCCAGGCTCGCCCCGCAGTGTGAGCAGAACCGGGCCTCGGGCGCGGCCGGAGTCCCGCAGGTCTGGCAGCCGGTCATGCGGCGATCATACCGATGCGGCACCTCCCGGCTCCGGGCCGGACCGCTAGTCGATCGGGAGGGTCCGGCCGGTTGTCACCGTGTCGTCGGAGGTCGCCCGGAGGCGCTCGAGCACTTGGAGGCGTGCTCCCGGAGTGCCGAATCCGGTCACGATGTCATCGGCCTGGAGTCGGGTGTCGCCCTCCGGTACGAGCACCGCTCGACCACGACGGACGGCGACGAGGGTGCACCCGGCCGGCCAGTGGACCTCTTTCACTTCCCGACCGTCGGCCATCGATCCCGCAGGGATGTGGAATTCGAAGAACTCGGTGTCGGGTCGTGCCCAGAGGCGCTGTCGTTTTCGACGAAGCTCTGTCTCCGTGACGTCGGCAAGGGCATGGTGGTAGGCCTTGACTGCGGTCTCCCTCCTGAACATCCCCACGAGCCGCCTGGGGTCGGTCTCGGAGACCACGGGCAGACGGCCGACCCCGAGACTCGCCATGCGTTCGAGAGCCAGCGAGACCGGTGTCTCCGGGGTGACGGTCACCGGCCGCGGGGTCATGATGTCGGCGGCCGTGAGCACGTCGGAGGGTCCTCCCGTCCGCATGATGTCGCTGATCGTGAGGATGCCCACCAGTCGGCCGTCCTCGTCGGCGACGGGCAGTCCGTGGTGACGGTGGCGGTCAAGCTGTTCGGAGACCTCACGTGTGGTCATCGTGGGCGGCAGTATCTCCGTCCACTTCGTCATCACCTCGCCGACCATCACGGTGTCCAACAGATCGACATCACTCGTCCGGAGCAGGCGGATGCCCCGGCGAACCAGCGGGATCGTGTACACGCTCTCCTTGTGGAAGCGGTCCGAAACGGCCGTGGCGATCGAGGTGGCGAGCATGAGCGGGAGCACCAGTCCGTAGTCGCCGGTGAGCTCGAAGACGATGAGGATCGAGGTGAGCGGCGCCCGGGCGACGGCTGCGAACATGGCCGCCATGCCGACCACTGCGAAGGCCCCTGGTTCGAGCTCAG
>CBDTXZ010000040.1:0-21305 GCA_965364515.1 uncultured bacterium
CGATGGCGACGAACAGGATCTGGATCACCCGCCGCAGCATCGCCCACAGAGTCTCGGCCCGCGCCGCCGGGTCACCGCCCTTGTTGGCCATCCGACTCACGATGCCGCGCGCGAGTCGGGCGATGATCAAGTAGGTGAGCAGCGTGCCGATGGCGATCGCAAAAGCCGCTGCGACCTCGTCGCCGTAGTCGTCCAAGAAGGTTTCAATCATGGCAGACGACCATAACGCGTCGAGAGCACTGGTCGAATCACGGCTGATCCAGAGCCGAACGGACCATGTCGAACTCGGTGAGCGCCGCACCCAGCGAGGCTCTGACCCTCAGGGCGTCACGGAGAGGTCGACCGATGCGCCGATCCAACTCACGACCCGCCGCCACCGCCAGCTCGGCCTGCTTCTGGGTCACCGCAGCAGCCCCCCACCGTCGACCCGAGCGCGAGACGATGCTCCCGATCCCGATCCAGACGACCAGCGCCACGACCAACGCCAGAACGGGCGGCACGGGAGCGTCGAGCTCGGTCGCGACCCAGCCTGCGGCCACGCCCGTGCCGATTGCGGCAAGCGGTCTGATGTAGCTCATCGTGCGCCACCACCCTGGGGGATCACCGAGGACGACCGTGGCGGACACCCCGGTGCTGACCGTTGCGGCCCTGACCTCGGCCTCGAGGCCGTGGCGAACCGATCGGAGCGGGCCGGCGTTTGCGACGCCGACGGTCTCGATGAGGTCCGCGATCAACCGGTCGATCCGATCGATGGCGGAGCGGGCCCCCGACGACGGCGCTGCCGACACCTCGACGACCGGCTCCGGTACCGACTTCGTCCGGAGGGACGCCGAGAGCCGGGCGGTGCGCGCCCCGATCCTGCCCGCCTCTCTCACGGTTTCGTCTCCGAGGAGATCCACTGCGAGCGACACCGAGGCCGGCTCCAACGTCGACTGCCATCGACCCGTGAATCCGGTGCCCGAGGTGTCGGCCACCCCCGCCGCGCGTCCGAGCATCCGGGCGGCATCGTCGAGGTCGGAGATCAGTCTGCGCTCTACGACGGTCTTGGCGTCGCCGAGCGAGCGCATGGCATCGATGAACTCATCGATGCCGACGGGTGGGCCGAGCGGAGGGTCGGCGGCCGTGGTGAGGATGGTCGGCCGGCCGACCCCATCGGATTCGAGCGTCTCGGCGAGGTCGTCCATCAGCCTGGGCGCATCGTCGACATCGACCCGGTCGATGTGGTTCAGGACGAATACGAATCGGTCGGCGTGTCTGGAGAGCGGCTGGAGGTATCGCTCGTGCAGGACCCGATCTTGGTACTTCTCGGGGTCGAGCACCCACACCACCGCATCGACGAGCGGGAGCACCCGTTCCACGGTCGCCCGATTGTCTTCGGAGACCGAATCGGTGTCTGGCAGGTCTATGACCGCCAGCCACGGCGCTCGATCCTGGCCGATCCGTTCCTCGATGCCGATGGCGTCGAGCAGACGGACCAGGCCGGGCTCGGGATTGGCGGGAATCCAGGCCAGCGGCTCGAAGGTCGTTGGACGCTGGGCTCCCGATTCGGCAACGACCTCCTCGGCCAGGGCGTTGATCAGTGAAGACTTGCCCGACCCCGTGCCGCCGGCGAGCGCAACCACGACCGTGTCTCCGAGAAAGCCACGCCGGTCACGTGCCCGTCGACCGACCTGTGCCGCGGCTTCGAGAGCGTCGTCTGGCACCAAACCATCGGCGACGCTGACGAGGCGGTCGAATCGATCGAGGAGATCGCGGAGATCAGGCATCGAGCCACTCGGATGCGCTCTTCACTGCCGTGTCACGCGCTGCCACGATTCCGTCTCTAACCGCATTGCCGTCGGCGACGGCGTCCAGTGCTCGGCGGAAACGATCTCCCTCGGCCTCGACGATCGTCCCCAGCCGCTCGACGAGGTCCTCCTGGGCGGTCTCGGCCAGCCGGCGGGCGGCGGCGCCGCCGAACAGATGCTCGAGAAGACTCTGCTGGGCTGCGGCGGCGCCGGCGGTGACCCCGACCTCCGCACCGGTGATCCCGCCGGTGGTCGAGAAGATGGCGAGGAGCAGCATCGTGGCTGCGGCGTTCACCCCCACCGAGGCCGCCCGAGCGAGCTTGAACCGCCGCTGACCCTGATCGGCCACGAGATCCACCAGAGAGGCGAGCCAGGCGTCGATCTCGTCTCCTGCCGCCTGTCGATCCTCGTGCGCGGACGCCAGATCGCCGTCGATGAGCCTGGCACCGGCGGGTTCGATGCGCCATGCGGTGGCGATGGCCTCGTGGGCGCGCCTGACCCGCAACATCGCGATGTCGATCATCGCATCCCTGGCCTCGTGTCCGACCTGTTCGACACGTGACGCCGGAACCGCGTCGGAGGGGCTCAACACATCTCGAACCCTGCCGATGCCACGGGCGACCACCGCCGCGAGATCGGACACGCCGATGAGTCTTCGCCATCGCTGTAGGACCTCTGCGCCGACGAGGTCGCCCTGTTCGAGCTGGGCGGCTATCTCCCAGAGTTGTTGGCCGACGGCGACGTCGACGGCGTCGGTGAGGGCTGCGACCTCGTCCCGCTGCGAAGCGAGGTCGCCGAGCACGTCGTCGAGATCGTCGACGACGGTTTCGAGCGCGCCGCGGACGGACCGACGGACGACCGTCGAGTGATTCGCCGCGAGATCGGTGAGGTACTCCGCGATGCGCTTGACCGCAGAGACAGGCAGTCTCCCGTGCTGTCTGAGCCGCTGTTCGGAGATCGCAACGATCTGGTCCGACGATATCCCCGGCACGATCCGCTCCCTCCGGAGGAGTGACGCGAGATCGGTGACGGCACCGCTCGATCGCTTGGCCAGGCGGTTGGTGACGACCAGCATCGGCACGTCGCGTCTCGCCATTCGCTGGAGAAACTCCCAGGGCACCGCGTCTGCATACCGCTGCGGGGTGGTCACGTGGATGGTGGCGTCGGCCATGCCCAGGATTCGCTCGGTCTGCTCTCGGTGACTGGTCACGATCGAATCGACGTCCGGCGTGTCCACGACCGACAGCCAACGCAGGTCCGGGTGATCGTCGGTCACGAAGGCGACGTGCCCGGTCGTTTCGAGCTCGGCAAGCAGGCCCACGTTCTCCGGATGACACCACACCGTGGCGTCGCGGGTGGTCGGTCGGAGTGCACCGGCCACCGTGACATCGCGTCCGGCCAGCGAGTTGACGATGGTCGACTTGCCGCTTCCCGTCGATCCGAACAGGGCGACCACCAGCGGGCCTTCGGGGTCGGCGAGCCTGGGGATGAGGTATCTGCGGATCAGCGCAGAGACCCGTTCCCTGCGCCGATGGCGTGATTCGTCGTCTGAGAATCGAAAGGTGGCCCTGTCGACCGCATCGGCGAGTGCGTCGAGATCGGCGCGCACCCGGGAGGCTGGGGCGATGGACGGCGGCATGGCTCCATTCTCGCAGCAACTCCTCCGACGGCTGCAGTCGCAGCGCTGATCGAAAATGTCACACCCGATGGATACGGTGGCCGTATGGATCACAACTCGCCGGAGACAGACCAGACCGAGCCGCGAACGCCTGCCCAAGGCGACGTCACCACAGGAGACGTCACCACAGGAGACGGCCTACCACGATGCCAGGGAACGGTGTTCGTCGACACAGCAACGGTTTTCATCGAATCGCTCACCGTCGAGGATGCGACGCTGGCGGATCTCGTACGGCGATCCGACGATCCGGTGGCATTGGTGGAACGGATCCTGGCCGTCGGGACCCGCGGAGTGGTTTCGATGGGATCCACTCTCGACCTGTCCGACGTGGAGGCGAGACTCCGTCGGACCGCACAGGAGGCATCCGCCGCCTCGGAGGCCCGGGTGGCCGAGATGCTCGCATCGGCCCGAACCGAGATCACCCGTCTCCTCGATCCCTCTGCGAAGGACTCCTTCACGTCGACCACGATTCAGGAGTTCGCCGCCTGGCGCGACGGCCTGTTCGAACGTTTCGACCCGGAACGGCAGAGCAGCCACACCGGCCGGACGATCGCAGCCGTTGCGGGGCTCCTCGGGCCCGGCGGCGCCCTCGAGACCCGGTTGAGCGAGGCACTCGACCCATCGCATGCGGACTCCGGGATGGCTCGTATCGCCGAGCTGCTCGAACGACGCATCGCCGAGATCCGGGAACTGGTGGCAGAGGAGCGCGGACGCTCCGCCGAGGCCGAGCGGGGCACCATGAAAGGGTTCGAGTACGAAGACGAGATCGAAGACGCGCTCCGAGCGTGTGCGAGACAGATGGGGGCGACCGTGGAACGCACGTCCACGGCCTCGGGCGACATCGACCGATCCGTCGGCGACTACGTCGTCGAGTTCGCCGGTCGAATCCGAGTGGTGGTAGAGGCCAAGAGCAAGCGGACACTCTCACTCACGGGCTCGTCGGGCATCCTGGCCGAACTCGATCTCGCCATGGCGAACCGAGACGCCACCGTCGCGATCTGCGTTTCCCGCTACCCCGAAGCCTTTCCCAACGAGGTCGGGCCGATCAACGTCTACGGCAGGAGGGTGCTCGTCAGCGACCCGGGGGACGGCACCATGCTGTGGGTCGCGCTCAGGTGGGCCAGACAGCTCGCGGATCTCTCGTCACCCAATGTGGCCGAGTTCGACTCCGAAGCCGTGAAAGACGGGCTGCAACGCCTCAGCCAGCTGGCCGAGCGCTTCCGCTCGAATCGTTCGCATCTCACCCAGATCAAGACCTCGGTCGTCGCCGTGCACGAGTCACTGGGAGACATGCGTCGCGACCTGCTCGACCTGGCAGACGATCTCGCAGCCGAGATCTTCAAGGCCGAATCGACGGCCAACGTGGTCGATCTGTCGAGGGCCGGCTAGAACGTCGATTCCAACGCGCTGCGCAGATCGGGATGGGTGAACTCGAAGCCTGAATCGAGCAGTTTGGTGGGCAGCACCCGATTGCTCACGAGGATCGCCTCGTCTGCGAACTGGGGACCGACGAGCGCCTTGAGCGCAAAGCCCGGAAGTGGGAACACGGCGGGGCGCTTCAAGACCCGGCCCAGCTCTTTGGCGAACTCGCGATGCCGGGCCGGCTCCGGCGCCGTGAGATTCACGGGACCCTCGATCGTTTCGGTCTCCAGACAGTGCATGATCGCCCTGACCTCGTCTTCCAGCGAGATCCACGACCACCACTGCCGCCCGGAGCCGAAGGGGCCGCCGATCCCGAGCTTGAAAGGCAGAAGCAGGTTCAGCCCGGGGATGCCGAAGAGCCTGGCCCGCATCAGCCCGCCGGAGCCGTCGATCACCAGGCCGGTCCGAAGCATCACCGTGCGCACCCCCGCTTCCGACGCCGGCCGCGTCTCCGCTTCCCACACCTCGACGACGTCTGAGAGGAAACCGGTCCCTTTCGGCGACGCCTCGGTCAGCTCGGTGTCCCCAGCGTCCCCGTAGTACTCCTTGCCCGAGGCGCTGACGAACACGTCTGGCTTCGCCTTCGCCACGGCCTCGGCGATGATTCGAGTCCCGTCACGCCGCGACTGCAGGATCTCGGCTCGCTTCGACTCAGTGAGCCACGGGCCGATGGGCGCACCTGCGAGATGGACGACGGCGTCGATCCCGTCGAGCGCATCGGCGTCGATTCGGTTCCCGTCGGCGCTCCAGGTTCTCACCCCGGGGCGGGGGGCTCCGCGTTCCAGCGGGATCGGTTCGTGTCCGGCGGCGCGGAGCCTCTCACTCAACGCCGTTCCGATGAACCCCGTCGCCCCCGTGATCAAGACCTTCATCTTCACTCTCTTCCCGACCGCCCACCGTGCCTTCCAACAGAGCGAGAGCGGTCTGACCTTCGCTGCAGTCGTGGTTGAGCGGACAATATCCGCACCACGGCCCTGCCGTTAATGGGAGCGACACGCCGGTCTGCCAGAAGCGACGGATGACCGACACCAGCTCGGAGACGTCGGCGGCCACCGACTCCATCCATGCCTCGGTGACCGGTTCGACGTGCCGTTCTCCCGTGCCGAGCGAGACGACCTCGATCTCCGCTGGAAATGAGCCGGTCCGAAGCGTCCACAGCAGCGCATAGAACCCCAACTGAGATCTCGGAGATCCGAGGGCGCCGGATTTCCAATCGACGAGCCTGGCGCCTCCGTGCCCCTCGAAGACTGCGTCGATCTTGCCGACGAGTGTCACCCCTTCGGCCGGCACCACCTCGACGAGTTCTTCTGCAGAGGTGAAGCCGTCTTGGGGATATCGCTGAAACCGCTCGTATTTGTCGGCGATGTCTCGAAACACGGGCTCGAGGCGGCTCGTCGAGCCCAGGCCGACCGCGTTCATCTTCGTGCTGAGCCTTCCCTGTCCGATCTCGACACGACAGACGTGCGGGATCGATTCGAGCTCGATGGGGCCTTCCTCGAGGTGCTTGCGGATCACCCTGTGGAGCAGGGCACCGGCGAAGCTGGCAACCGAGTCTTTCGAGTAGACGCCGCGCAGCCGGCCCTCCGCCTCACCGGGACACCGCTCGTAGGTGGTGAGCAACGTCGCCGAGATCCGGACGGGGTCGCCGGCGATCGGTCGGGGGAACGTGATCACGAAGTGGAGGGCGGACGAGGGGGCACTCCGAGGAGGGTATCCCGACCAGCCGGTATCATGTCCCACTTGGGGAATCGCCTATCTGAACTCGATCCGTTGGCCCGCGCCGTCGTGCTGGGCCTCACCGCCGTTCTCGCTCTCGTGATCGGCGGATTTGCCGTGTTCAGAGTGATGGGGTCGGGCAGCGTCCTCGGTGACGTACGAGTGCTCGACACTCCGCTCGGAGGAGCGGACGAAGCCGAGGCAGCAGAGCTGATCGGCGACGTCGAAGACCGGTTGCTGCGTACGCCTCTCCTCCTCGACATCGACGGCCGCACCACCTCGATCACCGGCGAGCAGATCGGCGGCTCGATCAGACAGGATGTCGTTGCGAGCGCAATGGAGAACGGCCGTACGGGATCGGTCGTGTCGCAGCTCTTCTGGTGGATCGGCTCCATCTTCTCGGACCCGGTCGAGCTCGACCCCGGATTGTCGATCGACCCCGACGCAGTCGAACAGCTCGCCGGCGTGTGGGACACCGATCTGATCGGGTCGCCGCCGTTCCCGGGTTCCATCGTCGTGAGCGAAGGTGTCGCCGTCGCGGAATATCCGCGCCCTGGAACATCGGTGGATCGCAGCGGGCTGGTGGACCTGCTCAGAGACGAGCTTCTCTCCGGTCGGAGCGAGCCCGTCACGGTGCCAACGAACACCATCGTCCCCGGCGCGTCCGACCGGGAGCTCGATGCCGCAGCCTCCAGGGCCAACCTGTGGATCGGCAACTCGATCGCGCTCACGCCACCGAACGACGAACCCGACGTCGTCTTCAATCCCAGTGATCTCGCCAACGCCTTCCGGTCGATCGTCACCCTCGATGGCACGATCGAGCTCTCGTTCGACGAGGCGATCGTCGAGTCATACCTCCTCAATCAGCGAGAGATCATCGAGTCTGCGCCGGTCGACGCAGAGCTCGAGATCGACGGGTACGACGTCATCGTGGTTCCGGGCCGCCGCGGGACGCTGATCGATGGCTCCGAGACCACCCGGCTTCTCGAGATGCTGGGTGACACGTCGGCCAGGCGCGGAGCGCTTCCGGTCGAGGAAGGGGCCGAACCGGACGTGACCACGGCAGAACTGGAAGCGCTCGGCATCGAGCGGATGGTCGTGCAGTTCACCACGTATCACGATTGCTGCGCCGCCAGGGTCACGAACATCCAGTTGATGGCCGACACCGTCGACGGGGCGATCATCGAACCCGGAGGGACGTTCGGCATCAACGACCACGTCGGACAGCGGACACTCGAGGACGGGTACCTCGACGCCGGAACGATCATCCGAGGCGAGATCGTCGAGACGGTCGGGGGCGGGGTCTCACAGTTTGCGACGACCCTCTACAACACGGTGTTCTGGGGCGGCTACGAAGACGTCGAACACAAGCCGCATTCGTTCTACTTCTCTCGGTACCCCGAAGGCATCGAATCGACGGTGTCGTTTCCGCAGCCCGAGATGGCTTTTCGCAACAACACCGACCGGGCGATCATGATCAAGACCGCCTACACCGACACGTCGATCACCGTCAGGATCTACGGTTCGAACGACGGGCGAACCATCGCAGGGGCGCACCGCAACGGATCGACATCGTTCGAGGTGATCTCCGAAGGAGGCACGGATGCCAAGGTCGTTCGCGGGGACGTCTCGGAGCGGACCGATTTCACCGAGCCGACCACCGAGTATCGACCGAACCCCGAGCTGATCCCTGGAACCCAGGTGGAGACACAGGCCCCCAGACAGGGTTGGACGGTGGTGGTCACACGTACGATCGAACAGGGCGGCGAATCGACCGAGGAGCGATGGGTGGTGC
Organism: uncultured bacterium; assembly: GCA_965364515.1. GTDB lineage: Bacteria > Actinomycetota > Acidimicrobiia > Spongiisociales > ZC4RG35 > JAHEDH01. The sequence continues at coordinate 8,399 of CBDTXZ010000040.1, forward strand.
GTTACCTCGCGCAGCGCCAGATCCTCGAGGTCCATCCCTGTGAGGTGCCGAACAGCGGTGTCACCTGTCCGACGACGACGACACTGCCGCCGACCACGACCACCACCGAGGCCGCTCCGACGCCGTGAAGTCAGTCGGGGTAGATCCGGAAGAACTCCGACACCACCTCGGAGGCCTTGGCGATCGACTCCGACTCCCAATCGGATCTCCGACGAATCGAAACGGCGTTCGACATGACGTGGACGTAGTCGACCTCTGGGTCGGACTCGAACATCCGCACCGCCAATCGAGCGGGAAACGTGTCGACCTGGCGCGCCGTCTGCGCACCCGTGAACGACTCGCCGTCCTGACCCGTGAGGCTGCGGTCGGTGTCCACCACCAGCACCCTGCCGACCGGCGTCACCTTCTTGATCTCGATCGTCTGACCCATATCGCTCCTCGCTTGCGCCGAATCGTACCCGAACCGGTGACTCGGTCCGTCAGCTTTGGAACCCGCCGACCTCTGGCCCCGGTCGCGCCGTCTTCTGACTCCGAGCACCGCGATCCCGCTCGCCGATCACGTGGATCTTCAGGAGATTGGTGGAGGCCTGCTGGTTGGGTGGGATCCCCGCCACCATCACGACCGCCTCACCGCGATCGCAGATGTCCTCCTTCTCCAGGAACTTCTCGGCCGCCGCCAGCATGACGTCGGTGTAGTCCCTTCGCCCGAACGAGTGGGCGCTGACGCCGCGATACAGCGCCATCCTCGCCCGTGTCTGCCGAACGGCCGTGAAGGCGATGATCCGCGCTTTCGGGCGGTACTTCGAGAGCAGGCGAGCCGTGTTGCCCGACTCGGTGAACGCCACGATCGTGTCGATTTCGAGATTGTTCGCCGTCTCGACCGCCGCCCTGGCGATGGCTGACGCCAACTCCTCTTCGGTGTGCACACCGATGAAGTCGATACCGATGCGTGGTCGGATCGAGATCGCGTTCTCGACCTCCTCGCAGATCCTCCCCATCGTGCGAACCGACTCGAACGGGAAGTTCCCGGCTGCCGTCTCGGCGGACAGCATCACTGCGTCGGTGCCCGTGAACACGGCGTTGGCGACGTCGGTGGCTTCCGCACGGGTCGGCCGCGGCGAATGCGTCATCGACTCGAGCATCTCCGTCGCCGTGATGCTGATGAGTCCGGCGGCGTTGGTCCGTTCGAGAATGTCGGCCTGAACCAGCGGAATCCGCTCGAGCGGCAGCTGAACACCGAGATCCCCGCGGGCGACCATTGCACCTGCAGCTTCCGAGAGAATGTCGTCGAGGTTCTCATATGCAGCAGCCAGCTCGATCTTGGCGATGACCGGCGTGCCGCCCGCGAGCTCGCGAATCTCTCGGATGTCTGAACCGGTCCGAACGAAGCTCGCTGCGACGTAGTCGACCTCGAGCTCACGCCCGAATTCCAGATCGCGGCGGTCCTTGTCGGTGATCGCCGGCACGCGGAGGTTCGTCTCCGGGAAGGCGACCCCCTTGCCGTCCTTCAGCTCCCCGCCCTGCTCGACGGTGACCTTGAGCCGATCACCCATGATCTCGTCGACGAGGAGTCGAATCAGGCCGTCGGCCAGGATGATCCGCTCACCGACTTCGACGTCTTCGAGCAGATACTCGTAGTCGACGTACACCTCGTTCGGTGCAGTGGATTCGAGGCGCCCCGGGAGGAGGTCGATCACCTGGTCGTTGTCCAGAAAGACACTTCCGCCGGGAAACGACCCCACCCTCAGTTTGGGTCCCTGGATGTCCTGGAGCACCGCCACGACGCGTCCCTGCTCCTCGGCCGCCTCGCGCACCCATTTGGTGAACGACCGGTGCAAGTCGTAGTCACCATGACTGAAGTTGAGCCGGGCGACATCGATGCCGGCGTCGATCAGTTGGGCGACGCGCTCAGAGTCTGCGACTGCAGGACCCAGAGTGGCGACGATCTTCGTAAAACGTTCCATGTCGGAAGAACCCTACCGAGCAGTGACAGTCTGACCGGTGATCGACGACCAACGATCACCCGATCGGCCACCATTCGGATTCCACGACATCGGCAACGGGCCCTTGGGCGGCGACACTGCCATCGGTCAGGATCGCGAGCCGATCGGCGACCGTCGCTGCGAGATCGGCGTCGACCGTCGCAATCAGCGCCGTCCGCCCTGCGAGCGCGTCACGAATCACTTCGATCACCGACGTGCGCCACTGCGGGGCGATCGAACCCAGCGGTTCGTCCAGGATGACGAGCGCCTCCGGACGTGCCAAGGTGCGAGCCAACGTGAGACGGGAGCGCTCGTCGTCGGTCGCTGCGAGCGACGGCTCGGCGAGCAGCGACTCCAGGCCGAGCCTCCGCGCATACTGGCCGGCGAGGCCGCACTGCTCGGCGCTGAGCCCGAGGCCGAGATTGGTGCCCATCAGGCCCCTGAACAAGTGCGGCCGTTGCGGCTGATAGGCGGCGTTCCGCTCGGTCTCGATCCATCGGCTCCTGATGAGGTCAGTCTTCCCGGAATCAGGTGGACCCACGACCACCGTCGTGACTCCATCGACCACCTCGAGCCGAATCCCGCTCACCGGGTCCGCCTCACCGAGAACAGCACCGTGACGACGAGGACCGAGAGGCCGATCAAGAGCAGGCCGGCACCGATCTCAGAGCTCTGACCGATCCCGTCGCGGATCACCGGCGACGTGATCCGGGTCTCGCCGGCGAGGCGCCCTCCTCCTGCCAAGATGGCACCGACGAACGCCACGACACTGGCAAAGGCCTTCACGGCGCCTCCCATCACGTCCGGCCACACCTCGACGATCGACAGCCGCACCCTCTGCGCGCGATCCAACCGGAGAGCGTCGAGTTGCTCGGTCACGTTCGGGGGAAGGAGCCGGATCGCCTGTGCCGTCGATCCGGCTGTGATGATCAGACCGCCCAGCACCTGAACGACGACCACGGCCACCCTCGACGACGTGAGCGTGATCCCGACCCCCAAGACCTGGAAGACCAGGCCGGTGACAACCGCGATCGGAACCGCGTTCCGCGTCAACGCAATCACCGATCGGACGATGCTCCGCCCCGATCTGCCAACGGCGAACCAGCCTCCGATGGGAACACCGAGGAGAACGGCAACGACCGTCGCCACAACACCTGAGAGGAGCACCTGCGCTGCGATCTCGAAGGCCGCCGAGTCGATCATCGTCGATCACCTCAGCCCGTCGGAAGAAGTGATCCGACCAGGAGGTGCGCCGCGCCCAGACTCGAACGATCGACGAGACCACGATCCACTGCGACGACAAATGCTCCTGCAGCACGCGCCGCAGCGGTGCCCGAAGGCGAATCCTCGATGACCAACCCCCTCGCAGGGTCGACGCCGATCTCCGAGAACGCCCTGACATAGATGTCAGGTGCAGGTTTCGGGTCGGCGACGTCGCTGGCGGTCACGGAGACCTCGAACATTCGGTCGAGTGACGTGGCAGCCATCACTGCGTCGAGCCGCCAACGCGCACTGTTTGTGCCGATGGCCACGGGGATCTCGAGTGACTCTCGGAGGGCGAGCGCATCCGCATACACCTCGAGCTCGCCGGCTCGGGCGAGGAAGGCGTCCTTTGCCTGAACGTCGAGGACGTCGACCGACGTGCCGAGTCTCGGCGCCCACGTCTCGGCCACCATCCGGTCGGTCGTCCCGATCGAAGCCTCGAACTCCTCCTCGGTGAGTTCGTGCCCGTGCAGCGCAAGTGCATCCTTCCACGCTCGAAACGAGACGGGTTCCGAATCGACCAGCACGCCGTCGCAGTCGAACACGACCGCGTCGATCTCGCGACCGAACAGGTTCAGGAGAGCTTCTCCCGCAAGAGGGCATTCACGGCCTTGGGATCGGCCTTGCCCTGCGTGGCTCGCATCACCTGGCCGACGAGGAACCCGACGATCTTCTGCTCACCCGCGCGGTAGCGCTCCACGGCATCCGCATGCTCGGCGAGGACACCATCGACGGCGGTTTCGATCGCAGAGGTGTCGGTCATCTGGAGCAGGTCTCGCGCTTCTGCCACTTCTCTGGCGGATCCTTCATGACGAAGAATCCCGTCGAGCACGTCCTTGGCCGCCGAAGCAGACAGCTCGTTCGCCTCGATCATCCCGATCATCTCGGCGAGATGTGCAGGTTCGGCATCGACGGTGTCGATCTCCTCACGTCGCATCCACGCAACCACCTCACCGCTGATCCAGTTGCCCGCCGTCCGCGGGTCCGCGCCCGCGGCAACCGTTTCGTCGAACAGCAGCCGCAGCGTCGCGTCTGCCGAACTCAACGAGGCGGCCGTCTGGGGTTCGACCCCGAGCTGCGAATAGCGGTTCTTGCGATCATGCGGAAGCTCGGGAATCGTCGCCCGAACCTCTTCGCGCCATTCCGGTGAAACCACGATTGGCACAAGGTCGGGTTCGGTGAAATACCGATAGTCCGAGCTGCCCTCCTTGGTCCGCATCGACGACGTGACACCGGCCTCTTCGTCCCAATGACGGGTCTCCTGGACGATGGTGCCGCCGGCCTCGAGCTCCGCGATCTGTCGCTTGATCTCGAAATCGACGGCGCGCTCCAGCGAACGGAACGAGTTCATGTTCTTGATCTCGACTTTGGTGCCGAACTCCGCATCCGGCCCGGGCCGGACCGAGATGTTGGCGTCGAAGCGAATCGAGCCCTCCTCCAATCGGGCATCGGAGACGTCGAGTTCTGCGACCACTTCCCTCAGCGTCTGGGCATACGCCCTCGCCTGAGCCGCCGAGCGAATGTCCGGCTTCGAGACGACCTCGACGAGCGGTACTCCCGCACGGTTGAAATCGAGCAGCGTCTCGGTTGCGGCATGAATCCGCCCACCGTCGCCCACGTGAAGCGATTTGCCGGTGTCCTCCTCCTGGTGTGCCCGCTCGATCCCGATCCGCACGGTCTCGCCGTCCACGTCGATGTCGAGCCAACCGTCGTGGCAGACCGGGACGTCGTACTGAGAGATCTGGTAGTTCTTCGGCAGATCGGCGTAGAAGTAGTTCTTGCGGTGAAAGACGGACCATTCGGCGATCTCGCAATTGAGCGCGAGACCGATCTTCGTGATCCATTCGATCGCTCGCCCGTTGGTCACCGGCAACGCCCCCGGAAGTGCGAGGCAGGTCGGACAGACGTTGGTGTTCGGGTCCTCGCCGAACCCGACGGAGCACCCGCAGAACATCTTCGATTCGGTGGCCAGCTCGACGTGGACCTCGATCCCGATCACCGGCTCCCAAGCGGTTTTGGTCATGTCAACTCCTCGACCATTCGGGGCCGCGCCGCAAATCCAGCGAGGCGCTCGATCTCTTTGGCGACGGCGAACATGACCGGCTCTCCCATGGCCGGAGCCATGACTTGGACTCCGATCGGCAATCCCTGCTCGTCCAATCCGACCGGCACCGAGACAGCGGGATCGCCGGACAGATTCGATGGAATGGTGCACACGTCGGAGAGATACATCGACAGCGGGTCCGACTTGGCGTCGAACGGGAATGCCACCGTCGGAGAGGTCGGCGACATGAGCACGTCGACCTGCTCGTAGGCGGCCGCGAACTCGTTCCGCAGCACGGTGCGGGCCTTGTGGGCCTGACCATAGAAGGCGTCGTAGTAGCCCGCCGACAGCGCATAGGTCCCGAGCAGGATCCTCCGGATGACCTCGGGGCCGAACCCTTCCGCCCTCGTCCTCGCCATCATCTCCTCGGTCGTCTCACCGTCGACCCGGAGGCCGTAGCGGATGCCGTCGAATCGAGCCAGGTTGGCAGAGCACTCTGCGGGGGCGATGAGGTAGTACGCCGACAGTGCGAGTTCGACCGTCGGTAGTGACACTTCGACGACCTCGGCCCCGGCGTCGCTCAACTGGTCGAGCGTCCTGGACAGTGCTGTCGTGACGGCCGGCTCGTAGCCGTCACCGGAGAACTCGCTGACCACTCCGATCCGCTTGCCCTTCACGCCGGAGTCGATCTGGCCGGCGAGGTCGGGGTACTCCCCCGCCCACGAGGTCGCGTCGAGCGGGTCGTGCCCGGTGATCGCCTCCAGCAGGGCGATCGAGTCGTCGACGGTTCGGGTGATCGGACCGATCTGGTCCAGAGAGCTGGCGAATGCGATCAGCCCGTATCGGCTGACGGTGCCGTAGGTCGGCTTCATTCCGACGACGCCGCAGAGACTTCCGGGCTGGCGGATCGATCCCCCGGTGTCCGAGCCGAGCGCCCCCAGCGCCGAGCCGGCGGCGACGGCGGCGGCACTGCCACCGGACGATCCTCCGGGGACTCGCCCGGTGTCCCATGGGTTCCTCGTGGGGCCGTAGGCGCTGTTCTCGGTCGAAGAGCCCATCGCGAATTCGTCCAGATTGGCCTTGCCGACGAGTACGGCACCGGCGGTGCGGAGCCGAGTCACGACGGTCGCGTCGTAGGGAGGCCGGTAGCCCGCCAGGATCTGGGACGCAGCCGTGGTCTCGACACCCCGCTGACACATGTTGTCCTTGAGCGCAATCGGCACGCCGTGGAGCGTTCCCCGGTCCTGACCGGCCGACAGCTCGCGATCGGCCGTCTCGGCGGCCTCGAGAGCGGCGTCACGATCGATGGTCAGAAAGGCGTGGACTTCGGCTTCGGTCATCGATGCGCGCTCGAGGACCGCCTCGGTGAGGTCGACGGAGGTGTGTGATCCCGATCGCAACCCGGCGGCTGCGTCGGTGATGGTGAGATCGGCGAGTGACACGATCAGTCCTGGGTCATCGCAGGAGGCGTCACGAAGTATCCGTCGCGGGAAGCCGGCGCCATCGACAAGACCTCGTCTCGATCGAGTGAGCCGGTCACAACATCGTCACGGAACGCGTTGACGAACCCGAGCGGATGGTTCGATGGCTGGACACCCTCGGTGTCGAGCGACTGGACCTTGGCTGCGTGTTCGAGGATCGCCGCCAGTTGGGACCGCAGGGTCGCCAGCTCCGTTTCGGGGAGATCGAGCCGGGCGAGTCTCGCGACGTGGGCGATGTCGATGTCGATTGGCATCGGAAGGATTGTAGAGCGCTCACCCCGACGGACTTTCGGGGCGGCGGCGACCGGGGCGTAGGCTCGCTCGATGCGGATCGCGATCGGACTGATGGCAGTGGCGGCGCTGGGTGCCGCTGCCGTGTTGGCGCTCGGGGGAGACGACACCAATGCGGGCATCAGCGCTCGGATCGGGCTGATGCTGTCCGCACTCTGGATCGCCTTCCCGGTCTTGACCCAGGTCGATTCCCGCACCTACCTCTTCTTCGGGGTCGGCGCGCTCATCCTGCTCTGGCGCCCGAGGAGTGCTCTCATCGTGCTCCCCGTCCTGGCGTTCGCCCTTCGCCGGCGAGGCTGACGCAAGGTCTCCCCCACGGCCCACGGTTGGCGATGACGCGGGAGACGAACCGGCGGCGACCGGCTGGCCTCCGCCGGCGTCCCCTACCGCCGGACCCAATACTCGAACCATTTGGCGGCCATCAATCGTTCGCCGAGGCGTTGCGGGCGGCTCTGCGGGTACGTGCGCTGCCGCGTGCGCTCGGCCTCCTGGCCCCGTGCCTGGAGGCGGCAGGCTTCCTCGAAGGTCGAGGCGCTTCGCTCGATCCGGGCTCGTCTCGTGGTCAGGGGATCGGTGATGTTGATGGGCTGGTGTTCATCCCACGTGGCCAGATACGAGTGCGAGCCGTCCTCGTGCTCGACCGAGAAGATGCCCTCCTTCTCGGTCTTCCGCCACCTCGAACTCGTCAGTACCTTCAACCGGGTAGCGACCTTCATCGGCGTCTCCTCCGGAATCCGACGAGCCCATCGTCCCCCGCGAGGCGACATGACATGCAGGGGCGTACGGCCCATGTCGCGGTTCGATCTCGTTTCGGCCATTCGAGCTGCCGTGCCGCAGTCGAGGAACCTCGAGAGCGCGGCTTCCCTCGCCCCCGACGGACACAGGTAGATTCGGCCGTATGCACATCTGCTTGTTTGTCCGGCCGACTTCCGGAGACGATCTCGTCGATCTGGCCGCACTGGCTGAGCGAAGGTCGGTGGTGGCCGCCGTCGCCGCGCCTGCGTCGCTGCTCGAAGACGCCGACCCCGAGACCATCGAGGGCCTCGGCGCCTCCGGTATCGAGTGGGTCCGCTCCGCCAGGACCGCGCCTGCGCTGACGCTCCTGCCAGACGAGTTCGTCCAGTCTGCTCTGACCGTGGAGTCGGACCGATATCAAGAACTGGGTCTGGAGGGCGCGTCCCTCTACTTCGAGGGGCCTCCGAGCGCCGGGCTGGCGAGGATTGCGAGTGAAGCCGACCTCAGCTGTCTCATCACCCGGACGTCCGAGGCGCGGTCAGGAGTCCTCGTCGATCTCGACATGGTCATCGGCTGCCTCGGGGTCGCAGACGACGTCGATCTGACCCGGACGGTGGACGAGCTCCAGCTGTGGGACACGACCATCGACGAGCTCGAAGAGCGAATCGACCGGGTGACCTCGCTGCCGCATTGCGATCTCACCACACCGACCCGCTTTCTCGAGAACCATTTCGTCGCAGGACCGTTTCCGACCGACGACCTGCAGATGGATCCGGATCCCCTTCTCGCGAGGAAGTTGATCCGGATCGCCACGAGGCTCCCACGCCGCCCTGCGGCCGAGATCGTGAACCTCATCCTCGAAGCGGCCTCTGTCGAGAACCTCTCGGTCGGGGCCGGGGCACGCCGCCACCAGGAAGTGCACTCGGCACTGATCGCCGCCAGGGCCAAGATCGACAATTCGAGACGTCGCGCCGACGACTGGGCACGCGTCTCGCGTCTCGACTGGGACGCCGACGGACACGAGGAGGTCCAGGTCGAGCTCAAGAACTGTTCGTTCGTGATCGACCCGAGAAGCGGCGGAGAACTGCTCGTGTTCGACGACAAGGCGGCGGGAGCGACACTTGCATGGCTCGAAGGTGAGCCGCCCGGGCTTCTGTTCCACATGCACGACGGATCAGATGCCGCCGAGACGATCGAGCTCGTCGTCGACGGGATCGAGGAGAGCAGGGACGGCGTGACGCTCACCCTGCGCGACCCGGACGGGTGGGCGACCCTCACCGTCGGATGCACCGACCGCGCCCTCGAGCTCGAATACAGCCTGAGCGCAGCGGCCGACCGACGCCTCGGCCCCGAGCTTCCGCTCCTCCTGGGGGCGACCCGGATGCGGGTGGACGGGAGCGAATGGATGGATGTCGACCAGCCGAGAGCTCTCTCGGGGCACCGATTCAGGCTTCAGGGAACCGAACGCGAGGCGCTGATCACATCGATGCTGCCGACCGACCTGTTCGTCCGCCCCGCGGACGGCGGTGTGGTGGTCTGGCCCAACTGGTTCGCCGCAGCCGCCGGCGCCCTCCCGATTCGCATCGACTTACGCCCGCGCGAGGACTGACCGAGCCGGTCAGCCGAGCAGTTCGGAGAGGGCCTCGAGGGTCTGCTGGAGATCTGTGATGCGCAGACTCTCATTCGCCTGGTGGGCCTGTGAGGTCTCTCCCGGTCCGAAGTTGATCCCCAACACTCCCCTCACACCGAACCGAGCGACATCGGTCCACCCCTGTTTGGCGTTGAATGGGGCGCCGGAGACCTCGTGGAGGCGCGTCACGAGCGGGTGAGCGCGGTCGACCGGCCCCGCCGGCGCGGTGTCCGACACGATCACCGCATCGGCTGCGTCACACACCGTCTGCAATTCTCGAATCGCCTCATCCAGCGTCTTCGCAGGACTGAACCTGTAGTTGAGGTTGAGGGTGAATCGATCCGGGATGATGTTGCGAGCGATCCCGCCCGATGCCATCGTCACCGACATGACCTCCCGGTATTCGAGGCCGTCGATGTGAACCGGGACCGGCTCTCTCCGATGCATGAGCGCAAGCCACTCCCCTGCCTTCGAGACGGCGTTCTCACCCCACCAGGGGCGGGCCGAGTGAGATGACTTGCCGTGGAACTCGACCGTGGCGTTGACCACGCCGTTACAGCCCAGCTGGATCTCGGAATCCGAAGGCTCCATGACGATGGCAAGCTCTGCCTCGGACAGCCAGTCGAGTTGCTCGAGCACCGGCTCGAGCCCGTTCTCCGCGCTGGGGCCCTCCTCGGCGTCGTAGAACACGCCCACGAGGTCGTACGGCCCAGACCGGACGGCATCGGACTCCAACAGATGGAGCATCACGGCGACGCCGCCCTTCATGTCGCTGGACCCGAGGCCGTGGAGGCGCCCGTCTTCGACGAACGGAGGCGGCGCTCCCTGGCTCGGCACCGTGTCGGTGTGCCCGACGAGGAGCACGAGTGGTCTCCCGATTCGCCGGCCGGCGACGACGGAGTTGCCGATGCGCACGACTTCGTCGGGACTGTGAGTGTCGGACAGACGCCCGGCGATCGCATCGGCGATGGCCTCCTCGTCGCCCGTCACCGAGGGTATCCCGACGAGCCAGCGCGCCGTCTCGAGGATGTCGCTCACACCTGGACCCCGAGATCCCGCAGGAAGTCGTTCAATTGGGTCTTCTCGTCGGTTCGATCGGTCCGCCGCCCGATGATCAGAGCGCACTGGAGCTGGTAGGTCCCGGCTGGGAACTCCTTGGGCCTGGTTCCCTGCACGACGACCGCCCCGGCCGGCACGCGGCCCCGATACTCGACGGGCTCGGGACCGGTCACGTCGATGATCGGGATCGAGCCGGTGATCGTGGTGTTTGCGCCGAGTACCGCTCCCTCCTCGACGATGGCGCCTTCGGTGACGATGCACCGGCTGCCGATGAACGCCCCGTCCTCGATGATGACCGGGCGGGCGCCCGGAGGCTCCAGTACCCCGCCGATGCCCACACCACCCGCAAGGTGGACGTCACGGCCGATCTGGGCGCAGCTACCGACGGTCGCCCAGGTATCGACCATCGAGCCTGCGCCGACGCGCGCACCGATGTTCACGTAGCCGGGCATCACGATCGACCCCGGTTCACAGTGGGCTCCGTAACGGACCGTTCCGGGCGGGACGACCCGAACTCCCTGTCCGGCGAGATCGTGTTTGATGGGGATCTTGTCGTGGAACTCGAACGGCCCCACCTCGAAGGTCTCCATGTCCCTCAACCGGAAATAGAGGAGGATCGCCTCCTTGATCCATCCGTTGACGACCCATTCGCCGTCGATCTTCTCGGCGACCCGGATCTCACCTCGATCGAGAGCTGCGATCGTCTCTTCGACGGCATCGCGCGCCTCCTCGATCGGGATGCTCCCGGCGTACGCCGCTTCGATCACGTCAGACATCTCACCACCGCCTCTGCTGCCTCGGCGCACTCGTCGAGTGTTGGAACGAGTGCGAGTCGAATGTAGCCCTCACCGCCGGCACCGAAGGCGCGCCCGGGTGACACCACCACCCCGCGGTCGAGCAACGATGCCGTCGCTGCGACGTCGTCGTCGACCCGCATCCAGAGGTACAGGCCCGCCTCGGAGCCGACGACTTCGAGCCCTGCGGCCCCGAAGGCCTCCCGGAGGACGCGACGTTTGTCGGAGAAGATGCCCCGCCGCACGGCGGCATGTTCGTCGTCGGACCAGGCGGCGATGGCGGCCGCCTGGACGAACTCGGGCGACGCAGTTCCGGTTGCCACTCGCAACGCCGCCAGTCTGGCGATCGCATCCGGATCACCGACCACCGCACCCGACCGATACCCGGTCATACCGGATCGTTTCGACAGGCTCAGGAACGACAGCACTCCACGTGCCTCGGGCCCGGCGAACTCGAGGACCGATGCGGGTCGGGAGTCCTCGTAGAGATCGACGTAGCACTCGTCCGCACACAACCAGGTGTCCGACTCACGCGCCCGCGCCACGAAGCCTTCGACGGTGCCGCGATCCATCACCGTGCCTGCCGGGTTGTGGGGGGAACACGTCCACACCAGGACCGAGGCCCCCCAGGCGCCGTCGTCGATCATCTCGGGACGGAACACGAAGTCGCCTTCGAGGCGAACCGGGTTCCCGATCGCCCCGGCGAGCCTCGCTCCCCGCTCGTAGATCGGATACCCCGGCGTGGGCCAGCTGACAACGTCACGCCGGGTTCGATCGATGAACGCCAACGGGGTCGAGAAGATCGCCTCCTTGGATCCCGACGTGGGCATGATCTGAGTCTCGGGATCGACATCGACGCCGAATCGACGCTTGACGTATTCGGCGATCGCAGTGCGCAACGCTGGCAGTCCCTTGGTCGTCGGGTACTGGCTGACCTCTGGCACAGCAGAGATCAGGGCTTCGGGGATCATCCGAGGTGTGGGCTCGCGTGGGTCGCCGATCGAGAAGTCGATGATCGGCCTCCCCGAGGCTCGAAGATCTCGCGCACGCTGCTGGACGGCCGCCACCCCGTGACTGCCGAGCTCATCGAGGATCGGGTTGACCTTCATCGCGGTGAACCTAATCGGCCGTCCGGTGGGGCGCGACGACGCGCCCCACCGACCGGTCACCGGGTCGACGCGGGCACCTCCACCTTTCGGCGATGCCACTCCCGAATCGACCTGGCGAAGAGATCCGGGTCGTCCATCATCGGGAAGTGGTTGCCCCCGGCCACGACCACGCTTTCGTGATCCTCGAAGGTGCGCGCGTGCCGAGGCTGAAATCCGAACGGATCGTTGTGCTCCCCGAACACCGTGAGCACCGGCAGCCCGCCGAGCGCCACGCTCGTCGTGTCCTCGACCGTGTCTGTGAACTCGGGGTCGTTGACGAGGGATCTGATCGCTCCGTGGAATCTCCGACGCACCGAGGGATCACGGAACGGCCCGAGAAACGCCTCTCTGTCGGCTCGGTCGAGGTGACGGCCGACGCCGAATCGGGTTGCGGTCATTCGGGGCACGAGGTTGGTGGCTGCATCCAGCGCGGTGAAGAGTCGGCTCGAGATGATCCTCAGCATCGCCCGCAAGCCGAGG
>CBDTXZ010000041.1:0-21154 GCA_965364515.1 uncultured bacterium
TTTGATGGGCCCAGCATGGAAGTAGCGCTCTACCCCAAGGACTGCTCAGAGGAGTTGGCCGCCGCACTGGCGATCGGAGGCGTCCGACCGGTCCATGTCGACAGTCTCGAACTGGCGACTGCCGACATGGTGTCGCAGTGGTCGGTTCTGGTCGTCGACCTCGGCGACGAGCCGATGCGGCGGCTGCGCCATATCGAAGAGATGGTCGAAGCGAGCGGGCTGCCCGTTCTGGCCGTCGCCCACACCGCCCAGTTCCCGCTGATCGAGCAGGCGAACGGAGTAGCCGACTTCATAGCTCATCCTCCGGACTCGTCCGAGATCGCCGTCAGGCTCCGCCGACTGGCCGAAACCGCAACCGGTCCTGAGACGACCCTCAGCTTCGAGGATCTCGTGCTCAACCCGCTCACGTACCAGGCGACTCTCACCGATGAGCCGCTCGATCTCACCTACATGGAGTACGAGCTCCTCCGGTTCTTCGTCGAGCACCGGGGCAGGGTGTGGACCCGAGAGCAGCTGCTGTCGAAGGTCTGGGGCTACGACTACTTCGGTGGTGCCCGGACCGTCGATGTGCACGTCCGTCGCCTGCGGGCGAAACTCGGCGAAGAGCGGGCGAGCTGGATCGTCACCGTCCGGTCGGTGGGCTACCGCTTCGGCTGACAGGTCTAGATCGCCGGATCCTGCTGCTCGTGTGGCCGGGACTGCTCGAGTGTTTGTCGGATCTCATCGTGGTCGACCGATGGCGCATCCCACTCGTTCCCGGCGACGAGCGCGACGACGCTCTCCCCTGCAGCCACGGCAGGTGAGCCTTCGTCTGTGAACACGTCGATGATCTCCTTTCCCTTCACCACGAACAACGGTGTGGCGTTGCTGCCGTGCTCCGCCCGGTAATCGGCCAAGCTGAACTCCTCGGTCATCGGGGTGGCGCGGAAAGAGCCGCCGGCAAGCATCTGCTCCGAAGCCTCGACGAAACTGAACGTCGCCGATCCGAGCGTCCGGCCACGCCGACGTTGTGCCACTTGGTCGCTTCCGACTGTCGGCGCAAGCTGGAACACTCGCGACCGACCTCTCGCCTCGATCGAGTTCATCGTTGCCAAGGCGTTGAACTCGTCGTTCGGTGTGGCCACGAGAACGAGATTCTCATCGTCCTCGGCCTCGTCGGCGAGCACGCTCGCCCGGTAGGCGTCGAGCCCTTCCAGCCTGGCCTTGGTGAGCTCGGAGTGGTTCGACGCAACCATCGAAACGGGAACTCCCAATCCGGCGAGAGTCTTGGCGAGCTGTCGTGTCACCGGGTTTGCGCCAATGATCAAGAGCCCTGACGGCTCCTGTTCGACCACCCCGAGCGCCGCCCCGACCATCCTCGCCGTCAATGAATACAGGGCGACGGTCCCGATGATCACGAAGAACACCAGCGGCACGAGCCGTTCGGCACCCGCCACCCCTGCGGCTTCGAGGCCGATGGCGAACACGGAAGCCACGGCTGCTGCGACGATTCCTCTCGGAGCGACCCAGCTCATGAACAGCTTCTCTTTGAGTTCCAGATCCGCTCCCCACGTCGACAGGAACACACCGACTGGGCGGGCAACCAGCACCAGCACGGCGAGGAACGCGAACTCCCGCCACCCCACCGATGTGATCTCCTCGATTTCCAGGCGCGCAGCCAGCATGATGAACAGCGCTCCGATCAGCAGATCCCGCAGGACCTCCTTGAACTCGACGATCCGGTCGACCGGTGTGAAGTTCTGGTTCGCCAGAGCCATGCCCATCAGCGTGACGGCGACGAGGCCGGATTCGTGGCGAATGAGATCGCTGATCGCGAACGCCGCAAGAACGAACATGAGCATCGTGGCCGGCTGCAGCCGGTCGGGAATCAGATATCGTTTCAGGAGCACAACGATGAGCCCCGCGCCGGCCAAACCAACGAGTGCTCCGGCACCGAGCGTCGCAAGCAGGCCCGTGATTCCCCCCTCGAGCGAGCCATCGCCCTCGATCAGCAGATCGAACACGATCACCGCGAGAATCGCTCCGACGGGATCGATCAAGATCCCCTCCCAGTTGAGGATCGTGCGCACCCGTTTGCTCGGCTTCACGGACCGCAGAAGCGGGCCGACAACGGTGGGTCCGGATACGGTGACGACCGCTCCCAGCAGAATGGCCATCCCGGTGTCCAGGCCGAGAATCCACACCCCTGCGACCGCAGCGAGGCCCCAGACGACGAGGACTCCCCACGTGATGAGCCGGCGTACGACGGTGCCGTGTCCTGTCACGTCGGACAGGTGGAGGGTGGCTCCACCTTCGAACAGGATCACTCCCACGGCCAGAGGCACGATGGAGAAGAAGATGTCGCCGAACATCTCGTCAGGCCGGACGATTCCGGTCACCGGTCCTGCGATGAAGCCGAGCATCAGCAACAGCAAGATTGAGGGCATCCGCAGTCGAGCGGCGACCCACTGAGCTCCCACCCCGAAGACGAAGATCGCCGCGAGGCCAACGAGGAGCTCGGTTTCGTTCATCCGAACTCGATGCCTTGGGCAAGTGGAAGGTCGCCACCCCAGTTGATCGTCGTCGTCTGTCGTCGCATGTAGGCCTTCCATGCGTCCGAACCGGCCTCGCGGCCACCGCCGGTGTCCTTCTCCCCACCGAAGGCTCCGCCGATCTCGGCGCCAGACGTCCCGATGTTCACATTTGCGATGCCGCAGTCGGAGCCGATGTGGGAGAGGAACGTCTCGGCATGTCCGAGCGAGTCCGTGAAGATCGCAGACGACAGACCCTGGTCGACTCCGTTCTGGATGGCGATCGCCTCTTCGAGGGTGTCGAACTCGATGACGTACAGGATGGGTGCGAAGGTCTCCGTGCCGACGATCGGAGCATCGGCTCCGATCCGGACGATCGTCGGCTCGACGTAGAACCCGTCCCCCTCGAGTGCCTTGCCACCCGTGACGATCTCACCACCCTGGTCGACCGCGGCTTCGAGAGCGGCCATCATCTCGTCGACGGCTCTCCCGCCTGCGAGCGGGCCCATGAGGATGCCGTCCTCGAGTGGATCGCCGATGGTCACCTGCTGATAGGCGGCAGCGAGGCGCCCGACGAGTTGGTCGGCGATCCCGCGCTGGACGATCAGGCGTCGCAGAGACGTGCACCGCTGACCGGCGGTGCCGACGGCGCTGAAGAGCGCAGCACGGACGGCGAGATCCGGATCGGCGTCATCCATCACGATGATGGCGTTGTTCCCGCCGAGCTCGAGAATCGATCGACCCAACCGCTCGGATACGATCGGTCCGAGAATCCTCCCCATCCGGCACGAACCCGTCGCGGAGATCAACGGGAGCCTCCGGTCGCGGGACATCGCGTCACCGATCGTCGGCCCATCGCCGACCACGAGGTTGAAGACCGCCTCGAAGCCTGAGCCTTCCATGACCGACTGAACGATTCGCGTGACTGCGATGGCCGTGAGCGGCGTCCGCTCGGACGGCTTCCACACCAGCGGGTCACCGCAGACGGAAGCAATGGTGGCATTCCACGACCAGACGGCGACCGGGAAGTTGAACGCAGAGATGACGCCCACCGGCCCGAGCGGATGCCACTGCTCGTACATCCGATGCCGGGGGCGCTCCGACGCCATGGTCAGCCCGTAGAGCTGCCTCGAGAGCCCGACGGCGAAATCGCAGATGTCGATCATCTCCTGCACTTCCCCGAGGCCCTCGGGGAGGATCTTGCCCATCTCCATCGAGACGAGCGCTCCCAGGGGCTCCTTGTGCTCCCTCAACGCATTCCCGATCCGACGGACATACTCGCCCCGCTGGGGCGCAGGAACCATCCGCCACTCGTCGAACACGTGGGTCGCGGCGTCGACCACCGATCCGTACTCCTCGAGCGTTGCACCCGTGACGGTGGCGAGGACCTCGCCGGTCGACGGATCCACCGAGTCGAAGGAGGGACCGGACGTATCGAGCCAGGTTCCACCGAAGGCTCCCGAGTTCTGGTCATCGATCTCGAAATGTGCGAGAACGTCGCTTCGGCTGATCATCGGCAGGCCACCAGTTCGATCTCGACCAGGAACTCCGGCCTCGGGAGGGCTGCGACCTGGACTGCGGAACGAGCGGGCGGATCGTCGGGAAAGTAGCCACCGTAGATCTCGTTGATCGTCCCGTAGTCGGCGATGTCTGCGAGGAAGATCGTCGTCTTGACGATGTCGGGATAGTCGAGGCCGACATCTGCGAGGATCTTGCCGATGTTCTTCATGATGAGCTCGGTCTGGCCGGCCACGTCATCGGGGGTCGAGGCACCACTCGGATCGATGGCGACCTGGCCGCTCACGAAGACGAATCCGTTCGCCTCGGTGACGACGGAGTACGGGGCGACCGGCGCCGGCGCCCCGGAGAGCGTGGGGACCTGTTTCGGCATGGTGTGAGTTCCTTCCTGGGGTCGGGGCCATCTCGAGCCCGTCTCCACCAAACGTAGCGATCAGAGACGAAGCAAAACCCGCCGGCCGGCGGGTTTTGCGGTGTCACTCGGTGAGGGACCTGCGATCCCGTCCGATCGGTCAGGCGAAGCTGTTACCGCAGCCGCAGCTCTTGGTCACATTGGGGTTGTCGATCGCAAATCCTGCACCCATGAGACCGTCTCGATAATCGAGGGTCGAGCCACGGAGACGCTCTGCGCTCTGGGGGTCGACGACGACCCGGACGTCTCCGAACTCCTCCACGATGTCTGCATCTTCGACCTCGGAATCGAAGAACATCTCATACGAGAACCCCGAACAGCCGCCCGGCCGAACCGCCATCCTCAGAGCGAGCGCGTCCTCACCTTCGGCTGCGATCAACTCACCGACTTTGCTGATCGCGTTGTCGGTGAGGTTGACCGTCTGTATCGGCTTGTTGGACTTGATGCTGAGAATCTGTGTCATGTGAAACCTCTTTCGCCTGTGGAGATGGTAACAACCTGAGCGCGCAATGGAATTCCCGTCTGCACGTTTCACCCCCCGGGCACCCGGTCGAACGACCCTCGACTCTCGTCGATGACTTATGGCCGAATGCCGACAGCACGTCCATGCGGATGCAGGGAGGACGCGAGATACGGCTTGGTGACGGGTCTGGTTAGCCTGCGTGTCATGCCCACGGAAGAACAGATCACCGATGCCCTCCGGGGTGTGGTCGACCCAGAGCTCGGCGGAAACATCGTCGATCTCGGGATGGTCTCGTCCGTCTCGGTGTCGGCCGATGGCCACGTCGACGTCGGGATCGCCCTGACGATCGCCGAATGTCCCATGCGGAATCAGATCGAGACGGACACGACCCGGAAGATCAAATCCATCCGCGGGGTCAGCGATGTGACGATCACGACCACGGCGATGACGAAGTCACAGCGCGCAGAGCTCATGAGCGGAGTGCGGAAGCGAACGCGGGAGGAGGCTGAGCCCACACAGGTGTCGCCGCTGACCCGCGTCGTGGCCGTGAGCTCCGGCAAGGGCGGCGTCGGGAAGTCCTCGGTCAGCGTCAACCTGGCCATCGCCCTCGAGCGGCAGGGTTTCCGGGTCGGCCTCCTCGATGCCGACATCTGGGGATTCTCGATCCCTCGCATGCTCGGAGCCGAAACGCGGCTCGAGGCAGACGACGAGACGCGGCTCATCGAGCCGGCAACGGTCCATGGCATCAAGATCGTGTCGACCGGGCTCATCATCGACTCCGAGGAAACCGCCCTCATGTGGCGAGGTCTCATGCTCTCGAAGGCGCTCGAGCAGTTCCTCGGACAGGTCGCCTGGGGTGAGCTCGACTACCTGGTGATCGACATGCCGCCGGGTACCGGCGACATCCAGATGGCTCTCTCTCGTCTGCTCCCGCAGGCCGAGATGGTCGTCGTCACCACCCCGCAGAAGGCTGCCCAGAAGGTGGCGGTCCGGGTCGCAGACATGGCCCGGCGCTCGTACATGCCGATCATCGGTGTCGTGGAGAACATGTCGGGCTTCACCTGTGACCACGGAGACAGCTACGACCTGTTCGGCTCTGGTGGTGGACGAGAGTTGGCGACGGACCTGAACGTCCCGTTGATGGGCAACGTCCCGCTCAACCCAGCCGTCGTCAACGGTGGCGACGACGGCGTCCCCGTCACGGCAGGTCAGCCGGACAATCCGGCCGCGGTTGCATTCACCGAGATCGCCGCGCGCCTCGTCGAGTTGCTCCCACCCGCCGCAGACGAGACCTGCACCGGCCGCATCGCCAAACTCCTCGACGACCTCGAGATTCCCGCGTAGGAGCCTCGCTCGCCAGGCCCAACAAGAAGCAGGCCATACAAAAAGCACGAGAGCCAGCGGGGGAAGCCAGGCTCTCGTGCAAATCGAAGCCCTGAAAGGGGGATAACGGGGCTTCGAAACTTGTGTGTCGTTGTCGGTGTGTCGATCGGTCGGCGGAAAAGCCTCCCAGCCCGCCCTCTCGGACACACCAGCAATGATGGCGTATCCGGAGCCTGGCCGCTATCCCATTCTGACCGGTTCCGAAGGGACTAGTCATTCACCCGGCATCGACGATCACAACGGTGTCGGACCACTCGTCTCCGGCTCGTTCGACCTTGCCATCGGCGTCGAGTTTCCGCAGATGGGCCACGACCGATCTGGCTGCCAGTGGATGCAGGGCGGTGTCGACGTCTGCGTACACGGTCTCGACGATCTCCCCGACCGACGCTGCCCCTTCTGCGATCGCCTCGAGGATCTGACGCTCCCGTTCCATCCGGTGCGCCAGGTACCAGGAGATGACGGCATCGGGCGCGTCCATCTCCTCGCCGTGGCCCGGGTACATGCGCTCGAGCCCGGTGTGATGGATGCGACGAAGCGACTCCAGGTAGGGACCCATGTCCTCGACCATGACCGAGGAGCCTCCCATGATGTGATCTCCGGTGAAGAGCGCATTGCCGAGGCGAAAACACACGTGATCCGCGGAGTGGCCGGGAGTGTGGACCACGACCAGTGCCCGACCGGCTACATCGATCGTCGAGCCCTCTTCGATGGTGAGATCGGGATGGAAGTCCGGGCCCGGGGCGTATCCGACCGCCGGGCTGCCAACGTCCCTCGCCAGCGGGTTGGCGAGCGGAGCATGGTCGACATGGGTGTGAGTGACGACCACCGATGAGACGCTCCGCTCACCCACGGCGTCGAGGATGGCTGCGTGGTGCGACGAGATCACCGGTCCCGGATCGATGACGATGACCGAACTGGCATCACCGACCACCCACGTGTTGGTTCCCGGCCCCGTGTAGGGCCCAGGGTTCGGAGCGAGCACCCGCTCGATTCGGAGCCCCTTCATCACGTCATCTCGATGTCGACTCTCCCGTCGCGACGCACGATGCGCGGCTGTACGGGATCCACCCGCTCCTGGGAACGGGCGGAGGCATTCGCCTCGGCGGCAGAATCGAACGGGAGGAGCATCCGGAGATGGGCGATCGTCGGCAAGATGAGCTCGATCTCGCCGGCCTCGTGACGCTGGATCGCTGCCGAGGGAGACATCCATTCGACCGTCTCGAGTTCGGAGCTGATCGGGCCGAGGGTCTCGGCTTCGACGACGGCCAGGAAGAAGCGGGTGTCGAAACGTTTGGGCAGCCCTTCTGGGGTCACCCAGTTCGACAGATACGAGAGCCGTTCGGAGACCCAGGACGCTCCGCTCCGACGGACGTGCTCATGGACGGCTCGGCCGTGGAGCGCGACGTCGCTCATGACCTCTGGGTCGGTGAGGTAGATGCCGACCTCCTCGGCCACCTCACGAAGGGCAGCAGCGCGCCAAGCGGCGTCCGGCCCCACGATCCCCGTGAGATCGTGCTCGTGGTCTTCGGGATCCACCGCTCCCCCCGGGAAGACCCACGCTCCACCGAACGCCTGGTGGACGGGACGTCGCCCGAGCAGCACTTCGAGCCCGCCCGTCGTGTCCCGGAGCACGATGACCGTGGACGCCGGACGAGCGTCGCTCATCTGACGAAGATCCGCATGGTCCTGAAGAACCTGACTCTGAGGAACTCCCTGATCGAAGGCACGAGGAGGAGCAGACCGACCGCGTCGGTGATGATGCCTGGTGTGAGCAGGACGGCTCCGGCGAATATGAGCATCGCTCCGTGCGCCACCTCGGTGTCCGGTATCTCACCCGTCGCGAGCCGGAGCCGGAAGGACTGCCAGACGATTCGGCCCTGCGCCACGACCATTCTGGCCCCCACGATGCCGGTGACGATCACGAGAAGGATCGTCGGGCCGATCCCGATGACATCGCTGAGTTGAGCGAGAACGAAGATCTCGGCGATCGGGATGCCGATGAAGATCACATACTTCCACACACGCGTCACCCTACCGTCGAGGCCGAGATGAGCCGCGTGGTCGACATCGATGATCGAGCCCGCAGGGCCAGACTCGCGCTCAGGCATCGCCTGACGCCGTCGACCCGCGCCGAGGACCCCGACGAGATCGCCCGCTCGGTGGTGGCGCTGCATTCCTCGGATCCGACATCGGTCTATCTGTCGGTCGCTGCCAGACAGACGACCGACACGTTCGCTCCGCTCGAAACCGCGCTCTACGAGGAGCGGAGCCTGGTGCGGCACCACGCCATGCGGAGAACCCTCTGGGTGATGCCCGTCGACACCGCCATCGACGCCCACGCCGCCAACACGCAACAGATCGCCGCCACCGAAAGACGGCGAACGATGAAGGCGATCGGATGGAGCGAGCGGTTCATGAACGAGTCCATCGAGGCTCTCGTCGCACTCGTCGCCGAGGCCGGTCCGATCACGACGCGGGAGATCGGCCGCCTTCGACCAGACCTGACCGAGCCGGTCGTGGTGGGAGTCGAGACTCGCAACCCGGCATCGATCGCCTCGCACACTCGACTGCTGCTCCACGCTGGATTCGAGGCGAGGATCGTTCGCGGACGGCCGGTTGGGTCGTGGATCTCCTCGGAGTACGCCTGGAACGAGACGGTGCAATGGCTGGGACGGCCGATCGCCGGAGGGTCCCCGCGCCCGGCGGCTGCGGCGATCGTGCGGCGCTGGCTCGAATCATTCGGTCCGGGGACGGAGGCGGATCTGAAGTGGTGGACCGGATGGACCCTCACGAAGACGCGGCGGGCCCTGGAGGACGTCGGGGCCGAAGCGGTCACCTTGGAGAACGGCTCGACCGGGTTCACGCTCGATCGCGAACGCCTCGAGAGCCCCGAGCCCTGGGTGGCGTTGCTGCCCGGGCTCGATCCGACACCGATGGGCTGGAAGGAACGGTCCTGGTACCTCGACGACGCAACCGCAGCCAGGGTCATGGACTCGAACGGGAACATCGGCCCGACGATCTGGGCAGACGGCACCATCGTCGGGGGGTGGGCGCAACGCAGCGACGGCACCATCGCAACCGAATTGAATCGACCGATCGATCGCGCTCACCGTCGCTTGCTCGACACCGAGCTCGAGCGGCTCGTCGATTCGGTCGGCCCGACCCGCTTCCGAGCCCGGTTTCCGAGCCCGAACCAGCGAGACCTGCTGGCCTGAAGCCGATTCCGGGCCCGACGGTAGGCTCCTTGCATGAACCTCCGCGATCTCCCATCGGTCGATCGACTCGTCGGCATGCTCACTCCTGAGCTGCCTCGGCCCATCCTGACCGACATCGCCAGAGCTGCGATCGACCACGCCCGCCGGTTGATCTCCGACGGGGGCCACGCCGACCCCGCAGCGGATGCGGCCGAGGTGGCAGAAAGCCTCCATCGCTCACGGCCACGGGGGGTGATCAACGCAACCGGGGTGATTCTGCACACCAACCTCGGACGCGCTCCCATCCACCCGAAGGCGGCCGATGTCGCAGCATGGACGTCCACCGGATACGCAAACGTGGAACTCGACTTGTCGACCGGCGACCGTGGAGGGCGGACGGCGTATCTGGACGCGTTGCTCACCACCATCACGGGAGCCGAGGCGGCGCTGGTGGTCAACAACAACGCCGCCGCCTTGTATCTCACGCTCTCTGCGCTCGCCCACGAGCGCGAGGTGCCTGTCTCTCGGGGCGAACTGATCGAGATCGGTGGCTCTTACCGACTTCCCGAGCTCATGGCCGCCTCCGGATGCACACTCGTGGAAGTCGGCACGACCAACAGAACGCGGATCGGCGACTACGCATCTGCACTGTCCGAGAACACAGCCATGCTGTTGAAGGTGCATCCGTCGAACTACCGGGTTGCCGGCTTCTCCGAGGAGGCATCACTGTCCGAGTTGGTCGGGTTGGGCGATGACTCCGGAATCCCGGTTGCATTCGACATCGGCAGCGGCCTGATCGATTCCCGGGCACCTTGGCTCGGTGGCCCTCCCCCGGCGTGGCTTGCCGGAGAACCGGGCGTTCGCCAGTCGGTGGAGGCTGGAGCGCACCTGTCGATGTTCTCGGGCGACAAGCTCTTCGGAGGTCCCCAGGCCGGGATCATCGTCGGACATGCCGACTTGGTGAACCGATTGCGACGACATCCTGTTTCCCGGGCCATGCGACTGGACGGCCCGTCGCTCAACGCACTCACGATCACCGCAGAGTTCTATGCGGATGGTCGGGCTGAGGAGCTCCCGTTCTGGCGGATGGCGACGGTCGACCCGAAGGATCTGGAGCGACGGTGCGTCGCCGTGGCGGAAGGCCTCGACGCGACGTGTGAGATCGTCGACGCGTATTCGACGGTCGGAGCCGGAAGCGTGCCGGGTTCGGAGGTGCCGAGCCGGGTGCTGGCGTTCGACGATCCCGATGCCGATCGCCTCTACCTGGCACTGCTGTCGACCTCGGTACCGGTGGTGGCGCGGCGAGAGAAGGGCCGCCTGTTGTTGGATCTCCGAGCAGTGCATCCGTCGATCGACGGAATCCTCACCCGTTCCCTCGTCGAGGCCATCGCACGATGCCGGTCATAGGGACGGCCGGGCACGTCGATCACGGCAAGTCGACCCTCATCAAACGGTTGACCGGACGCGAGCCCGACCGGTGGCGGGAGGAACAGGAGCGGGGTCTCACGATCGATCTGGGCTTCGCCTGGATGGATCTGCCGAGCGGATCGGAGGTCTCGTTCGTCGATGTGCCCGGGCACGATCGGTTCATCAAGAACATGCTCGCCGGCGTGGAAGCCATCGACACCGCGTTGTTCGTCGTGGCCGCAGACGAGGGGTGGATGCCACAGTCGGAGGAACACCTCGCCGTCCTCGACCTGCTCGACGTCGGAAGCGGGGTCGTGGCGCTCACGAAGACAGACCGCGTGGACGCCGACCTCGTGGAGCTGGCGACCCTGGAGATCGAAGAGCAACTCCACGACACGTCGCTCCAGGCCGCCCAGATCGTGCCCGTGTCCGCTCACACGGGGGACGGCATAGATCGACTGGTTGCCGTTCTCGAGCGACTGGTCGCGGATCTCCCACCGGCGGATGGCGATCGTGCCCGCCTGTGGGTCGATCGATCGTTCTCGATATCCGGCGCCGGAACCGTGGTCACAGGCACGTTGCTCGACGGGCCGCTCGCCATCGGTGACGACCTGGTCGTGATCCCATCCGGTACCGCCGTTCGGGTACGCGGTCTCCAGTCACACGAGCAGAGTCTCGAATCGGCCGCCCCAGGCACGCGGGTCGCGGTCAACGTGACCGGAGTCGAACGAGACGATGTTGCACGCGGATCGATGCTGGCACGACCTGGCCACTGGCTCACGACATCCCGGTTCGTGGCAACGATTCGGACAGCCCGCTACGTCGACGAGTTGACGAACCGAGGCGCGTACCACCTCCATCTGGGCAGCGGGTCATGGCCGGCGCGCATCCGACACATCGACGGTGGGCTCGTTCGGATCGACCTCGACGATCCGGTGCCGACAGCGATGGGCGACCGCTTCATCCTTCGCGACTCCGGGCGGCGACTGGTGGTGGGGGGTGGCAGGGTGGTGGATCCGGATCCGCCTCGTCCGAAGCGATTCTCCGCCGCATCGACGAGAGCGCTCATCGACTCGCTCGAAGCATCCCCTGACCGCCGGGCCGACGCCCTCTTGGCGTTCCGAGGCACCGACTCGTCGGATCGACTCTCGGCGCACACCGGCGGCGGGACACCGACGGACGGCTTCCATCACGGAAACGTCTGGCTCAGCCGACTCGAACAGCAACGCATCGGAGAGCGGATGATCGAGGCCGTGGCCCGATATCACGAGCAGCACCCGTTGCGGCCCGGCATCGGCATCGCAGAGTTGGCAGAGAGCCTCGGACTTCCCACCGGAGTCGTGAGCGCGCTCATCGGCACTCTGGACGGGGTCGGTCTCGACGGCGCCTTCGTCTCCCGTCGCGATTTCGCAGTCGACTTCACACCCGATCAGAGGTCGACGATCGACGCAGCCAAGCGCGCCCTCGAAGCGGCCGGCACGACCGCCGTTCCTCGAGTGCCGGAGCTGGGTGTCGATCCGACGCTGCTCCACGCCGCCGTCCGGGCCGGGGAATTCGTCCAGATCTCAGGTGAGTTCGTCTACCTCCCCGAGCAGATCGACGATCTGCTCGCCGTCATCGAGAGCTTCGATGAGCCGTTTGGCGTCTCCGAGTTCAAGGATCGAGCCGGGCTGTCGAGGAAGTACGCCGTCCCCTTCCTGGAGTGGACAGACGACACGGGCCGGACCGTCCGAACCGGCGACACCCGCCGCAAGCGATAGGCACCCGGCTCCGAGCAGACATGACGAAGGGCGGGCCAGCCTGACCCGCCCCCCGTCCGGTCTCGTGTTTGTCAGCTTGCGACCAGGGCCTTGCGATCCTGTTCGCTGGTGCCACCCCAGATTCCGTAGGGCTCGTTGATGGCCAGCGCATAGTCGGCGCACGGCTCCTGGACCGGGCAGACGTTGCAGATGGCCTTGGCACGCATCTCCCTGCGCTCACGGTCGTCCTTGCGCTCGAACGTGGGGGGAGGGAAGAAGAGGTGTGCGTGGTTTCCTCTACACAGACCTCGTGGCTGCCATTCGTCGTTCACGGATGTCCTCCAACTCCGTTGTTGCGGGGCGCAACGGAATCTAGAAAGCCCTTCCAGTATTGCCCAGGAAATATCTGGAAATCTGGCAAAGAATTTCACGAAGCGTTCACACCATCGAAGATACGACGTCAGGGGGCGGCACTCTCGGTCGGCACATCCACCTCGAGGAACCATCCCTCCACGCCGATCACCTCGATCGGGTCACCGGGAGCGATGCCGGCCTCCCGATGCGAGGTCGCCCGCCAGACCGCGCCGTCGATGTCGACCTCGCCGTCAGGCGTGAGCGCTGACACCGCCGAGCCGGTCCTCCCGATCAGGCCCTCCCGTCCGATGGTCTGGGTGGAGAATCGCGAGCGAGCCACGGTGGGCATGGCGAGCAGGAAGAAGAAGGCTGCGGACCCGACCGTCAACAGCACTCCCGGGATGCCCGGGCTGATCTGCGGTGCGGCGTCGGTGAAGAAGAACCCGGCCAGCGTCAACCCGACGATGCCGAGCCACGTGAACAGGAAGATCCCGCCCCGTTGGTACGACCAGGACATCAACAGGACCGAGAGCACCGCCATCATCACCGCCCACCACCGGACCGGTAGCACTGCGAGCCCGTAGCCCGCCAGCACCAGCGAGACGGCCGCCGTACCTGCTGCGATGCCAGGTCCGATCGCGTAGAACTCGAAGGCGGCGACCGTCAACCCGGCGACCAGGAAGAAGAACGCAGCCTCGGGGCTGGCAGCGAGCCGGAAGAACTGATCCACCAGATCCGGCTCTCGGATCACCGTCTCGAGGTTCGTCACGCCTCCCTCGAACTCACGAATCGTCTGCAGCGTCACGGCGCCGTTCGCAGTTGCGACCTCCCGGCCGTCGAGCAACTGTCCGACCTGGCGCGGAGCGGCCGTGAGCGGCCCGACCTCGTCGAACAGATCCGTGTCCTCTACGACACGCGCAGTATCGAGCAGATCTGCGAGTAGCGAAACGTCGACGACCGGACTGCTGGAGACGTCACCGGCGATCGTCGGCTCGATGTATCCGATCTCGGCGCCAGGTGCGGCGAGTGCGACATCGGCAGCGAGCGCCACCTGGGCAGCCCCGCCGTACGCCTTTGCTGGGAAGGCTCCGATCCAGGTCACCACCGGAAGCGGCGGGTTCGCCACCAGCGCCGCCAGGTCGGCCAACTCCTGTTCGCCGGCGACGACCCCCTCGGAATCGATGGCCAGGATGACATACTCGACGGTCCCGGCCGCAGCGGCCGATTCGATGGAGTCCATGGCAAAGCCGATGATCCGCTCGTCCCACACTCCGGACAGGTCGATGACGTCGACCGTCCTCTCATCGGGCTGCGCCAGCGCGAACGAGGACACCAGAAACGCCGCGATGAACGCGGCGATCAAGACGAGGCGGGGACGAGACTTCACGAAACAGAGATTGTACCGGGCTGTTGGACCGGTCGATCCTGGGTGGAATGCGGGCGCTACGCTGGCCCTCCATGGCTTCCATCCTGTTGATCGCCGACGACGAGTGGGTGCGCAACGACGTTGCCGCCTCGCTGGTCGATCCATCCACGACGCTCACCGTGCTCGGAGACCCTGCCGAGATCGCCGACGTGGCCGGAGACCGGCGGTTCGACCTGTTCGCCGTCGACATGCAGGTCGCTTCGACGGGCGGCATGGCGACCGTGAGGCTCCTCAAGGACGCCATGTTCCGCTCTGAGATCGAGCGGGCCCCGATCGTGCTGCTGCTCGACCGCAGCGCCGACGTGTTTCTCGCCAAGCGCGCCGGGGCAGACGCCTATCTCATCAAACCATTCACGTCCCAGCAACTCCGCGAAGTGATGACACATCTCCTTCCGGAGGCGTCGAGCTGAGCGCTCCGTGACACCCCTGCAGATCGTCCTGGTTGGCATCCTGTCGGTCTGCATCGGAGCCTCGGGATTCTTCTCTGGCTCCGAGACGGCCATCTTCGCACTCCCGCGCGAACGCGCCACGCAACTGTCCGATCGAGGAACGCGCGGTCGGCGCCTCGCATCGCTCGTGGCCGATACCGAATCGACGCTCGGCACCCTGCTCATCGCCAACAACTTCGTCAACATCCTCGGCGCCTCGGTCGCAACCACGCTCGCCATCGACTTCGTCAGCGCCGTCATGGGGCGAAGCACAGGAGAGGCTCTCGGGCCATGGCTGGCGACACTCGTGGTCACGGCCGTCGTCCTCGTGGTCGGCGAGATCACACCCAAGACGCTGGCTTCGCGGAGACCGGAGCAATTCGGCCTGTTCGTGGCGCCAACGCTCTGGTGGCTGGGGAAGGTGCTGGACCCGGTGGCAAAGGTCTTCGTGGGGATCAGCCGGCGCATTCTGCGTCTGTTCGGCGTGAGCGCCGACTCGGTATCGGCTGCCACCGAGCAGGACATCATGGCACTCGCCGCGATGTCGCACGAGGCAGGCGAGATCGATGCCGCAGAACGCCAGATCCTCGAATCGCTCTTCGACCTCGCAGACCGGCCGGTGCGCGACGTCATGACGCCGCGACTGGAGGTGGTCGCCCTCGAAGCCGGGGACGCCGAGAGGACCGCCAGGAAAGCGGTGACGATCCACGCGCACAGTCGCTTCCCGGTCGTCAAGACCGGAGGGACGCTCGACGACGTGGTCGGCATCCTCTACATGAAGGACATGGTGCGCCAACCATCCGACGGAGCGATCGACAGGTTCCTGCGCGAGCCTGTGTTCGTCCCTGAGTCGACACCCGTTCTGTCCGCGCTGCAGCAACTCCGACGTCAGAAGATCAGCTTCGGCGTCGTGGTCGACGAGCACGGTGGTGTGGAGGGAATCGTCACCGTCAAAGACCTGATCGCAGAGTTGGTCGGCGACATCCAGGACGAATACGACCCCAAAGAACCCACGATCATCGCGATGGGCGAAGACCAGTGGGTCGTCGAGGGCCGGGTCCCCGTAGAGGATCTCGAAGAGGCCATGGGCCACGACCTTCCGGATGGGCCCTATTCGTCCGTGGGTGGCCTCTATCTGGCATTCGCCGGTCGGATTCCGACTGCGGGCGAGGAGACCGAGATCGACGGATATGTGTTCCGGATCATCCGAATGGATCGCCGTCGCATCGATCGACTCCAGGTCACGGCGACCTCGGAAGGAACAGCCAGACGGAACGAGCAGGCCGCTCAGTGATCGCTGCTTCGTTCGACACTCTCTATCGGAGGCTCGTGACCGCCGTCGAGCGGTATCACTCGGTCGATCGCTCCACTGAAACGGTGGAGCTTCTGGCAGAGGCACACTGGGAACTCCACCTGGCGAGACGAGCGATCGCCGAAGAACGAGAACGGCTCGAGTCTCTCGGTGCCATCTATACGAGGGACGACCGGCGTTGGCTCGACGGTGTCGGTATCGGCGCCTGAGAACCGTTTCAGATCTCGAAGACCCGCGGCGCCCGCCTCTCAGTCGAGAACGGCGATCGCCTCGACCTCGATGAGCAGGTCCGGCCGAGCGAGGGCAGCCACTCCGATCAGGGTGCTGGCGGCCGGCGAGACGTCGCCAAACAGCCGACGGCGGCCCTCGATGAACTGGGCACGGGAGGCCTCGGTGTATCCGACCACGTAGGTGGTGATCCGGGCGACATCTGCCGGGGTGCCGCCTCCAGCCGCCAGAGCTGCTCCGAGGTTCTCGAAGGCCACGATGGCCTGGTCCGCAAGCCCGTCTGCGACGCTGCCATCGGGTCTGATGCCGACCTGACCGCTGATGTACAGCGTCGTCGATCCGGTCGCTCGGACCACATGGGTGTATCCGCTCGGCTGATGAATCGCTGGTGGGTTGATCTTCTCGATGGACATCTCGGACCTCTCACGCCGGGTGCCCGGCACTGCGATGGTTTCGGATCAGATCCTACGACTGCCCGCACGGCGATTCCCACAGCCGGAGCACGACCGGCATCCGTGGTGCACATGGACGGCCGACCAAACCGACACGGGTCTCAGGTCGCCGACCAGCCGCTGACGCGTTCGACCGTGACATCTATCCAGGGCCCGAGCAGCTGACCTGCCGATTGCGAGTACCGGTCGCGATGTCGACGCTCGACCTCCTGCTCGACCGCCGTCACGACGCCCGCGAGGCCGTCGACCCTGACCCACCACAGGAGACTCCAGTCGTCGGCATAGTGATCAGCGAGGAGTACGACCCGCGGATCCGATTCGATGTTGGCGAGGCGACGGAGCCGGCGCGTGCGTTTCGGCTTGCCGTCGACCGGAATCACGATTCGGTCGTCGCCGATCGTCGTGAAGACGACCGGCACGAGATGACTACCACGATCGGCGTCCACCGTCCCGAGCACAGCCGACGCAGACTCCTCGAAGACCCTCCAGGCGTCGCTGTGCCCCAGGCGCACCGTGTCACCTGACCGAACTGGGGTGCCGGTCGGCGGCCGTCTCGGCATCGGTCACGCGGACCACCAAGGCGAGTTCACCAGCCACGCTCCGACTGTAGAGGACACCCAGCCACCCTGTCGATGCATGTTCTGATTCTCGGCGGCCCGGACCTGGTGTGTTCCGGACAAAAGGGGCCGGGTTCTTGAACCCTCCGCCTCCGGAGCGCCGCGACCACGGCTTCGGATGCCTGCGGTCCATTGCGGCGATCGCGATCGTGCACAGATGCGTTCATGCAGAGTGGCTGCCCTCATACGAGCCCGATCGTTCGGTGCCGAAACAGGTAGCCGAACGGCGACCTCGTGTAGGCGATGCCGCGGCCGCGCCGGTGAAGGCCTTCCGGCGTGACCGTGGTCGGTCGTTTCGGGATCAGATAACTCTCCAGATCACGCTCGGTGATCACGTATTCGCTTGATCTGGCCTCGACCACGGCGGCGAGGGAGTACTCGGGACTGATCGAGGCCATTGCGACATCACCATGGCTCGAATTGACGAGCAGCCACCCTTCCGATCGGAGGTACCGAGTGCAGTGCTCGGAGACGAATCCGGCGTAAAGGGAGACCAGCAGGCCTACCGAGTGATCGGCCACATCGAGCTCAGACCGATAGTCGCCGCCGATGAAACGCCAGGATGCGGTGTTCGGACGAAGGCGGTAGCGGTCGATGATCTCGTCCACGCCTGCCTCATCGGCGAAGAACCGGGCGGCCTGAAAGTCGTTGTCGACGTAGGTCACGCTGTCGAAGACGAACGAAGCAGCGACATCGACGAACGAACCGGGATACAACACAGGGGTGTCTCCGACGAGTTCGGCAACTGCTCCGAAGAGTCGCAGCCGGTCACCCGGATGGCGGTCTTGCTGCCCCCAAAGACGTCGAGTCGAATCCTTCATCGACTGCAGGATGCCACGACGCCCACACCCGAGCCGGCCTGGCCTTCAAGCCTCCAGATCACTCGGCGCCAATCCCACTGCGAGATCTGTCCGACCCTAGAGAAGCGGTCCCAAACCAGCGGGCCGCCCCGAAGGGCGGCCCTGACCTGGGGTTTCTCTGGTCGGGACGGTGGGATTTGAACCCACGACCTCAGCGTCCCGAACGCTGCGCGCTGCCAAGCTGCGCCACGTCCCGATGGTCCGAGAATACCTGCTCGGCTCGAGTGCATCCAATGTGCGACCCGGGCGGGTGACCATTTTGGCGTAGTCACCCGGAATGGTCACCTGCTGCATTGGGCCTCATAGGCCGAAAGGCCTATCCTCAATCGCCGTGCGACTCGCCCCCATCGCCGCATTGCTGTGCCTCGTCCTCTGCTTCGGGGCCCTGCCCGCTTCCGCCGATTCGGTGGACGCTGCGGTCGCGAACGCCAGAGGAGGAGGTCTCGGGATTCAGGCGGATGCAGAGGCGACCGCCAATGCGTCGGCGGCGCGCCAGGCCGCAAACCTCGCAATCGGTCACGCCTCGATCAGCCATCTGACGTCAGTCTGCTCGAGAGCTGCCGAGATCGTCGGTGCCGGACCATCGGTCGATCTGGTGTTCGCCGGGTTCCGCGCCAGTCCGAGCCACTGGTCCAAACTCACCGACCCTGGATGGACGTCGATGGGCACCGGGATGGCACAAGGATCCGACGGCAGGCTCTACATATCGGTCGTGTTCTGTCAGGGTGCCGGCGGTGGATCTTCGGCACCGGCACCGGCCCCTGCTCCCGGCCCCACACCGCAGCCGACCCCCCGGCCCGGTCCAACCGGCACCCCGTCCACGGGCAGCCCGGCGCCGACGGTCGAACCCGTTCAGGTCGAAGTCGACCTCGTCGGACTCCTGACGGCGATTCTGGGCACGTCGCTGGATTCGCTCACGGCGTCTGATGAAGCAGACAACCCCATGGCATCGCTGCTTGGTGGATTCGTCAGCCTGCCAACTGGCGTGACGATCGTCTGATCAGCCCTCGGCCGCCACCAGCTCTGCGAGTTGCACCGCATTCAGCGCGGCGCCTTTGCGGAGGTTGTCGCCCACGACCCAGAGATTGATGCCACCGGGCGCCCCCACGGTGTCCCTGATCCGGCCGACCAGAACATCGTCCAGACCCGCCGAGTCGAGCGGAGTGGGGACTGCATCGGTCCACGCCTGCACGCCCGGAGCCGCCTCGAGGAGCGCCACGGCCTCGGCCACGTCCATTCCACGTTCGAACCACATCGTCGCAGCGATCCCGTGACCGGTGACCACTGGCACCCGCACACACGTCGGCTCGATCTCGATGTCCGGTGCTTCCAAGATCTTGCGAGTCTCGTTGACGAGCTTCCACTCCTCGTCGGTGTATCCCTGCTCCTTCGCGGACCCGGCGAAGGGAATCACATTGAATCCGATCGGGGCGACATAGACCTCGGAGCGGGGCTTCACGTAGCCACCCTCGCGAAGCGCGTCGGGATCCGAACGGAGCGCATCGGTCTGTTGCATCAGCTCCGTGATCCCTGCCATCCCCGATCCCGACACCGACTGATACGACGTTGCAACCATCGAACGCAGCCCTGCTGCGCGATGGAGCGGCCCAGCAGCCATCATGAGATCCATGGTCGTGCAATTCGGATTCGCGACGATGCCACGCGGCCGGTTGCGGATCGCCTCGTCGTTGACATCGGCCACGACGAGGGGGATGTCCGGATCCATACGGAACGCCGACGAATTGTCGATCACCACTGCTCCTGCCGCAGCGAACTGAGGCGCAAATCGCTTCGAGCGGTCGCCACCCGCCGAGAAGAGCGCGATGTCCACCCCGGCAGGATCGGCAGTCTCGAGGTCCTCGACCGTCACCGAGCCCCATTGGGTCTCGACCACGGTCCCGGCAGACCGCGCCGAGGCGAACAGCCGAATCTCCTTCACATCGAAACGGCGCTCGGCGAGAATCGACACGATGGTCCGGCCCACCGCACCGGTGGCTCCCACGACACCGACGTTCATGGGGCTCATGCCCCCACCTCCTCGGAGATGTTCGGGGGGTTGAACCGATCGTGGAGCACCTGGACCGCCCGCTCGGTGTCACTCTCGGCGACCACGCAAGAGATTCGAATCGTCGAGGTGGAGATCATTCCGATGTTGATCGACGCGTCGGCCAGTGCCCGGAAGACACCTGCAGCCACACCCGGATGCGACTTCATCCCGGCGCCCACCAGGCTGACCTTCCCGACCGCGGAATCCACCTCGACCGACCTGGCCCGGACGTCCTCTGCGATCTTCCCGGCGATGTCCGTCGCCTCCCCCAGGACTGCCTTCGGCACCGTGAAGGAGATGTCGGTGGTGCCGTCCGTCGACGTGTTCTGCACGATCATGTCGACATTGATGTCTGCGGAAGCCATCGGCTCGAAGAGTCGAGCAGCGACACCGGGAAAGTCGGGCACTCCGCGGATCGTGAGCTTGGCCTCGGACGTGTCGTGGGCGATGCCACTGATGACGGCCTGTTCCATGGTGGTCTCCTTCACCCAGGTGCCGTGATTGTCGTTGAACGACGAACGGACATGTATTGGAATATTGAATCGGCGTCCGAACTCGACGGAGCGGCTCATCAAAACGCCCGCGCCGGACGCCGAGAGCTCGAGCATCTCCTCGAACGAGATCTCGTCGAGCTTGCGGGCGGCCGGGACGATGCGGGGGTCGGCGGTGTAGACGCCATCGACATCGGTGAAGATCTCGCAGGCGTCGGCACCGAGTGCAGCTGCGAGTGCCACGGCGGTTGCATCTGACCCACCACGCCCGAGCGTCGTGATCTCACGTGACTCGGGATCGACTCCCTGGAAG
>CBDTXZ010000042.1:0-19944 GCA_965364515.1 uncultured bacterium
CATGTATTCGGTGTCGGTGTTGACGATCGGGTCGTCGGGGTCGAGTTCGTCGAAGTCGACCGAGTAGCCCCAGTCGTCTTGGAGGAGGGTGAGGATCGCCTGGGCGCCTTCGGTGGTGCCGCGGTCGACCAGTTCTCCTGCGTCGTTGTAGCTGAGCGTGACGTTCTGGGCTTCGGAGAACTTCTCGAGAGAGGTGTATCCGTCCTGGACGCCAAGGTATGCGATGCCGCCGCCGGCGAGGAACCCCACGCCGATGACGGAGAGAACAATGCCGAGCAGTCTGAGCCGCTTTGTCATGATGCGTGACCTCCAGATCACATGTGTCGTTGTTGACAATGCACAGGTTGGCTCAGATCGCGAACCTTCGCGGCAGCGTTCGGCCCTATCGGTCGGTCGAAAGTCCCATCCGGATCTGGCTGGCTCAGCTCTCGTGTCGACCCGTTCGCCCATCGGTGCGCCGCTGCCTCGAGCGGCGGCGCCGCTTGGTGCCGCTTCGACCTCCGAACAGGATCCCTGCGCCGAGGACGAAGCCGAAGTCGTACCAGTTGCCGTTGTTTGCGACCTCGTAGATGTTGATCTCGTCGGTGAACAGCGAGATCACGAAGGTGATCGGGGCGATGATGCCGTGCCACAACCCGAGCCAGAAACCGGCGCCACCGTCTGCGACAACGGCCGCCGTATTCGTGCCGGCGGTGCATGCGCTCAACAACACGGTCGCGATCGCAACCAGAGTGATCGTTCGGACGGTCCTGTTCATCAGCGCTCCTCGAAGGTGACTGTCGACGCTATCGCGTGGCGTCGAGATCTGCGCCAGTTTGTGAACGATCGAGAAACGATGGTCTCAAGTGATCGGCTGCGTGAACGTGCTGCCGTACGGTGTCTCCATGACGAGTGTTGCCGAGGAGCAGCCGCCCACCGCCGGCGCGGACGCCATCATCCTCAAACATCGACGCGGGAACCGGTGGATGCATTGGATCAACTTCCCGCTGCTGGGAATCATGGTCTGGAGCGGGCTGCGGATCTACTGGGCGAACCGAGCCTATTCGATAGGTCCGGTCGAGCTGTTCCCGGAGTGGTTCAACGAGGCGCTCGGGCTCGAACGCCGGCTGGCGAAGGGCATGGCCTTCCACTTCACCTTCGGATGGCTGTTCACGATCAACGGCATCGCCTATGGGATCTACCTGTTGCGGACCGGAGGGTGGCGCACGATCGTCCCCGATCGGCACCATTTCAGAGAGGCGATCGCAGTGGTCCTGCGTGATCTCGGGGTTCGACGGGGCTCGCCGGTTCAGGGCAAGTACAACGCGGCTCAGCGAGTCATGTACACCGCAGTGATTCTGATGGGTGGTCTCGTCGTCATCTCTGGATTCGCCATCTACAAACCGATCCAGCTCAGTTGGCTCACCGCTCTCTTCGGTGGGTATCAAGGGGCCCGCCTGGTGCATTTCCTCACGACGATGGGTTTCGTCGCCTTCTTCGTCATCCATCTCATCCAGGTCGTCCGGGCGGGCCGGAGCAACCTGGTCTCCATGCTCACCGGCTACGAACGCAGCGGAGGCCGATCGTGAGCCAGACATCGGGTCGGCGTGAGGCGCGCCTTCGTGCCGAGATCGACGACATGCCCACGATCGATGCAAACGAGTACCGCGGCATCTCCAGACGGGCTTTCCTCACCGGCGGTGTCGCCGCAGCCGCAGGAGCCCTCGGTTTCTATGGACTGCAGAAGCGGCCCGAGATCGACAACATCCCGGACATCACCCGGCGCTTCCATCAGCTCAACGAGCGTGTCTGGTCCTCGACATTTCGGGAGGACCATCTCGCCCCGACCTTCTCGCCGTCGGAGTCGTCGGTCCTCAGAGTGAACGGGAGAATCGGCATCCGATCCGAAATCGATCTGTCGGCGTGGTCTCTCGAGGTCCAGGCGCCCTCAGGTGCGGTCATCGGCAATCACACGCTCGAAGACATTGCCCGGTTGCCGAAACACGAGATGATCATCGAGCACAAGTGCGTCGAGGGCTGGTCGCAGGTCACCACCTGGGCCGGCGCGCGCTTCTCGGATTTCCAGGCGCTCTACCCGGAGTATGCAAGCTCGGCGTACGTGGCAATGGAGACACCGGACGGGGATTACTACGTCGGCAACGACCGCGCCACGATGGACCACCCCCAGACGCTGTTGGTCTACGAGATGGTCGGAGCACCGCTCGACCAGGATCACGGGGCGCCCTTGCGACTGGCCACACCACTGAAATACGGCATCAAACAGCTCAAGCGGATCGGTGTGATCAGGTTCAGTGACGACCCGCCCGAGGACTATTGGGCAGAACGAGGGTACGACTACTACTCAGCGCTCTGATCCATTCGGTATGTTCCGATCATGCAGACGGTTCACATCGAGCGGGAGATCCCAGCCTCACCGCTGGACGTGTACGAGCATTTCACCGATCCGGAGCTGCTCGTGGCTTGGTGGCCCACCGCAGCCGAGACAGACCCGGTGACGGATGGGGGGTACCGGATGCTTTGGCAGGAGCCAGAAGTGACCCTGCGCGGGAAGTACCGTCGCGTCGAGCCGGGTCAGCGGCTCGCCTTCACGTGGAAATGGGATCACGAGGATCTGCCACCACGCATGGTCGATGTGATCTTCAAGCCGTCGCCGCGCGGGTGCTTGGTTCGCATCAGCCACGATGCCGGATCGGACGACGAGGCCTCCGACTACACCAACGGCTGGATTCACTTCCTCGCACGCCTCAATCAGGTCGTGTCGGCGTCCGATTGAGCCCGGATCTGCTTCAGTCGACGTCGCTGAGGCCGACTGGAGCGGGGATGCCCGTTCCGTGCCGCCCTTCTCGTCGTAGCTGTGCTCGTGTGCCGAACTCGAGGCGATCGCGCCCGACGTCGAGCGCACGAGGAGCCGCTCGGCCGCCTCCAGGGCGATCACAGCGAACAGGAGCAGGCGGAGATCGAGGTCGGGCACCGACGGAAGCGATCGAGCGCCACCGGCGAGTCGCCTCAGCTCCGGATCGGCCATCTCCTCCGCTTCCGGACCGAACGCTGGATCGCGCTCGTCAGGCCGTCCGAGTTGCACGGTTTCACGAGGTGCTGATGGGCGAGCCCGGCAGCCTGCAAGGTGTCCGACCGCGCCGATTTTCCGGAGAGCACGAGCCGCGGCATGTCGGGGTGCTCATCCGCAACGATCTCGAGCACCTCGAGCCCCGACATCCCGGGCATTCCGATGTCGGTCACGACCACGTCGTACGAGGCGAACGCCAGCATCTCGACGGGATCGTTGCCGTTGTCGACGAACACCGGCTCGATCTAGCCCCGAGTGTTGCGAAGCATGCGCTTGAGGACACCGAGGGTCAGGGGGTCGTCATCGATGAACATCGCTCTCAGTTGGTTGCTCACGCGGGGCCCCCTCGATGTCGAGGGGAAGGGACACCGTGAAAGTGGTGCCGACCCCCGGCTCTGTCTCGAACTCGAGCCGTCCTCCGTGCTCGTCGACGATCGCGGTCCGGCACTCGGCGAGGATGGCGTTGGAAGTCCCGTCGAACGCCGGCTCGAGGATCTGCGCGGCGGCGTCCTCACCAATGCCGGGCCCGTTGTCGGTGACCTTGATCTGGGCCATGTCACCGCGCTGGGAGGTGGAGATGGCGATCGTCCCCTTCGTCCCCGAGTCGCCGAGGAGGTCCTTGATCGCCCCCGCCGCATGGTCGATCAGTGCTGAGATGACGCCTTCGATCGACGCTGCGATCCCCGGCACGAGCGGAAGGCCGGCGTCGAGGGCGATTTCGAAGTCCGAGTAGGAGTGCCACTCGACCCTGGCAGCGGCAACGGTCGCCTCAACCGTCTCGTTCAGGTCGAGCGGTGTCTTCGCTCCGTGCACGGGTGCACGAGCGACGACGGTGCCGCTCTCGGAAGAAGGCGCTGCGGTCATGGCCGACCTGTCGGCACTCGATGGCTGCGCTTAAGTGGAGTCGGTGGGTCTTCGCTGCGTCACTGGCTCTTGAGATACCACGTGAACGAGGCCTTTGCGTTCTCCGATCCGTCCTCGCTGTAGATCATGCAGTCGACTTCGAGGAGAGCTCGTCCCTCGTCCAGGCAGGCGGCGATGGCGTCGGCCGGAGCTCGACGCGGAGTCGCCACTGCGGACACGACGCCCGCCGCAGGCGCCGTGTAGCGAATCTCGGCGTTCTTGAGAACCGGGAGGACTCGGCCGAAACGGTCTCCGATCGCATTGAGGAGCACGGCGCCGGTGGCGGTCTCGGCCGCTCCATACGCCACGGCGGCGTGCGCGGTCCCGATGTGGTTGTGCAGGTCGTCCCGATTCGGGAGGGTGACCGTGACCCGGTCACCCTCGATCTCCGTCACCCGATATCCGACTGTTGCAACGAACGGCACCGACGCAGCCAGAGCTGCGCCGAGCTCGTCCGGCGTCACTTGGTGTAGATCTCTTCGATGGTGGACACGTACCGATCGGACACGACACGGCGCTTGACCTTCAGCGTCGGGGTGAGCTCTCCACCTTCGATGCTGAAGTCGTTCGGGAGGATCCGGAACGTGCGAATCGACTCCGCCTTCGAGACCGCCTTGTTGGCGTGGTCGATCGCCTCTTGCACGGCAGCCCTGAGATCCTCGTCGTCGATGTTGTCGCCAACGGTTCCCGACTTCCCGTTGGCCTCGGCCCAGCGAGGGAACTCGTCCGCATCGATCGTGATGAGCGTTGCTATGAACGGCTGGTTGTCGCCAACCACCATCGCCTGCGAGATCAACGCGTGACTCCGAAGTCGGTCCTCCAGCACCGCAGGCGCCACGTTCTTCCCGCCCGCCGTGACGATGATCTCCTTCTTGCGCCCGGTGATCCGCAGATAGCCGTCGTCGAGTGTGCCGATGTCGCCACTGTGGAACCAGCCATCGGAGTCGATCGACTCGGCGGTGGCCTCGGGGTTCCGCCAGTATCCGCGCATGATGTGGCCGCCCTTGATGAGGACTTCGCCGTCGTCGGCGATGCCGATGGTGGCGCCGGGAATCGGCCTGCCGACCGTGCCGATCTTGATCGAGTCTGGAGGTGAGGCCGAGGTGGCTGCACTGGTTTCAGTGAGACCGTAGCCCTCGATGACCGTGATGCCGATGCCGTTGTAGAAGTGCCCGAGTCGCTCTCCGAGCGGGGCGCCGCCGCTGATGGCGTACTTCGTTTGACCGCCGAAGACGTCCCGCAGCTTGGTGTACACGAGCTTGTCGAACACCGAATGGGCGATCTTCGTCGGGAGCGAGACTTTGCCGGCTTGCTGCTCTTTGGAGTAGTTGACGGCGACCTTGGTGGCGAGGTCGAAGATCTTGCCCTTCCCGTCGGCATCGGCTTTCTGCTTCGCACCGTTGTAGATCTTCTCGAACACACGGGGGACCGAGAACATCCAGGTGGGGCGGACCATCTGGAGTTCCTCCATGAGCTGTGGCACGCCGGTCGAGAAGGCGATCTTGGATCCTCGTTCGATCGAGACCACTTGAGCGAGTCTTGCGAAGATGTGTGCCAGCGGCAGGAACATGAGCGTCGACGTCTGGCTGTTGATGACGTCGCCGGTGATCACCTCGAGCTGGGTCGCGGTCCACACGAAGTTCGAGACCGTCAGCTCCACGCCCTTGGGACGCCCGGTCGTGCCGGACGTGTACACCAGCGTGGCGAGGTCGTCATGCCCAACCGACCTGGCTCGAGCAAGGACGTCTTCGTCGGAGATCTCCGACCCCTTCTCGACCAGCTCCTCCATGCCGCCGGCCTCGAGCGAGAACACATGCTCGCAGGTGCCGCGCTCCCCGGCCTGCTCGAGGAACACCTTCTTGAGGTCGTCGGTGGCGCAGATGATCGCCTTGGCCCCGGAGTCCGAGACGATCCAGTCGACCTGATCGGCCGACGACGAGTCATAGATGGTGACCGTGGCGCATCCAGCGGCCCAGATGGCGTAATCGAAGAGCGTGAACTCGTGGCGGGTCGGGGAGAACAGGCAGATGCGGTCTCCGTCGCCCAGCCCGAGCGCCATGAAGCCGGCGGCGATTCGGCGCACCTGCTCCGCCATATCGCTGTAGCTGAGGTCCACGAAGGGGCCGGAGCCCTCGCGATTCGAGAGGATCGGCTTGGTTCCGTTGGTCTGTTCGTGCTCCCAGAGCGCGGTCGTGAGGTTCTTGTCTTCGGGTACCTCTACTGACCCGGTGGTCGTGTATTCCTGCATCAGTTCCTTCTCGCGGGGTGGTGCGAATCGTACTCGCGGCGTGCGACTGGACACCAGAGAAGCCGTGCCCTGATCGCGAACCGAGTCGGATCGGCTATCTCGTCAATGGCGTTCCCCGTCCCGTGCGTCCCAACGTTCCTCTGCCGCCGACACGATGCCGCGTGCCATCTGGGGGAACACGAAACCATGGAACGGGACGAGTGAGTACCAGTAGAGCCTTCCGAACAGCCCACGGGGCACGAAGGTCGCCCGCTGAACGAGGGAGCACTGCCCGTCGTCGTCTTCGATCTCCCACTCGAGCCACGCCTCGCCCGGAACCTTCATCTCTGCCTTGAGGGCGAGGGCCTGGTTCGAGCGGACGTCGACCACCCTCCAGAAGTCGAGTGCCTCCCCGCGTCTGATCTCTTCAGGGTGCCGACGGCCCCGTCGTAGGCCCGCTCCGCCGAGCACCTGATCCATCAGCCCGCGGATGTGCCAAGCCCAGCCGGCCGAGTAGTAGCCGGTGGCTCCGCCGACCCGTGAGAACGCCCAGAAGAGATCCTCTGCGGTGGCGCAGCTGTCCACACGTTGGACGTCGGTGAGGACGGTGCCGGTGGCGTACTCGGGATCGGAGGGGAGTGGCTTCGCCGGAGACCAGTCGGCCGGCGACCACCGGGTGGGAACCTGCGAGCTGTGAACGCGTTCGAGGGCTCGACCCACTGCCTGTTCGAAGGTGAGTGGCTCGTGTTCGATGATGTCGGCGATGGGGCGATTCTTGACGATGACCTCGTTCCGGAGGCTCTGCACGAGTTCCTCTGATGTGACGGGAGAGAGCGGAGTGACCAGTCCTATCCAGCGACCCGAGAGCCCCGGGCTGAGAACCGGGACCGGAATGATCGTCCTCGGCTTCAGTCCGGCCACCTTGGCGTACTTCTTGATCATCTCC
Organism: uncultured bacterium; assembly: GCA_965364515.1. Taxonomy (GTDB): domain Bacteria; phylum Actinomycetota; class Acidimicrobiia; order Spongiisociales; family ZC4RG35; genus JAHEDH01. The sequence continues at coordinate 7,144 of CBDTXZ010000042.1, forward strand.
TCGTAGGTCAGCACGTCGGGGCCGCCGATCTCGAGGACGCGACCCCTGGCGTCCGGATTGTCGAGCACCGCGATGAGGTAGTGGAGCACATCGGTGATGGCGATGGGCTGGCACTTCGTTCGTACCCAGCGTGGTGTGATCATCACCGGGAGCACCTCTGTGAGGTATCGGAGCATCTCGAATGAGAGTGACCCGGATCCGATGACCACGGCGGCACGGAGCTCGGTCACGGGAACGGTGCCGGCGGCGAGAATCTGACCCACCTCCTGTCTCGACAACAGATGCTGGGACAGTTCGGTCTCTTCATCCCCCAGTCCACTGAGATAGATGATCTGTTCCAGGTCGCTGTCATGGCTCGCCGACACCATGTTCAGTGCGGCTGTTCGATCGCGATTCGCATACCCCTCACCTCCACCCATCGAGTGGACGAGGTAGTAGGCCGCGGTACAGCCCTCGATGGCCGCAGGAATCGTCGCTTCGTCCAGCAGATCGACCTGTCTGATCTCGACCTGATCCGCCCATGGCAGCACGTCGAGCTTGGTCGTGTCGCGGGAGGTGGCGACGACTTCGTGACCCTCTTCGAGCAGGCGGGTGATGAGCCGTCCGCCGACGTAGCCGCTTGCACCGAAGACCACGACCCTTCGGACGTCGGATTGCTCGGATGGCACCGATGCGGTCTGTTCGCTCATCCGGCCACCTCGATCCCGACCGTCTCCGAGATCTGCCGCACGTACTCGTCCGGATCGGCCTTGCGTTCGAGTCCTGAGGCGGTCATGGTTCGAGTCTTGCCGAACACCTGCCGTTCCTGCCATGCACGGTCCCACAGACCGAAGACCCACCCGACGTTGCCGAAGGAGTTCGGGTCGCGCCCGTCGTAGAGATGTCGATTGTTCAAGGTGAGCACCGTCCTGTAGGCGTATTCGGGGGTGTTGGACCACTCGAGGATCTTCTTGCCCCAATACATCCTCATGTAGTTGTGGAGATAACCGGTTTCGCGCAGTTGGATCATCGCCGCGTTCCAGTACCGGTCATGGGTCTCGGCCCGCTCGAACTCGGTTCTCGTATAGACGTGTTCACGGGGGTCGTTTCGGTGCTCGGCCAAGGTCGTCTTGGCCCAGTCCGGCAGTGCGGAGTATCGGTCGTAGTCGGTCTCGAATTCGACGTAGTTGAACCCGAGTTCCCGTCGCACGACGAGCTCTTCGAGGTACGCGTCGATCATCGCCTCGTCCGCTCCCGATCCTGCGATCTCGGTCGCCACCCTGACGGGCGAGATGTGACCGAAGTGGAGGTACATCGACATGTGTGACACATTGCGGCTCTCGGGTCTGTTCCGCTGGTCGTCGTAGGTGGGAAGCAGCTCGTCGACGAAGGCGCGAAGGGTCGCACGCGCCTGGTGTTGGCCGCCCTCGAAGAGCCTCGTGCGGGTTCGGACCTCTGCTCCTTCATCCGCCGCTTCGACCGAAGCCTGGATGTCGGATCGGCTGGCGCCGGGGATGGAGAGGTTGCTGCTCTTCTTGTCGAGAGTCGCCGTGTCGGGGAGATGGAGGAACTCGTCCAGATGGCGGTGGATCTTGGGTCTGATCGTTCTTGCTGCGTACTCACGCTTGTCGGACACGACGTGGGTGGGCACCACCACGGCGCCCTCGACCTCGGTGACTCTCTTGCCGGTGCGTTCGACGACTTTCTCCAGCGTGGAGCGCTGGTGACGGAGATAGGTGCGGTCGGTGACGATTTCGGTGGCGTCACCGGCCACGTCGACGACCTGATCGGCGATGTCCCCGATCCTGACCACCAAGGCGATGTTGCGTTGATCCAGTCCGGTTGCGACGGCGTGCAGACCATCGACGAGAAAGTCGAAGTGACGCCGCTGGGCTTCGGGATAGCTTGGATCCAGCACGAACAGTACGGCGAGCCGCTTGCCGGTCTCGTTGGCCCGCCCGATTGCGTGTTCGAGGGCCTCGTTGTCGTGAGTCCGGACGGCGCTGCTCATCCAATAGAGGGTGAAGCTGCCTTTCGACGGATCGGGCGGCCCGTGAGCGCGAAGCCGCTCAGGATGCGTGGTCGTCATGTGGCCGAGTTACCCCCTGGAGGCTCGGACCAATCCATTCCCGATGTCCGGGGGTCAGGCGAGGAACTCGAATTCGATCGAGCCCTCTCCGGTCTCGACCCGATCCGCCAGGGTGTCGAGCACCCGCTGGACCAGGAAGCTCGGCGTCCCGGTCCACTCGGGCTCGATGGCGACCATCCGAACCGTGATCGCTTCGCCCGTCCTGTCGACGTCGACCCGGATCGAATCCGCCTGGACACTCTCGACGAGATCGATGTAGGACTCGAACAGAGCCGTCTGGAGGTCGGCGAGACGGCCGATTCCCATCGCTCTCGTGTCCGCGGCAGAGGTCACCAGGTTCGCAATCAGCCCGCTGGAACGAAGATCACACGGCGTGATGGTGGAGGCCCGGAGCGCGTCGTCGTTGGAGTTATGCACGCCACGCATGGTACTTTGGGGTCGAAGGTTGTTTCAGGAGGACCTGACTTGGACATGGACATCTCGACACGGGACGAGAACGGCTGGCTGTTGGTGCAGCCCGCCGGGGAGATCGACATCGCTACGGCCGATGCCGTCGATGCCCATCTCGCCGAGAATCGGGACACGATCCTCGATCTGTCGGGTGTGACCTTCATGGATTCCACCGGTTTGAGGACGCTCGTCGGGGTTCACAATCGCCTGAAGGAGTCCAACCATCGTCTTCGCATCGTGATCCCGGACGGCCCGGTGGAGCGGATCATCTCCATCACCGGCCTCACCGGCGCACTCGACACGGTCCAGAGCCTCGAAGACGCAATCTCCTCCGGCTGACCGTTGAGCGACTATCGGCTGACCGTTTCTTCCCACGTCGACGCTCCGCGTCTCGCACGTGTCTTCGCCAGAGGACTCATCGAGCGAATCGACATCTCCGATGACGCCAGGACAGCCGTCGTGCTCATGGTCTCGGATGCAGCTTCTGACTCGGTGCGCTCGGGTCACTCGATCACCCTTTCGGGAGTCGATTCCGGCGACGGCTGCCTGCTCACCATCGAGGGGTCGGACATCGCGGAGCCGACCGTCGCCCACATGCCGGAGGGGCTCGAGGTCGATCTCGCAGACGGAATCCTGACCATTGGGATCGGGACAACGCATGAGTGAGAGGACGACCGCCTCGTTCGACGTCGACGACGCCGCTGGCCGCTATCTGCGAAGCCACGTTCTCGACGCGCTTCCCAAGCTGCCCCCTCGTCGACGGGCCGAGATCGAGCTGGCGGTGGCCGAACTCGCCGGTCACGTCATCGAGGCGGGTGCCGCCACGGCGAGTGTCTCCATCACCGCCGACACGCGCTCGGTGGTCGTGGACGTGTCCACGACGGAATCTCTCCAGGTCCCGGAGGTCGATCCGATGCGGGCCCGCGTGCTCGACTACGTCACCGACTCGTGGTGGTCGGACGGGTCGGACGCAGGTGCCAAACTCGTCTTGCGCCCGACGTCGACGCTGACGCTCGAGGACACCGATGAGCGGGACCTGTTTCTCCGGATCGACACCGATGACGACGCCAGGGACATCCTCTTCGAGAAGTACTCATACCTCCCCGACCGCATCAGCCGCCGCTTTCGGGGAAAGGGAATCGCCCAGGACGACGTCGAACAGGTGGCGCGATTTGCGTTGGTGAAGGCGATGGGCCGCTTCGACGTCGATCACGGTGCTTCGTTCGCTTCGTTCGCGGCCAGGACCATCTCGGGTGAGCTGAAGCGACTCCTTCGCGACAAAGCATGGTCGGTTCGGGTGCCTCGGGGTCTGCAGGAGCGGGTGCTTCGAGTCAATCGGGCCAGTTCACAGCTCCACCAGCAGCTCGGAAGGGTGCCGACGGTCGCCGACATCGCAGAGGATCTCGAGATCGGCGAAGACGAAGTGATCGAGGCGCTGACCGCGGGCTCGTCGTATCGATCGGCGAGCCTCGACGCTCCACTCGGGTCCGATGACGATCGGACTCACAAGGAGGCGCTCGGGGATGTCGATCTGAAGATGGCGCTCGCCGCCGAGTGGTCCGATCTCCAGGACGCAATCGAGGACCTCGACGAGCGCGACGTCGAGATTCTGTTTCTCCGCTTCTACGAGGACCTCACCCAGACCGAGATCGCCGAGAAGATCGGTGTATCACAGATGCATGTCTCTCGATTGATCCGAGGAGCTCTGGCAACGCTCAGAGACCGCCTCGAATGATTCCGGGCGGTCCGCTCGACTCCGTGTTTAGGCGATCGGGGGTCGGGGTATCAGACCCTTCGCCTGCTACCGAGAGAGGACATCATGGACCAGGTGTTGACAGGATCGAAGCCCCTTCAGAGCGGTCGCCGTCCCAAGACCAAAGCCGCCGGTCGAGTCTGTCTCGACGAGCGTTGCAGCACCGTCTTGAGCCGCTACAACACTCGCGACACGTGTTTTCATCACACGCCGGTGAGGTTCCCCAGGGTTCGAGGCCAAGTCGCATCCTGACCCCGGTGGCGGGTTCGTGAACGAACGCGCCACCGACACAGATCTCGAACGGCTCTATCTGGGCGATAATCGGATCGCTCCCTGGCTCTACGTCAACATGGTCACCACCATCGACGGGGCCGTGACGATCGACGGCCGCTCCTCGTCGATCGGGGACGAGCAGGACTCGGTCGTGTTCCGGGCGCTGAGGGCTGTCGCCGATGTCGTGCTGGTTGCGGCTGCGACGGCCCGAGAAGAGGGATACAAGAAACCGCGCCTGCCGGAGCATCTGATCGAATGGCGTCGTAGTCGAGCGCTCCCAGAGCTCCCGAGGATCGCACTCGTGTCGAGCAGTCTGAAGTTCGACATCGAGCCGTTCGATGACCACCCTCCGATCATCATCACAGACGAATCGTCACCTCCCGATGTCCGCCGAGATCTCGAGTCGGTTACGGACGTGATCGTGGCCGGCTCCGATCGCGTGGATCTTCGAGACGCGATCGGGCGGCTGCGGGTGAACGGATTCGGCCGGATCCTCTGCGAGGGCGGACCGTCGCTGAACGGTCAACTGGCCGCTGCGAACCTCGTCGACGAGTGGTGCGTCACCGTGGCACCGCTGGTGGTTGGGGGAGAATCCAGGAGAATCGTGGCCGGCCCGATCGTCGACCCAGAAGATCGAACGTATCGACTGGACCGAGTCGTCACCGGAACGACGTCTCTGTTCACACGATGGGTGCGGAACGAGTCTGTGCCCTGAAGCCGCCCAGTCGGGAAGGCCCTTCAGGCGAGGACCGCCCAGACCGATCCCGTCGAGCGATCGAAACCCCATTGATCTGCGACGGCTTCGACGATCATGAGTCCACGACCCGTGGATTCCATGTGGCCGGGAGCGTTGTCTTCGAAGTCGAAGCCTGGATGTGCTGGCTGGCTCACTTCGAGGCGAACGGAGCCGCCGTCGCCGTCCTCGCTCACCGAAACGGTGATGTGACCTGCGTCCCGCCCGCCATGCAGGACTGCATTGGTCACCAACTCACTGACGATGAGCTTGGCGGATTCGACGGCGGGATGACGGTCGAGAACGTCGACGATGAACCGACGAGCATCTCCCGGCGCGGCAGGCGTCGGATTCAGATGAACCGCAACGGTGCGGCGGGTCGTGTTCTCGGTCTCGTGCATGACCGCAAAGAGTTACCCCGTGAACGCCGTCTCAAACCCGACGGCTCGAATTGAGCCATTCGATCGTGCCCCCGGGGCGACGTTTACGGCGCTCACGTTCGGGTATCGACTGTGGAGACGATTCGATAGGAGAACACGCACATGGTTACTCCAAACTTCACGGTTCCTGGAATGAATGAGAGCACAGCGGCGGACGTGATCGACACACTCGATCACCGCATGACCGCACTGTTGGACCTCTCTCTCACGCTCAAGCACATCCATTGGAATGTCGTCGGCCCCAATTTCATCTCGGTGCACGAGATGCTGGACCCTCAGGTCGACGCCGTTCGCGGAATGGTCGACGACATCGCAGAACGCATCGCCACGCTCGGCGGAGTGCCAATCGGTACCCCCGGAGCGATCGTCGAGCGTCGCGAGTGGGACGACTACGACCTCGGGAAGGCGACTGCCATCCAGCATCTGGCTGCGCTCGACATGGTGTACAACGGGCTGAACGAGGACCATCGCACCGCCATCGCCAATCTCGGCGAGTTCGATCCGGTTTCCGAGGACCTACTCGTCACCCAGCTCGGGCAACTGGAACTGTTCCAGTGGTTCGTGAGGGCCCATCTGGAGTCGGCTGCCGGTGTCCTGCCGACCGCCGGGATCGAGAGCGAACAGCGAGCGGCCGCAGTCGTCGGCTGATCCCCCGAACCGATCATCGATTTCAGGTCACGCGTCGCCGCGTGGCCTGAGTCGCGTCAGGACCCGAAGTCTCCGGCCCCGGTCATGTCGAACCAGTCGGCAACGAAGGTCGCAGCCCGCTTGGCGTGTTTCGGGTCGGTCACCAGGTGGTCTGCTCCGACGAGGGGGTAGAAGGATTTCGGCTGCCGTGCAGCAGCGAACAACGCCTCGCCCTCTCGGATCGGCACCGTACGGTCGTCCGGTGAGTGAATGATCGCCAGCGGGAGCCCCAGTCCGGTGATCGCAGCTCCGTGCTCGTATGCGGTCAGGTCGTCGAGGAACTCCTTCGAGATCGAGAATCGGCGGCCCGCCAGTTCGACTTCGAGGAATCCTTCGAGCTGAATCGCCTCGACGTCGTCGACGGCGATGTGATTGAGTACGTGGTCGGCCGTGCTCGGGGCGCCCAGCAGGGCGACGCTCTTCACCGTCCGGATCCTCCCGGCGGCGATGAGCGATGCCGCTCCGCCCAGCGAATGCCCGAAGAGCCCGGTCGGACCGAGGCCGGCATCGAGCATCCACTGAGCCGCGCGCACGAGATCGCCCACATTCGAGACGAACGTCGAGTCGGCGAAGTCTCCACCGGATCGTCCCAGCCCGGTGAAGTCGAATCGGAGTACGTGGTACCCCCGCTCGACGAGATGTCTGGCGATGCGCACGTTGACGGCCAGATCCGACGAGCACGTGAAACAGTGAGCCATGAGGATCCCGCCTCGCGCATCCTCGGCACTGTGGAGGGTTCCGGACAGTTCGTCGGACAGATGGCCTTCGAAACGGACTCGTCTCGACGTCATGTACCGGTGAACTTGGGCGGGCGCTTCTCCATGAAAGCCATCATCGCTTCGTTCAGGTCGTTGCTCATGAGGAACGACGAATTCCACAACGCCATGTGGTCGAGCGCCGCCTCGATCGACATGTCGGCCTCGGCAGCCAACACACGTTTCGCTCCTTGGACGACGAGCGGAGAGTTGGCGGCGATCTCCTCCGCAAGTTCCTGGGCTGCGGCGAAGACCGCGTCTGCATCCTCATGGGCTCGATTGACGAGGCCGATCCGAGTGGCCTCGGCTGCGCCGATGTCGCGTCCGGTGAACACCAGTTCGGCGACGTGGCCGGGAGCGATGACCTTGGGCAGTCGCTGCATCGTTCCGACGTCCGCCACGAGGCCCATCTTCGTCTCGCGTACAGAGAACGTGGCGTCGGCCGAGGCGATCCGGATGTCGCAGGCGGTGATCAGGTCGATCCCGGCACCGAGGCAGTATCCGTGCACGGCGGCGATGGTCGGCTTGGGGGAGTCGGCGAACGCCGACATCGTCTGTTGCAGTCGCTTGATCTCGCGATACTGATTCGCCCGCTTCTCGGCGTCGGATCGTCCGTCGACCTGGAAGGAACCGAGCATCGTCAGGTCGATCCCGACCGTGAACGCGGTGCCGCGACCGGCGACGACGATCACCCGCACCGACTCATCGGCGTCGAGTTCTTCGATCGCGGCGGGGATGTCCGCCCACATGTCTTCGGACAGGGCGTTCAGCTTGTCCGGTCGGTTCAGCCACAGCCAACCGACCCCGTCTTTCGCATCGATCTCAACGTGGTCGTATCCCATGGGCCAAGCCTACGACGGGCGGTCACATCCCGTTCACACCCTCGCTGTGCGCCGTTGGGTTCGGGGGGATATGCTCGGCTCTGGAGACATCGAGAGTGGGAGGAACTCCATGAAACCTGTCAGACGTGTCGTGCTGTTGGCGATCGCCATGGTCATGACACTCGTGCCGGCTACCCCCGGCGGTGCGGATTCGCAGATCTTCATCAGCGAGCTGCACTACGACAACGGCGGCACTGATGTCGGTGAGGCGATTGAAGTGACCGCGCCCGCCGGGATGGACATGACCGGATGGTCGATGGTCCTGTACAACGGAAGCTCGAGCGTTCGAGTGCCGTACAACACGAGGACGCTCACCGGAGTCGTTCCAGCCGCTGGTGCGTTCACTCTCAATTACCCGACCAATGGTATTCAGAATGGCGCACCCGATGGCTTGGCTCTTGTCGATCCCAGTGACAACGTCGTGGAGTTCCTCAGCTACGAGGGATCTTTCACCGCAGCAAGCGGACCTGCCGAGGGGATGACGTCGACCGACATCGGCGTGTCCGAATCGTCCTCGACCGACGTCGGCGAATCTCTGCAGAAGGTCGGCGAGAAGTGGGTCGGCCCACAGGAGTCGAACTTCGCGCCGGAGCTGGAGATTCCTCTACCGCAGTGCGACGCCGCCGTGCTGACGCCGATATCGGCGGTCCAGGGGGCCGGCTCCTCGTCGCCGATCAGGGACGACGTCGTCACGGTCGAAGCCGCGGTCACAGCGATCTACCCGGAACTCGGCGCGATCGCAGTTCAAGAGGAAGCGGCGGACGTCGACTCGGATCCGAACACTTCGGAGGGCGTGTGGGTCTTCACCGGGTTCGGTTTCGATTTCGGTTCTCTCGAACGGTTTGACATCGTTCAAGTCACCGGTGAAGTCGAAGAGCGTTTCGGTAACACCCAGCTCGGAGATACCACTGTCGCGGTCTGCGACGCCGATCCCGTGGTGATCGGTTCAACACCGCTCACGCTGCCGGCAGACTTCGATACGCGCGAGGCAGTGGAGGGGATGCTGGTCGGGACCACCCAGGATCTCACCGTGACGAGCCTCTTCACGGCCTACCGCTTCGGAGAGCTCGGTGTCTCATCTTCTGGCGTACTCCAGCAACCGACTGAGATCTACGAGCCCGGCACACCCGCGTCGTTCGCTCTCGAGGAGCAGAACGCCGACGACCTCCTTTTCATCGACGATCGCGGCGAGTTCGGCAACGACAACGACCCCTGGTTCGGGGCCGCAGACCAACGAGCGGGCGACATTGTCGCTGCCGGCGTCGAAGGCGTGCTCTACTACTCCTTTGGTGACCACCTTCTGGAACCCGTCGGGGCCTTCCCCGAGGTGCTGGATGGCGATGTGGTCTTCGATGACCGCGAGCCTGCACCGTCTCTCGAGGGTGGCAACGACATCGGTGCCTTCAACGTGTTGAACTACTTCAATACGTTCGGCGACTCCGATGTATTGCGTGGAGCTCGGAGCCAGGCGGAGTTCGACACCCAGTCGGCCAAGATCGTCGAAGCGATCCTCAGCCTGGACGCTTCGATCCTCGGCTTGATCGAGCTGGAGAACGACTACGAGGACTCGTTCGACACCGATCCGGCAACAGTGCCATCGATCGAGACGCTGGTCGGTCAACTGAACGCTGCTGCGGGCTCCGACGTCTACGACTGGGTTCGGGTCCCCGAGGGCCTGCTCACGACCGAAGGTCTTGGCGGTGGCGGATTGGGGCCGGATGCGATCGCCAATGGCATCATCTACCAGCCTGCCAAGGTGACCATGGTTGGTGAGGCAGTGACGTTCGACATCGACGCGCTACTTGGTGGCGACGACCCGGACAACAACCGGTGGCCGCTGGCTGCGAGCTTCGACATCGACGGTCAGGTCGTGACCGTGGTGGTCAACCACTTCAAGTCGAAGGGATCGACCTGCGACGACACGATCGTTCCGACCGGGTTTGGTGACGGGCAAGACGATCCCCAGACGGGCAGCTGTGATCTGGTGCGTGAGTACGCGGCCGAGCGGCTCATCGAGTGGGTCGAGACAAAGCCAACGGGAGTGAACTCGCCTGAAACGTTCGTGGTTGGCGACTTGAACTCGTATGCGGCAGAGGATCCGATCCGGATCTTCGAAGACGCCGGGTACGAGAACACGGTCAAGAGCTACGACGACGGCGCGTTCACATACAAGTTCGACGGCCGCTACGGCAGCCTCGACTACATCCTCGCGTCGCCGTCGGCGAAACGTCTCGTGGACGATGCCGAGGTGTGGCAGCTGAACTCAGCCGAGCCGTATGGGTATCTGTACTTCAACGAGTACATCGATCTGACTGCGTACGCGTCGAGCGATCACGACGCACTCGTGACGGCCATCTCGAAGCCTGGCAAGGGGCCAAAGAAGTAGAACGGACAGTCGAGTGATGCGCCGGGCGCCCGTCGGGCGCCCGGCGTTCATTGGTGTCGTGCGCCTGCGGGCATCATGAGGACTGCTCCGAGCGGCTGGTAGGGCGACACGGCTGGAGAGACCCTTGGATGGAGGCGGTTCGCGTCGGTGCGTCACGGTGATCGAGAACGTATAGACCGGTATTCACGGGAAGAAGGTCGCCTCACCGGAGCGCAGTCGCAGTTTGCTCCGGTCCAACAGCACGACCGCCTGTCGGCCCGACACCGTCCATGCTTCACCGGGGCGTCCGACGAGGGCGGTGTCCTCCTCGATGCCGATGATCTCGGCACCCGGTGGAGTGGAGTGTCGGATCACCCGTCCGAAGATCGGCATGAGGAAGCGTGCCCTGTCGTAGTGGGGAATGACGGCCAGGTTGGATACCACGCCGAGCCCAGCCTCGGTCCTGCCGCCCACCTGATTGGGGGCGACGGTGGTGAGCGCGGCTGCACCGGCCGAGCAACCCGCAAGTGAGGCGCCAGAGTGCCAGGCGGCGCCGATCGCCTCCCAGACCGCACTGTCCCGCAGTGTCTTGGCGCAATACGCCGGGTTCCCTCCCGACAGGTAGACGAGTGCGGTGTCGGCGTCGATCTCCGCGGCCAGTCCCGGGTCGTCGGCCGATTGGTCATCGATCACCGGCAAGCTGATCACGTCGCGCCCGAGTACCGCGTAGTGGGATGCCGCCATCCGCGACCAGCGGGCGATGCTGTCAGGGCTCTCGAGACCTGCCGCCGTCGGCAGGTGCACCACGCGACCGGGCCGGTCGGAGAGCAGGGCCCGGTCCGTTTCCATCATGCCGGGGAGGAACTCTCCGCTCCCGACCAGTGCGATCAATCCAGGCATGAGCTGCAGCTAACCACGGCGAAGAGGTAACCGGGCCGGCAGGAGAGGTCGTTGGGTCAAATGCGTGTCGAATCAAACATTGGTCGGCTCTGTTCGCGCCGGTGGGGTGCGTCGACGGGCTCCGATGGAATGCGCCGCGGGCGCAGCAAGCGGCGCGCCCTACCCGTGGAGCGGCCCATCGGAGTTGGACCGACGGACCGCGAGGTAGGCCTCTCCTCGTGGAGAGAGGCGATATCCGACCCGGAAGCTGAGCGTCAAGCCGAGGTTCTTCAGCTTCCGGACGTCGAGCTTGAACGGCCCTGTCTCTCGTCCCACCATCTCTGCGAGGTCGGGCGCCCGGCGCTCGGGATGCGTCTCGATGAGCTCGAGCGTTTCGAGCGTCCACGCTCCATGGGAGCTGGCTCTGTCGAGCCGTTCGAGTCGGCGGTCGATCTCGGCGATGTCGGCTTCGGTGAGGTCGGAGTCGTTGGCCAGTTCGCTCCGGGGATCGGGTTCGTCGAGATGGCGGATCTTGATCCGGTAGATGGGGTCGTCCGGTGTATTACCGAACTCGGAGATCACCGCCTCGACGCTCTCGTAGCCTGCGCTCCTCGCATCCTCCGAAGAGATCTCGGCTGCATCGATCACCTGCACATCGGAGACTTCGAGCCTCCCTGCCCCAGTCCGGTAGACCCTGCCCGCAATCACCTGTGGTCGTTTCCATCGTCGGAAGACGAGAGTGATCTCGCCTGACTGGATGGGCTCCCAGAAGCGCTTTTGAATCAGCATTTGCCCATTGTGGTTCTGAGGGCCGGCCCAACGCCGGGCCGGCCCTCACTTCCCACTCCGCAGCACCTTGCTCTGTGGTGCGCCATGAACGGCGCCCAAGCGTCTCGCCCGTGGTGCTGCCCTGTGTCTCCGACCATACCGAAGTTTTCGTCGGCGTGAGCGGGCTGCGACCAAACGAGCCCGCCAGAGCCATGACCGAGGCGTCCATGAGCCGGGCGAGTCTGATTTCCCCGCGTAGCGGAGACCGTCGACGTGGTCGGCCGATAGCCTCCCTCTCATGGGCAGTGACAGATCGATGCAGGGATTCGAAGCCATGTTGTTCGGCGCAATCCGTGACATTTTCGCCGCTGAAGTGTCACCGTGAGAGTCGCCATCGTCGGCGCTGGGATGTCCGGCCTGGTTGCGGCCAACGATCTGATCGCTGCAGGCCACCAGGTCGTCGTGGTGGACAAGGGCAGGGCGGTCGGGGGGCGTATGGCAAGCAAGCGCTTCGATGGCGCCCGATTCGACCACGGTGCCCAGCACTTCAGCGTGCGCAGCCAGGCGTTCGCCGACGCCATCCAGGCGTGGAGCTTCGCCGGCGTGGTGGGGGTCTGGTACGAAGGTACGAGCCTGACCACCGACAGGGGTGTCGAGCCCCGGCATCGGGGTGTTCCTGCCATGCGCTCCATCTGCGAGCACCTGGCGGACGGCATCGATGTTCGTACGGCGACCAGAGTTGAACGGGT
>CBDTXZ010000043.1:0-19776 GCA_965364515.1 uncultured bacterium
CTCAATCTGACTTGGGAGGTGATCGACGGGGTGAGAGCGCACAGCTGGAAGGTCGATCCCCCGCCGAACACGCCGGAGGGGTATCTCTGCCGTTTCGCGGATCGAATCGCCTATCTCACCCACGACGTCTCGGATGCGATCAGGGCCGGCGTCATCTCGTTCTCCGACCTGCCGCCGGCTGCCCGGCGACGCTTCGGCGACTCGTCCAGGGACTGGATCGGATCGATGATCACCGCCGTCGTGGAGAACTCGGCGAAGGTCGGGACGGTGTCGATGGACGAGCCGACCCTCGAGATCATGCACGAGCTCCGTGACTTCATGTTCGAGAACGTGTATCTCCGGGCCGACGCCGAGGCGCAGAAGGATCGGGCGATCGGCGTCATCCGCGATCTGACCGACTGGTTCGCCCACCATCCCGGCGAGGTCCCCGACAGCTACAAGGTCGACGAAGCCGACGATCTCACCAGGGCGGTCGACTACGTCTCCGGCATGACCGACCGCTTCGCCCTCGCCACCCACGACCGCCTCTTCCGCCCAACCCTGTTCTGATTCCGTTCTTGTGACGCAAACCGCTGGAATACAGGTGTAGGCGTCACAAGAACGGAACATGGAACTCGGCATCACGACATTTGCAGACACGATCCCGGATCCGGACACGGGTGCGATCATCAGCCACGGCGACCGGCTCCGACAGGTGATCGAGGAGGTCGAGGTCGCCGAGAAGGTCGGACTCGACGTCTACGGAATCGGCGAACATCACCGACCCGACTTTGCGGCGTCCGCACCCGCCGTCGTGCTCGCCGCTGCCGCTGGACGAACCGAACGCATCCGGCTGACACCGGCCGTCTCCGTGCTCTCCTCTGACGACCCCGTCAGGGTGTTCCAGCAATACGCCACGCTCGATCTGGTCTCCTCCGGTCGAGCCGAGCTGCTGGTGGGAAGAGGCTCCTTCATCGAGTCCTTCCCACTCTTCGGCTACTCACTCGAGGACTACGAGGCCCTGTTCATCGAGAAGCTCGAGCTCCTCATCCAGATCAGGGATTCGGAGCGCGTGACCTGGTCGGGCAGGTTCCGCGCCCCACTGCGGGATCAGGCGATCTACCCGCGGCCGGAGCAAGATCCCTTTCCGATCTGGGTCGGGGTGGGCGGCAACCCGATGTCGATGGTTCGCGCCGGCCGCCTCGGTCTGCCGGTGGCGCTGGCCATCATCGGCGGCGACCCGGTCCGGTTTCGGACGCTCACCGACATCCATCGTCGGTCGCTCGCCGAAGCGGGCCACGACCCCGCAACTGCGCCGCTGGCCGTCCACGCCCACGGCTACATCGCCGACACCACGACCCAAGCCGCCGATGAGTTCTTCCCGTCCTACGCGGCGGCGATGACGAAACTGGGCGCTGAGCGCGGTTGGCCGCCGATGACCCGCCTCCAGTACGACCAGATGCGCGCACCTGCCGGATCGCTCGTTCTCGGGGACCCCGAGACCGTCGCGACGAAGATCCTCGCCTGGCGCGAGATCCTGGGGATCGAGCGCTTCATGCTGCACATGAGCGTCGGAACGCTCCCCCACGAGCAGGTGCTTCGAACGATCGAGCTCCTCGGCACGGAAGTCGCCCCGATCGTCAAAGAGAGATCGACCTCGAGCTGAATCGAACGACCCTCGACCGAGAGCTCCGGCAGACGGACGATGGAGCGCGTGCCGACGCTGCTGCCGCGTCGGAGCGAACTCGAGGAGGAGTCGACATGAAGGCCAAGGTGTTCACCGAGCGGTCGACGAAGGACGTCGCCGAGAAGCTGGAACGCCAGTTCAACGATTGGCTCGCCGCAGAGCCGGCAGCACGGCAGGTGATCGTGGAGAAACTCACACATCCCACGTTCGGATGGGGCCAGGTCATCGTCTCGGTGTGGTACGAGGAAGACTGAACCGATCACCCGCGCCTAGACCCCAGATCGAAGAGGCGTGGACTGCAGGAAGAGACCGCATCGCAGGCGGGGCGACCGCGCCGTTGGGTTCTAGGATCACACAGCTGTCTCCCGAAAGCGTGAATCCGATGTGCTTCCCACCCGATTCGGTCCCACCCATCACCCCGATCACCGGTGGCTCTGGCTCGACCCGTGAGATCATCCTCGAAGCGGTCGACGGCAATCGCTTCGACGCGTTCGAGGCCTTTCCCACAGCACCATCGGACACGGCAGTCATCGTCCTTCCCGACGTACGCGGCCTCTTCGGCTTCTACGAGGAGCTGGCCGAACGGTTTGCCGAACGTGGTCACCGGGCCGTGGCGATCGACTATTTCGGTCGGACGGCCGGGATGGGCGAGCGAGCCGAAGACTTCGACTTCATGAGTCATGTACGCCAGATGACCTTCGACGGGTTGACCGCAGACGTGGCTGCGGCTGTCGCCCATCTCCGGAGCGACGACGACAATATCCGGATCTTCTCCGTGGGCTTCTGCCTCGGAGGCTCAAACTCGTGGTATCAGGCCTCGACGGGCCTCGGTCTGGCTGGAGCGGTCGGCTTCTATGGTCATCCAGGGAGAGACTTCCCGCCCGGAGGCGGGTCGGTCACCGACAGAGCGGACCGGATCGAATGCCCGATCCTCGGGCTCATGGCCGGCCTCGACCAAGGCATCACGCCCGATCTGGTCGCAGCATTCGAGGCGGCTCTCGAGGCCAATGACGTGTCACACGAGATCGTCGTCTATGAGAATGCCCCACACTCGTTCTTCGACAGAGCCCAGGAGCAGTACGCCGCAGAGTCCGCCGACGCCTGGAGCCGAGTCCTCCGCTTCATCGACTCGAACCGCTGACCTGAGATACGGCCGACGCCGGTCGCCGAGGCCTGACGGCTTGTCCTATCGACAGAGTACGCCTTCGACGCTCCGACCACTTCCGTCGACGATCTCGCCGCGAGCTCGATGTGAGGGGCACTCAATGCGACGTGAGACGACGAGGAAGGAAGGGGACGATCAGATTGATGACGAGTGCCGCGACGAATGCGACCACGACCACCGTCTCGAGCAACTGGGAGTCCACGTTCCCGGGGCGGGGTTGCGCCATCTGGAAGAAGACGTCCAGCGCAGGAATCGTGAGGATCACCGCTGGAACGGCCACGACCAGCCACAGCCATTTGCCGAACCGCCCTGATGACGTCAATGCCAGTGCGATCACCGCTCCCAGTGCCGGCCAGAGGAACAGGTAGCTGAACCCCGGGACCGTCAGCGCAGTCGCGAGCGCCAAGAGCACCCACACGGAGACGATGCCACCTGCCAACTCGGAGTCGGAGTATCTCCCGGCGACAGCGCCACCGGCAAAGCTGAGGACCAGCGCAACCAGGGCCAGGAGAACCATGAGATACCCATAGCTCTCCCAGACTCCCATCGTCGACCGGACGGCAGTGAACAGCCACCAGGTGGCGTAGGCCGCAAGGCACGCAGCCAGTGACCCGGCCAGGAGCACCAGCGATCCGCGCCCAACCGCACGGAGCTCGACCCGTTGCCGGCTCAACTCGAACAGCATCATGGCAACGAACGCTGCTGCGAGCGCGCCGGCCAGGCCGACCGCCCAGATCGACGAGTAGTGCACGACGAAGAACGGGCCGATCGAGAAGTAGACCTCGTCTGCCTCACCGGCGAGCGCAGTACCGTCCCCGAAGGCGGCGACGGTGGCGAGAACATTCTCTCCGTGGTGTTGCACACTCGCCTGCGAGACGGTCTCAATCGAGTCGCGGTCGGTGTGGTAGATCGTCGATCCACGCACGTAGGCGAAGCTGAGCCCGGGAACACCGGCATCCTTGAACACGTCGAAGTCGGTGCCGACGCCGCCGAACAGGCCGACCGTCTCGGGAAGGAACGAGAAGACGACCGGGCGGTCGGAATTCGAGATGAAACCGTTCACGACTCCCGTCTCGGGGCTGCTCGTCTCGGCGAGGAGCGACGGCCCGGTTGATCCGATCGCCTCGAGGTTCACCACCATCGCGATGTCGTCGAACCAGCGATGCTCGGCGAAGGCCACTGCGCCGTAACGCGGCTGCGGTTCCTCGGCGTCGGTGAACAGCAGGACGATGTCGGTCTCAGGCTGGGGTCCTGCGAGTAACGCCCGGCCGGCCTCGAGCAGCACGGCGACGGCGACGCTGTTGTCGTTTGCTCCTGCGGTGGCCGGGTGCGTGTCGTAATGGGCGATCAACGCGATCGCAGACGCCGAATTCGCTCCCGGGAGCCGGGCCATCACATTGACGACGTTCGCCATGGTCCCTGGAGCCCCGTAGTAGTCCGGTACACGGGAAACCTGAGTCTCGGGTTCCAGGCCGATGTCGACGAGTTGCTCGGACACATAGTCACGAACTCGGTCGATCGCGGCGCTTCCCATCGGGTGTGGCTCGAGAGCGATCCGCTCGACGTGCGCCATCGCCCTCGCCGAACTGAACTCCGACAGCGGGGCGTCCAAACCGGCGGGCGAGGGTCGGATCATCGAACTGAATCCGATCAGAACGAGCGAAGCGACCAGGCCGGCCACTATCCGGCCTTGGTAGCGGGACGGGCGTGAGACCGGTGTGCCGTCTCGCACATCGCGGTCGTCGATCGCGGTCGGATGAATCATCAAGCACCCCCAGCCGGCGCCGTCGACTCATCCCAGTCGCCGACCTACGGCTCAGGCTATGGACTTCGAGCGGTTCGCTGCCAGAGGCCAAAGGACCCGACTCCGAGGAGGTCGAACCGGCCTCGCATCCCGGAGTACGCTGCGCCGGTCGCCCACATCCAGGGAGGGAATCGACCGATGGAGAACGGAGAAACCGCGGAATCGAGGTCAGATCTCGACGCGGGTTGGGTTCGCGGGCTCGCCAAGGCCGAACTCCACATCCACATCGAAGGAACGCTCGAACCCGAGATGCTCTTCGGATTTGCCAGACGCAACGGAGTCATCACGAGGTTCTCGTCGGTGGAAGAGCTGCGAGCGGCCTACGAGTTCTCCGACCTGCAGTCCTTCCTCGACATCTACTACGAGGGCGCTGCCGTGATGCGCACCGAGGAGGACTTCCACGACTTGACGTGGGCATACCTCGAGCGCGCCGCAACCGATGGCGTGACTCGTGCGGAGATCTTCTTCGACCCCCAAACCCACACCGAGCGAGGAATCCCCTTCGAGACTGTGATCCTCGGCATCGGTTCGGCGCTCGATCGGGCCCCGGAACTCGGCATT
Source organism: uncultured bacterium (assembly GCA_965364515.1). Classification (GTDB taxonomy): domain Bacteria; phylum Actinomycetota; class Acidimicrobiia; order Spongiisociales; family ZC4RG35; genus JAHEDH01. Next base: position 5,197 of record CBDTXZ010000043.1, read on the forward strand.
TCTGCCGGGCTCATCCTCTGCTTCCTCCGGCATCTCACCGGTGAGGCAGCACTGGAGACGCTCGAAGCGGCACTCCCGTGGCGTGACAGACTGCTCGGCGTCGGTCTCGATTCCAGCGAAGTCGGGCATCCCCCTGCCAAGTTCGTGCCGGTCTACGACCTCGCTCGCTCGGAGGGCCTCCACCTCGTTGCGCACGCCGGAGAGGAAGGCCCCCCCGAATACGTGTGGGATGCGCTCGACCTGCTCGGAGTCGAACGCATCGACCACGGGATCCGATCGCTCGAGGACCAGGCGCTGGTGCGCCGTCTGGCCGCAGACCGCATCCCGCTCACCGTATGCCCCCTGTCCAATCTCAAGCTCAGAGTCGTCGACCAGCTATCGGATCATCCGCTCGGTCGCATGCTCGAAGCCGGATTGATGGCGTGCGTCAACTCGGATGATCCCGCCTACTTCGGGGGATACGTGGCCGACAACTATCTGGCGGTCGCAGACGCACTCGACCTGACTCGCGACGAGATACGACAGTTGGCGGCGAACAGTCTCGACGCGGCCTTCGACTGAGGCGTCACGCCAGCGGTCATCGTCAGGACCATCGCGCGACGAGATCTTCGGGTGCCGTCCCACCGGATCGAGCACGTGTTCACGGGACCGCTGATCGACCTGAGCATCCCGACGGAGCGGGCCGGGAAGAGGCCGGCGCCGAACTCGCCTATCGTCGCGCTGTGAACGACCGCCGGCCAACCTTCATCCGAACGGCAGAAGGATCGAACAGCGGATCTTTCGGGGCGGCCGAGTGGTCGATGCTCGGCTTCTTGTCCGCCGTGTGGGGTGCGTCGTTTCTGTTCATTGCGATCGGGCTCGAAGCGTTCACACCGGGAATGGTCGCATGGCTTCGGCTCATCGTCGCGGTGGCCGTTCTCTCGGCGGTGCCGGCGGTGCGTCGAAAGGTCGATCGCGAGGACCTGCCGGCCGTCGCAGTCGTCTCGGTCGCGGGCAACGTCGGGCCGGCGCTGCTGTTCGCCTACGCCGAACAGACCATCGAGAGCTCACTGGCAGGCATGCTGAATGCAGCCGTTCCTCTCGCTACCGCGGCGATCGCTTTCGCACTCGGTGTGAGGACGCTGCGCCGGGTCCACCTCATTGGGCTCGGCCTCGGATTCGTGGGGGTGGTGGTGTTGACCCTGCCGAGTACCACCGGTTCGGGTTCGGCCGGTGTCGGCGTCGCCCTCGTGCTCGTCGCGGTGGCCGGCTACGCCCTCACCGGAAACGTCCTGGTGCCACTGCAACAGAAGTACGGCGCCCTTCCGATCATCTATCGCGCCCAGCTCCTCGGTGTGGTGCTGGTCGCCCCTTTCGGACTGCTCGATCTGCCTTCGAATCGGATCGAGATCGGTCCCCTCGTGGCGGTCGTCATCCTGGGCGGGGTGGGCACCGGAGTCGCCCGCGCCGTTCAGGCCACGATGGCGGGTCGGGTCGGCGCTCCGCGAGCATCGATCATCGGCTATCTCGTTCCGATCGTTGCGATGATCCTCGGAGTCGTGTTCCGCGACGAAACACTGGAAGCGCTTGAACTGCTCGGCTTCTCGGCGGTGATGGTGAGTGCGTTCCTGGTGACTCGAGCCGTTCGCCGAGGGGCGATGCCGTCGACTTGATCTCGGTTTTATCGTGATCTGCCTACCGTTCTCCGCACACAGGAGTGTGAGATGCCGACCGAGACCGAGACGGAACACCTGCGGATCGAGACGGGTCGCTCATGGCGTGACCTTCCAACCGAGCCGCCTACGACGGCACCCGATCATCCGAGACCGACCGCGCAAACGACCGAGGAGGTTCCGGGCCGTTCGTGGCCTTGGGCCCGAATTGGGGTCGGCGCGCTCGCCCTCGCGATCGGAATCTCAGTGGGCGTGTGGTCGCCGTGGACCGGAGATGCCTCTTCTGGAATCGAGCCACTGGCCGCCGACGAATTGCCCGAAACGATCGTTCCGGAGACGCCGGAGGAGTTGGTTCCCGATCCGAATCCGTCCGAGGACCCGTTCCGGATCGCTCCCGAGGATTTTGGCATACCAGAGGAGTTCTTCGACCAGCTCCCCGACGGCTTCCGGGATTCACTTCCAGACGGGTTCTTCGATGGCGCCCAGAGCCCTTTCCAGGACGAGGCTGGACTGATCGAGCTGAACGCCCTGCCCGACGGATACCAGGCACGGAGCAACGTGTACAGCCAATCCGGCGATCGAGCCAGCCAACGAATCCGCCTCTTGGGCCCGGACGGCTCGATCGACGTCCAGGCGATCCAGGGCCCGGACGTCGTGCTCCCGGATGTCGGTGAGCCGGTGGCCGTGGCCGGAACCGAGGGGCGGCTGGTGTCCTCAGACGACTCCACAACCGTCTCCTGGCTGGCGGAGCCCGGTCTGCTCATCACGGTCGAGGCACCCACGACGATCGCCGGTGACGTCCTCATCGGGGTCGCCGATGCCGTGGAGGTCAGGCCATGAGGAACCCGAGCCCCGAATGGGCGGGCGACGTACTCGCCAGAACCCGGTCCGAGCTCGGCCGGGTCGTCGTCGGCCAGGACCGCATGCTCGAGCGAATCCTGACGTCGCTGCTCGCCAACGGACATTGCCTGCTGGAAGGTGTCCCGGGCCTCGGAAAGACGCTGACACTCTCGACCCTGGCGCGGGTTCTGGGTGGCAGCTTCTCGCGAATTCAGTTCACCCCCGACCTGCTGCCGTCCGACATCGTCGGTACCCGGATCTATCGGGCATCGACGGAGAAGTTCGATGTCGAGCCGGGCCCGATCCTGTCGAACTTCGTGCTCGCCGACGAGATCAACCGCGCGCCGGCGAAGGTCCAGGCGGCGATGCTCGAGGTGATGTCGGAGCGACAGGTCACGATCGGTGACCAGACGTTCGCCGCTCCGAAGCCATTCCTGGTGATGGCGACCCAGAACCCCGTGGAATCGGAGGGCGTCTATCCCCTGCCCGAGGCGCAGCGGGATCGCTTCCTCATGAGGGTCCCGGTCGACTACCCCACCCCGACCGAGGAGCTCGAGATCATGCGACGTTCCGATCTGGAGCCCGACACCGCCAAGGCGGTGCTCGACCCGGCATCGGTCTCCGACCTACAGGGCCTGACCGCGACACTCTTCGTGGATCAGCCGGTCGCCGAATATGCGCTTCGCCTCGTGACCGCTACCCGCAACCCCTCGGCATCGGGGCTCGATCAGCTCGCGGGCCTCATCGAGTTCGGCGCGAGCCCTCGGGCCTCGCTCGCTCTGATCGCCTGTGGGCGCGGGCTCGCTCTGCTTCGAGGGCGTGACTTCGTGACCTTCCAGGACGTGTTCGACGTGGCATACGACGTGCTGAACCACCGGATCATCCTCTCGTTCGAGGCAGTCGCCGACGGGGTCGGGGTGGACGACGTCCTCGTCGAGTTGCTCTCATCGGTACCGACGACTCGGTGATGGATCCCGCAACCTTCGATCGCCTTCGACACCTCGACCTGACCGTCTCACGTCGGGTCGAGGGCCTCCTCCAGGGCGATCATCGAGGATTGCTCCCTGGACCAGGGCGAACTCCAGGCGAGGCGCGACCATACGAGCCCGGCGACGACGTTCGACGGATCGACTGGAACGTCACGGCGAGAACCCAGCGCACCCACGTGCGCGACACCGAGGCCGACCACGAACTCGAGACGACCCTGGTCGTCGACTCGTCTGCCTCGATGACGTTCGGGACGGCTCTCGGAACGAAGGCGGATGCGGCGCTCGCCGTCGCGGCCGTGTACGGGTTCGCCTCACTCAGTGGCGGCAACCGAGTCGGTGCCGTGATCGTCGGGGACACGACGAAGCGGGTTCCGGCACGAACCGGCCGGGCGCACCTCTATTCCATCCTGGGAGCCATCGCCGATGCCGGCCACGACGGTGCAGCCGACCTCGCAGCCGGGTTGACGGGGCTCGCTCGAGTGAGGGCCAAACGGGGTCTGACCGTCGTCGTGTCCGACTTCCTCGACGACCGCGATTGGGTTCGACCACTGCGGATGCTCGGCCATCGACATGAGGTGGTGGTGACGGTCGTCTCCGATCCTCGAGAGCTCGAGCTTCCGGACGTCGGTGTCGTCAGGATGGAAGATCCCGAGAGCGGCAGACAGTCATGGGTGGACACCGCCAATCGGCGTTTCCGGGCCGACTACCGCCTCGCAGCCGAATCCCGGCGTCATGACATCGAGCGGCAGATCATCCGCTCGGGAGCGCACCTCATGACTCTCTCCACCGATCGAGATTGGGTCGGGGACATCGTCGCCTGGGTGATGGGTCGACGACGCATTGCTGCCACGTCCGGGAGATCTGCGTGACGGTCGAAGCCCCCCTGCGTCTCCTCGCCCTCGTCGTTCCTTTCTTGCTCACGGGTTGGTTCCTGCTGGCTCGTTCCCGGAGAACGAGCCGATTCGTCCGGTTCAGCTCGCTCGACCTGGCGGATCGTGTCGCGCCTCGACTGTCGGGTTGGCGGCGGTGGTTCTCGGCGTCTGCGGGGATCCTCGGTGCCGTTGTGCTGGCCGTTGCATTCGCTCGTCCCGTCGTGGCGATCCCGATCCCTCAGGAACAGGCGAGCCTCGTGCTCGCCATCGATGTGTCCCTCTCCATGGGTGCGACCGACGTGGAACCGAGCCGCATCGTCGCTGCCCAGGACGCAGCTGTCGCCTTCTCCGACCTCGCGCCCGGCGATCTCAACATCGGCTTGGTCGCCTTTGCCGGCACGGCGCTCCCGGTGCTCGCTCCCGATACCGACCGGACCCCGCTGAACACCGCTATCGGCCGTCTCGGACTCGGGCAGGGAACGGCCATCGGGGAGGCGATCTTCACGTCGTTGGACCAGTTGAGAGCAGCGGTGCCGGATCCCGAGGTGCCGACGGCCATCGTCGTGTTGTCAGACGGCGAGACCACGGTCGGGAGGCCCGATGCCGAAGCGACGGCAGCAGCGATCGAAGCCGGTGTGCCCGTATACACGATCTCGTTCGGCACCGGCTCGGGCGTCGTCGAATTCCAGGGGGATCGGATTCCGGTCCCCGTGTCACCCGAACCGCTGCGCCAGATCGCGACCTCGACCGGCGGAGCATTCTTCGAGACGGCCAACGAAGAAGACCTCTCGGCGATCCTCGCAGAGATCGGATCCGAGATCGCCTTCGAGACCGAGGAGCGAGAAGTCACCGATTGGTTCGCTGCGGCGGGCCTGGCTCTGGTCGCGATAGGGATTGCAGCCTCGATTCGCTGGTTCGGCAGGATCGTCTGATGGTCATCGGCCATCCGTCGCCAGGAGCGCTTCGCTCACTGCTCTGAGTTGGCGAAGCTGCCCTTCGTCGAGTCGCTCGAACACGAGACGTCTCACCTCGGCGACGTGACCGGGCGCCGCCGCCTCCAACGCAGCCCGTCCGGCCGCCGTGAGGACCGCCTCTTGACCGCGCCCGTCGGTCGGGCAGGCCTCACGGCGAACCCAGCCGTCGCGTTCCATTCGTCGGACCGCATGGCTCGTGCGGCTCGGCGAGAACTGGAGGAACTCGGCCAGATCACCCATACGAGCTCGTCCACCCGCGGACTCGGACAGCGCGACCAGCGTTGCGTAGTGGGCGTGGCTCATCCCCGCATCACGGGTGAGTTGGCGGTCGAGCGAACCTTCGATCAGTCGACTCACCGTGTTGAACGCTCGCCAGGTGGCGAGCTCGTCGGAGGTGAGCCAGTTCACATCGGAGGCCATCAGGCGAACTGCACCGAGCGCTTGGCGAACCCGAACTGGAAGTCGTCGATGATCGTCTCCGGAGCTTGCTCAGGATCGGTGGCGGCTCCGAGCGCGATGAACAACGGCGTGAAATGCTCCACCGTGGGGTGGGCATACGGCATGCCCGGAGCTCTGTGATAGTCGGCGAGCGTGTCGAAATCTCCGCGTGCGAGTGCCTCGGCGACCCAGAGGTCGAACTCTTGAGACCAGCCCGGAATCCGGTTCTCGAAGAACATCTCTCTCGTGGCGAATCGCAGGCCGTGGGTCATGAATCCGGAACCGACGATGAGCACGCCTTCCTGACGGAGCGGCTGAAGTCTGCGGCCGAGACGGAACAGGCGCTCGGGGTCGTGCGTGGGCATGCTCAGCTGGAGCACCGGAACGTCGGCGTACGGGTACATCACCTTGAGCGGGACCCAGGCACCGTGATCGAGGCCACGCCCGGTGTGCTCGTGAAGGGCCTCGTCATCGGGGATCAGACCGGCGACCTGTCTGGCGAGTTCGGAGGCATCCGGCGTCCGGTACTCCATCGAGTAGTAGCGGGGGGCGAATCCGCCGAAGTCGTACACGAGCGGCGTCCCCGGCTCCGGTGATGAGAGGCTGAGCGGTGCGGACTCCCAGTGGGCACTGATCACGAGAATCGCGCGCGGTTTGGGCATCGATTGTGACCAGTCGAACAGCTGGTCGATCCAGTGCCCATCGTCGAAGACCGGCGGGGCGCCATGACTGAGATAGATCGATGGGAGCGCCGGATCTCCCGGGGACCAGGTCGCCTGTCCCAGGCTGTTCGGTGCGCGGGCGACCATGAAACGGTCGAATTCGGCTCCGGGCTCGGCGGGGTTCATGATGCTCACGTCGGCTACCTCGGTCTACTGGATCTTCGATGTTTGAACGTTCAAACATCCTACGAGTTGATAGTTGAATCGTCAAGTATCTGACCATTCGTCTGCCATGAACCGACGAACAGCACTGGTCGGGTCACGACGGCACCGCTACGGTCCCTCCCAGGTACTCGACGAGCACTGGAGCAGAGGCCGACGAGAATCAGGTTCGAGGGCCCGAACCAGCAGCGACCGGAGGCACGGCCAATGAGTCGACAGGAGCGATCCCACCTTCCGTCAGCACTCGACCAGTTCGAGCGGTTGTTCGCCGAGACCGGGGGGCGCCGACCAGCGGTGTTTCTGGACTACGACGGCGTCCTCACGCCGATCGTCGATCATCCCGACCTGGCGATCCTGTCGGAGGCGATGCGATCGGTGGTCGCCCAACTCGCAGAGTCCACCGACGTGGCAGTCATCAGTGGCCGCGACACGGCCGATGTCAAGGCCAAGGTCGCGCTCGACGGCGTTTGGTATGCGGGCAGTCACGGCTTCGACATCGTCGGCCCCGACGGACACCGACCCGGTGACGGATCCCTCGATCGCTTCGAGCAGTACATCGAGCCACTCGAGGCTGCCGCAGATCTCATCGAATCGGCCCTGTCGGGGCTCGAAGGGGCGCACGTCGAACGAAAGCGCTTCGCCGTGGCGGTGCACTTCCGTCAAGCCCCGGAGACGGCAGAGACCGTCATCGCGGACCTCGTCAGCGAGATCGCCGAGGAGGATGATCGCCTCCAGATGACGACAGGGAAGAAGATCTTCGAGTTGCGCCCGGCGGTCGAATGGGACAAGGGCAAGGCGCTCGAGTGGCTGATCCCCCGACTCGGCATCGACCTCGACGGTTCTGTTCCGTTCTACCTCGGGGACGACGTCACCGACGAGGACGCATTCGCGGTCCTGGTCGACACCGGGATCGGCATCGTGGTCGGCCTCGACGGGGAACCATCGTTGGCCTCCTACGTCCTCGACGACCCCGACGAGGTCCGCATGCTGTTGGCGAAGTTGGCGGATTCGATCTCGCCATGACCGCCTGGGCGCTCTCGTACGAGGGATTCCATCCTGACTCCGAGGGGCTCCGCGAGGCACTCTGCACGCTCGGCAACGGCGCATTTGCGACCCGGGGCGCCGCCGCAGAGTCGGAGGCCGACGGGATCCACTATCCCGGGACCTACATCGCCGGGGTGTACAACCGCCTGACAACGACCATCGACGGCCACGACATCGAGAACGAAGACCTGGTCAATGTTCCGAACTGGCTGGTCCTCCGGTTCCGCCTCCCTGGATCGGACTGGTTCACCGCAGCGTCGGCCGACATCAAGGACTACCGCCAAGAGCTCGACATCCGGAGAGGCATCTTGACGCGGAGCCTGACCTTCGTGGACGGCGGCCGCCGCACACTCGTGACCCAACGTCGGTTCGTTCACATGGGCATCCCCCACCTCGCCGGGCTGCAGACGACGATCACTGCAGAGAACTGGTCGGGACCGATGGTCGTACGGTCCGGCATCGATGGGACCGTGACGAACTGTGGAGTGGCCAGGTATCGGTCCCTGGCCAAACAGCATCTCGAGCCGATCGAGGTAGGAGAACTCGACGCCACCACGATCGAACTGACGACTCGAACGAACCAGTCCCACATCGAGATCTCGATGGCAGCACGGACCGAGGTCGTCTCCGGTACCGAGCAGTGCCGGGTCATCGTGGAAGAGCCGAACTTCATCGCCCACGACATCACGCTCGACATCACCGAAGACTCACCCGTCACCATCGACAAGGTCGTGGCCGTCTACAGCGGCATGGACCAGGCCATCAGCTCACCGTCGATCGCCGTCCAGCCGCCCATCGAGTCGGCTGCCGACTTCGACCACTTGCTGTCCGGCCACGTGCTTGCGTGGGAGCATCTGTGGAGGCGATTCCGCCTCGAGACCGGCGCAGACGACCAGACCAATCTCGCCATCAATCTCCACGTCTTCCATCTCCTCCAGACCGCCTCCAAACACACCATCGACCGCGACGTGGGCATCCCTGCCCGAGGCCTCCATGGCGAGGCCTACCGCGGGCACGTCTTCTGGGACGAGTTGTTCATCTTCCCGTTCATCACGACACACCTGCCGGACCTGACCCGCTCGCTGCTCCTGTACCGGTATCGGCGACTCCCCCAGGCACGGGCGAATGCGACCGCCGAGGGCTTGGAGGGAGCGCTCTATCCGTGGCAGAGCAGCAGCGACGGGAGAGAAGAGAGCCAGGTCCTCCATCTCAATCCGAAGTCTGGCCGATGGCTGCCGGACAACTCCCGGCTCCAGCGCCACGTCAATCTCGCCATCGCCTGGAACATCTGGCTCTACCACCGGATGACCGGCGACACCGAGTTCCTGGCATTCGCCGGAGCCGAGATGCTCATCGAGATCTGCCGCATGTTGGTCTCGCTCACGACCTACGACCGGGCCCACGATCGCTACGAGATCCGGGGCGTCATGGGACCCGACGAATACCACGATGCGTACCCGGATTCGGAAACGCCTGGACTGGACAACAACACCTACACGAACGTGATGACCGCCTGGGTGCTGAACAAGACGAGACACGCCATCGAGCAGCTCCCCGAGTTCCGACGACGTGAGCTCGTCGAGAAGCTGGCCGTGGCCCCTCAGGAGCTGTCGACGTGGGACGAGATCGCAACGAAGATGATGGTCCCGACCCACGACGGTGTGTTGTCGCAGTTCGAAGGGTACGACGACCTCGAGGAATTCGACTGGGTCGGGTACGCCGAGCGCTACGGCGACATCCAGCGGCTCGATCGGATCCTCGAGGCCGAGAACGACACGCCGAACCGCTACAAGCTGTCCAAGCAGGCCGATGTGCTGATGCTGTTCTACCTGCTCCCTCGTGACGAACTCCATGGCGTGTTCGAGCGGCTCGGGATCGATCTGACCGAAGAACTGATCGAGCGCACCATCGACTACTACGACACGCGGACCTCGCACGGCTCCACACTCAGCCGAGTGGTTCACTCGTGGGTGCTCGCCAGGGTCGACCGGAAGGAATCGTGGCAGCTGTTCCAGCAGGCGATCACCAGCGACCTGATCGACATCCAGGGTGGGACCACCAGTGAGGGGATCCACACCGGGGCGATGGCCGGCACGGTGGATCTCGTCCAGCGCGGATACACCGGCCTCGGCGTCGAAGGCGAGACGCTGGTCCTCGATCCTGCGATTCCCCCTGAGCTCGGCTCACTCTCGACCACGATTCGCTTCCGGAATCGCTGGGTCGAGATCCGTATCACGCCTGAGTGCGCCACCGTCACTCCGGAGGCCGACTCCGACGGCGACACGGAGATCCGCATCGGCACCCGGCTCGAGCGGCTCCGGCCGGGCGAGCCGCTCACCGTCCCGATCGGCTGATGGCCAGCGTCGGCTGCGAGCTCGATGCGCACATCTCGGGTCACCCCCCAGGGAGACCTGTCGACGGGGGAAGGCCTGCCGACGGCAATCTGAACTCGCCGTCGACCAGCTCACCGAACAAGACAACCGGCTGATCGGTCCAACGAACACCCGCCTCCTCTGTGAAGCCGTCGTCGAGCCATTCGGGATTCGAGATGAACACGGCATCGCCCGGGCACTGGGGCGGGAAGGACTCGGCGAGCGCGTCGCACAGCCGAAGCCCCGACCCGTCACCGAAGAGAGCTCCGCGGACGTACACAAGACCCTCGGGCGACTCCTCGAGCAGCTCGGCGACCGAGATGGCATTCGTCTCATCGGAGGTGTCGAGATCGCCGGGCTCGTCATCGACACCCGATCCGACGATCACTTCGAACTGCGCCCGGTCTGCGGGCTCTGGAGGATCGTCGAAGGCGCGGATGTACCACAACCGGATGAAGGTGGAGCCGTCGCCGACGGCCTCGAAGGTCAGCTCTTGTCGCCCGGCGGCCCCGACGAGGTTCGACTCCGGCTCGAGATACTCGTCGCGGACCAGCTTCACGACGGACTCGGGAAGTTCCCGTTCCAATTGCCACGCGAAACCGGTCGTGGCGTTGGACTCGAGCACGACCGTGAATCGATCGCCCACGCCGACCTCGAATCGAGCTCCTGGGTCGGTGAAGGCCCCTTCATCGCCTCCGCAGGCATTGACCATCGTCACAACACAAACCAACGACCACAGACGCCACCGCATCTCGATTTCCTCCTCCGATCACACTCGCTCGCCTCGACGCGCCCGCCCAGAGTCGGAGGTCTCGCCACAGGCACCGACCGAATGCCGGTGAAAGGGTCCGACAGGCCCCCAGCTTGTGACCCCCGACTCTGCGCGCCTGTTCCACCGCCGTGAGATGCTCGGCCACGAGATGCAATCGATCGATCCGGCTCACGAGCTCGCGATACCGGTGGAGCCGCGCTTCGACGACACCTCGAACAGCTATGCGATCAACGTCGTGCCGGCACGGCCCACCTCATATCCACGCCAGGCCGGGCTGACCTGTGGCGAGTTCAACGCCCGAGCCCTCATCGATGCGTACGGCATCGAGTACACGCCGGACCCGAGCCCGAGACTGCGCGTCAGGATGTTCGGGATGTCGTTTCTCTCGGACCTCGCCGCAACGCTGGTGCGTCACGGCCTCGAGGCGGAGGTCCGTTCCGCCGCAGGGCTCCACGAGGACTCGCAGCTCGCGCTCCTCCGCGGCCACATCGACAGTCACGAACCGGTGATTCTCGCCATTGGCAACGGGCACCTGACCCGCAGCCGCGACTCTGCGATCGCCCGCTCCATGCTCGGGCATTTCATCACCGTGTACGGCTATGACGCCGAAGCCGGGGTGTTCTTCGTCTACGACCCGTATCTGGCGGGTGAGTATCCGACTCCTCTACCGGCGGGCAACGACGTGCGCTCCGAACGACAGATCCTGCGTGACTGGCGTGGGCCGGTGTATTACCCGTTGATCGGCATGGACCACGCCTACATCCCCGTGGGAGTTTGACCGGGTCGAGGCGCGGGCTTCAGCGCCTGGAGAGCTGCCAGGCCCCGACACCGCTCGTGATCGCGGCCACGTAGTACAGGACGGCTCCGATCACCTCGGCGGCGTTGTCGTCCAGAATGCCGGCCCGAATCTCCTCGATGAGCACCCATGCACCGATGACGCCGGTCAAGCCGCACGTGACCAAGATGACCGCCTTGTAGTCGACGGACCATGATTCGCTCCCGCGATTGTGATGGACGTAGGCGGCGACCGTCGCAACCAGTGCGAGGGCAAACGGCAGATGACCGGTCGGATACTCGTCGAGGAGCAGATCGAAGACCACCCAGACCGCCATGACGCCGGCAGCACCGAGAACGGCGAGCTTCTCACCTGCACCGAGTCGGGCGACCGCCGACGAGATGTCCTGACCGAGCCCACCTGCGGTTGACTCGCCCGTTTCGTGATCAGAATGCTCCGTCAAGTCCGTCTCCCGGTTGCGTTCACCCACCATAGGCACGTCGATCCCCGGGTTGCGGCCCACACCGGAGTCGGGATGCGGTGACGGCCGACCGAGCTTTTCGGGGCCCAGCCATTGACATTTCCTTAGGTATCCTACATATTGGCTGTCGTGGCGACGACGATCAGAGACTTCCTCCCATTCGGCGACGTCGGTCCCGATCTGATCAAACGGATCGCCGCCCAGCGTCCCGGGTTGCCGATCGACGACATCGCGTCGATCTTCGCGCTCGGCAAGGCGGCCGTCGGCATGTTCGAGCTGATCTCGGAGCCACTCGTGGGCGCCGGGCTCTCCCCCGCCAGGTGGCGGCTACTGATCACGCTCCGGTACCAATCGGAAACATCCGGGGCGTCGATCGGCGAGATCGCCGGGCACCTCGAGATCAAGGAACCGACGGTCACCTCCACGGTGGACAGGGCCGAACGCGACGGACTCGTCGAGCGCCACAAGGACCCGAACGACCGACGCGTGACCAGAGTCGTCCTGACCCAGTCCGGTCACGACACGATCGAGACGCTCTTCCCACAGGTCCTCGGCCGACTCCTGACGTTCAGCGGCGCCCTCGGAGGACCGCACCACACCAGAGAGATGGCCGATCGACTCGCACGAGGCGTCGAAGCGGCGCAGCAATCAGGAAGGAATGCATGATATGGAACGGGTCGGAACGCTGATCGCCACCAAGCCGAAGCGGATCCTCGGGCTCACCGGCCTGGTCACGCTTCTCGCAATCGTGGCGTTGTTCCGCATCTCCTTCAATGCAGACGTCGCATCGTTCCTGACCGAGGGCAACGAGCGGGGTGAGGCCTTCGCTGCGCTTCAGGAGAAGTACGAGACCGCCGATCCAGTCAACGTGGTGTTGAGCCTCGAGGGCGACGCCACCTTCGCCGACCGCGACGCCCTCCTGTTGCTGCTCGAACTCCGCAGCGAGATCGGCGCACTCGACTCTGTTGCCTCGATCGCCAGCATCGTTCCCGAGGTGAATCCGCTCGACGGTTCACCGATCACCGCCCAGACCATCGCCGCCCTGCCCGAGCCGGCCCTGACACGGCTGACCGACAGCCCGCTGACCGAGCTGCTCCTCAGCGAGGACGGCCGCAACACCCTCTTGCTCGTCGTGCCGACCGACGATGGGATCGCGCTCGCCGGCGCAATCGGAGAGATCGATGCACCGGAGGGCACCGAGATCACCGTTGCCGGAAATCCGGCCATCTACGCCGCCGTCATCGACATCCTGTCGCTCTTCCTTCTCGCCATTCCACCGGTGGTCATCGTCCTGCTCGTCGGAACCTTCTACGCAAACATCGGCGAGCGGCGACTCAGCCTCCTGGCGGTGGTGCCGGCGCTCCTCGGGTCGCTCTGGACGTTCGGATTCATCTCCGGCATCGGGACCAAGATCGACATCGTCACGGTGATCGTTCCGATCTTCGTTCTCGTGATGGGATCCGCCGACGGGCTTCATTTCGTCACTCACTATCAAGACGTGTCCGCCGAGACCGACGACCCGGCGGAACGGGTGACATCGACCCTCAGAGAGGTGGGGATCCCGATGATCCTCACCACCATCTCCACTGCGGTCGGGTTCCTGTCGCTCATGGCAACCGACATCGGACCGATCCGCCAACTCGGAGCCTTTGCAGCCATCGGGATCGTGTTCGCCGGGATCATCTCCTTCTTCAGCCTGCCCGCCCTGCTGGTGGAGACCGGTGCCGGTCCGGCGACGCGCGCTCCCCTCATCGGCCACCGGCTGACCGATGGCCTTCGATGGCTCGTCGCCCGGCGCTGGTCTGCCCCGGCGCTGGTGGCGATCGTGGCCGTCTTCGCCGCCATCTTCATTCCCCGCCTCGACGTCGACTCGGACCCGCTGTTCATGTTCAATGCCGACGACGAGGTACGGCTCGCCTTCGACAAGACCGAGGAGCTGTTCGGCGGGGGCACGCCGCTCATCGGCGAATTCGCCTTCGACCGGTCAGACCCCCAGGCCTCACTCCTGTCGGTCCAGGCGGCGGAGGCCGACCTCGAGGAGCTTCCCGGGGTGCGAGCCGTGTTCTCGGCTGTCGACATCGTGGCCGCGCTGCCCGCGGAGACCGGAACCGCGGCCCTGATGGGCCAGGCCGACCTGCCCGTGGGCGATCTGGTGTCGGAAGACGGGCTGCGCTTCCTGCTCCTTCCCTCCGACTTCACATCCGACGACCTCCGGGGCTGGCTCGACTTCGTCGATGAACGCCAGGAGGTGACCATCATCACGGGACTTCCCGTGCTCTGGGACGAGATGGCGCGCCTCATCATCGGCGCCCAGGTGTGGTCCGTGTCGACTGCCCTGATCCTCGTCGCGATCCTGCTGTTCGCCACCTACCGGCGCATCCGCCCCACGTTCGTGGCACTGATCCCGCTGATCCTGACGATCGCAGCCCTCCTCGGGTTCATCGCAGCCTCGGGTATCCAGCTGAACCTCATCACGGCAGTTGCCTC
>CBDTXZ010000044.1:0-19513 GCA_965364515.1 uncultured bacterium
GCAGGGACTCGACGCCCAGGATGTCCATGGCGAGCTCGGTCACCTCCTGGTGGTACTCCGACCACCAGATCTTCGTGACGGCCGCGTCGGGGCCCGGGGCATGGCCCTTGGCGAACTTGGTCAGCTGGGTGTAGCCCATGTACTTCATGATCTCGACCTTCTCGTGCGCCCGCACCAGACGGTCACGAATGTCGGGATCCTCGGTCCGACCCAGCTCCTTGGCGTAGGCGATGAGCCGGTCGAGCTCGGTTCGGAACTGGATCGGGAGGATCGGGGCGTCCTCGCCGCGCTCGAAGCCCAGCAACGCCATGCACACCCGCCAGCCGTCATTGACCTCACCGATCACGTAGTCCTTCGGGGCGCGGGCGTCTGTGAAGAACACCTCGTTGAACTCGGACTCGCCGGACAGCATCTTGATCGGCCGCACCTCGACGCCTGGTTGATCCATCGGCACGAGGATGAAGGTGATGCCGCGATGCTTTGGAGCCTCGGGATCGGTCCGGCACACCACGAAGATCCAGTTGGCGAGATGCCCCGCCGAGGTCCAGATCTTCTGTCCGTTGATCACCCACTCGTCCCCATCCAAGACGGCTCTCGTCTTCACGTTGGCGAGGTCCGACCCGGCGTCGGGCTCGGAGTATCCCTGGCACCAGACGTCCTCGCCGGAGAGGATCCGGGGCAAGAAATGCTGCTTCTGCTCCTCGGTGCCGATGTGGAGGATGGTGTTGCCGAGCATGCCGATCGAGAACGGGTCGTTCACACCTCGCGCCGGGACGCCGGCCTTCGCGAACTCCTCGATGACGGCGATCGCCTCGATCTCGTTCAACCCCTGTCCGCCGTACTCCTTCGGCCATTGCAGGCCCAACCAGCCACCGGCGGACAGTTTCGCCCGCCAGTCGAGCATGAACTCGAGGTACTCGCCACCCTCGAGCGTTCCGGTCCCACCCCAGTCGGCGGGCAGATTCTCGTCCAACCACGCCTCGGCTCGCGCACGGACGGCTCGAGCAGATTCGGGATAGGTGAAATCCATGGGCGCTCCTCTGTCTGATCACGAGTCGGCGTTGGTCGGCTCAGTTCTTGAAACTTGACTCAAATGTAGTCCGCTTCCCGGCGGCAGAGCCACGACGTCACGTTCACTCGCTCGAGAAACGCTCGATCTGCCGAAGGTGGATCCGATCCTTGGGCCTGCCGAGGCTTCGCTTGGATTCGACAACGCGCTCGAGCGGGGAAAACAAGTAGCCGTCCACGTCGACGCCTTCCTCGATGATCGACTCGGCGTCGATCCCGAGCCAACCGTCGAACACCTCGACGCCGACTCCATCGACTTCGAGCGTGAGCCTCCTGTCGCCGAGGAGAGCCGGGCCGGGAGACACGCCGACCATGCGGGACACCGAGCGCCAGAGCTGGGCGTCGGCGACGATGTCGATGTCGGAGATCGCATCGATGACCCCCATGGCCAGCAGTGGGCCCGACCCGGCGACCACCCAGCGCCCCTCGGAGAATGGCATCGCAGCCAGAACCTCGAACAACCGGGCTCGGCCGATGGTCATTTCGCCAGGTACCGAACCGCCTCGGATACGTCGAATCGCCCCTCGTAGAGGGCGCGACCGACGATGACGGCCTCACACCCGAGCCGCTGGATGACGTCGAGATCCTGAAGTTGACCGACGCCACCGCTGGCGATCACCGAGAAGCCGCCATGGCGCAGAGCAGTGAGGAGCACGTCGGTGGAAGGCCCCTCCATGGTGCCGTCCCGCTCTATGCCGGTGACGAGCAGCCGACGCACCCCGACCTCGGAGAGGCCTTCGAGCACCGCGGGCAGGTCTCTCCCCTCGTCGAGCCAGCCGGCTCCCGTCGCGCGCCCTCCTCGGACGTCGACGGCCGCTACGACCCTCGACAGATCGGAGATTCGGGAGAGAACGGCGGGATCCCACACCGCCGCCGTGCCGAGCACGACCCGCTTGGCACCGGCGGAGAGCGCACGCTCGGCGATCTCCGTGCTGCGGATGCCTCCCCCCACTTGAAACGCCACCCCTGCCTCGGCGAGCCGTTCCCACAATGCACCATCGGGGTCACCGCTTCGTGCGCCCTCGAGGTCGACGACATGGACTAATTCGGCACCCTGGCGCATCCACTCTCGGGATTGGGCGACAGGGTCGTCTCCGTAGATGGTGACGCGGTCGTAGTCGCCGTGCATCAGCCGAACCACGTTGCCGTCGAGCACGTCGACGGCCGGAATGATCTGCAGCACGTGCACCTCCGATTCGCGTTTACGAGCTTCGCCTCACCGTTTCAGTGTTTCAGTGTTGCAATGCGC
The DNA here is from genome assembly GCA_965364515.1 of uncultured bacterium. Lineage (GTDB taxonomy): Bacteria > Actinomycetota > Acidimicrobiia > Spongiisociales > ZC4RG35 > JAHEDH01. The sequence goes on from CBDTXZ010000044.1 coordinate 2,318, forward strand.
TAAAACACTAGTACAGTGACACGACTCACACGGAACCACAGAGTAGAGCACCATGGCCATCCCCGAAGACGACTGGCAGACCACCGCGACCGACGAACTGCTCGCGACCATCGTGAGCCTCGAAACCGTCGACGAAGCCGCTGCCTTCATGCGCGACCTCTGCACCCGTAAAGAGCTGGAGGAGATGTCGCACCGATGGGAGGCCGTGAAGCTGCTCGATCAGAGAATCCCGTATCGGGAGATCTCCGAACGCACCGGACTGTCGACGGCCACGATCACCCGGATCAACCAGTGGCTTCAGCACGGAACCGGCGGCTACCGAGCCATGCTCACCAGGATCGAGGAATCCACATGACCTTTGCACTCGCCGTCCCCAACAAGGGACGCATGAAAGACCCCACGGTCGGGCTGCTCACCGACGCCGGACTGCGATTCGAAACGACAGATCGAGCCCTCTCGGTGCCGGTTCGAAACGTCGACATGGAACTGCTCTTCGTCCGGACCGACGACATCGCAGAACTCGTGTCCGACGGTGTCGCCGACGCGGGAATCACGGGTGTCGACCTGATCGCCGAACACGGCAACGGGCTCGAGACGCTCGTCGAGTTGGGATATGGCCACTGCCGCCTCGCCGCAGCCGTTCCCAACGACTCCCCGATCGAGAAAGTCGACGAGTTCGGCGGCCTGCGTGTCGCCACGGCCCACCCGAATGCCACGTCCCGATTCTTCGCGGACCGGAACATCGACGTCGACGTGATCGCACTTCGTGGATCGGTCGAGGTGGCCACCAAGATCGGCGTGGCCGACGCCATCGTCGATCTCATCTCGACCGGTTCGACGATGCGGGTCAACGGCCTCAGGCCGGTCGGCACCCTCGTCGAGAGCCAGGCCGTCCTCTTCTCCCGCACCGACAGCGGCAGCTCCCCCGAGGTCAAGCAGGTCGCCACGGCGATCCGGGCAGTCGTCGCCGGCCGCAACAAGCGGTACCTCCTGCTCAACGCCCCCCGAGCCGCCGTCGAGACGTTGATCGACCTGATCCCAGGTCTCAACTCTCCTACGGTCGTGCCGCTCGCCGACACCCACATGGTGGCGATCCACTCCGTAGTCGATGCCTCCGACATGTGGAGCCTGCTCCCCCAGCTCGAACAGGCCGGCGCATCGGGGATCCTCGTCCTGCCGATCGAACAGCTCGTGCCATGAGTCGGAGACTGCGGCGAATCGAGCTCGCCACCATGGATGCTCGCGAACGAGCGGTGCTCCTCCGTCGTTCCGCAGTGCCCGACCCCGAAGTCCGCAAGCAGGCGACGGCGATCTGCGAAGACATTGCTGCTCGAGGCGACGTCGCCCTCCGTGAGTACGGAACCAGATTCGGGGGAGGTTTCCGCCGGGTCGAGGACAGCGAACTCGACCAGGCCGTCGCCTCGATCGGCGCCGAGGTCCTCGCCGCCATCGAGGCGTCCGTCGAGAACGTCAAGGCGTATCACACCGCTCAGATCCCGTCCGACCTCGAGTTCGAAACGGTCCCGGGGGTCACCATCCGGAGGCGGTGGACGCCGATGACGCGCATCGGATGCTACGTGCCCGGCGGAAAGGCCGCCTATCCGTCGACGGTGATCATGACCGTCGTTCCTGCCAAGGTGGCCGGGGTCTCCGAGGTGGTCGTGTGCACGCCGGAGGCACCAGACGGAAGCCTCAGCGAGGCATTGCTCGCGGCCTGCCGAATCGCCGGTGCGGACGAAGTCTGGGCCATGGGTGGAGCGCAGGCGATCGGCGCACTGGCGTACGGGACGGAGACCATCCAGCCCGTCGAGACCATCGTCGGGCCGGGCAATTCGTGGGTCACAGCCGCCAAGCTCTCGGTGTACGGCGTCTGTTCAATCGACCTGCCGGCGGGACCATCCGAAGTGCTGGTCCTCGCAGACCACACGTCGGAAGCACGCCTCGTGGCCGTCGATCTCCTCTGCCAGGCAGAACACGGCCCCGACTCCCCCGCCGTACTCGTCACGACCGACCCGAGTCTCCCCGACCGGGTCGAAACCGAGCTCGACGCGTTGCTCCCGACACTCGACCGTGCAGGGATCCTCGAACAGGCTCTCGACGATCACGGTTGGGCGGTGGTCGCCACCGACCTCGCCGATGCCGTGGCGTTCGCGAACGAATACGCCGGGGAACACGTGTCCATCGCCACCGAACATCCCGAGGAGGTGGCCAAGCACATCACGGCGGCGGGATCGGTGTATGTCGGACGCTGGTCGCCCGAGTCCGCCGGGGACTACGCAACCGGAGCGAACCACGTGCTCCCGACGGGAGGGCTGGCGGCTGCCTGCGGGCCGCTCAGCGTCGACGATTTCGGCTCATGGCGTCAGGAACAACATCTCACCCGCGACGGCCTCGCAGCCATCGCCGACACCATCACCAACCTGGCGACTGCCGAAGGCCTCACCGCCCACAGGCTGTCCGCCCAGATCAGATTCGAGACCGAGGAGCACCAGTGACACGCAGCGCAACCGTGAGACGCACGACGAAAGAGACCGACATCGAGATCTCCGTCGATCTCGACGGAACCGGCAGGACCGCGATCGAGACCGGCGTCGGCTTCTTCGACCATCTCCTCACGTCGCTGGGGCACCACTCCCTCATCGACATGACGATCCGCTGCGATGGCGACCTCGACATCGACGATCACCACAGCGTCGAAGACACCGCAATCGTGCTCGGAACGGCTCTCTCGGATGCGCTCGGGGAGCGGACCGGAATCCAGCGATTCGGAGACTCGACGGTGCCCATGGACGAGGCGATCGCAACCTGCAGCGTGGACGTCGGTGGTAGACCCTACGCCGTCATCGACATCCCGCTTCGTCAGGAGAAGATCGGCAACCTGTCGACGCAGAACGTCGCTCACGGCCTCGAAGCGTTGGCCCGCAGCGCCGGGTTCACCCTGCATCTCACCGCCTCGGGCTCCAATGACCATCACGTCGCGGAGGCCGCATTCAAGGCCCTCGCCCGGGCCATCCGCTCCGCCGTGGCACCGGATCCACGGCGAGACGGCGTCGCCTCGACCAAGGGAACGACGTGAAACCCACGATCGCCGTCGTCGACCACGGAGCCGGGAACCTCGTGTCGATCGCTCAGGGCCTCGTGAAGGCCGGAGCCGACGTCGTCATGGCCACCAGCCCGTCCGACCTGCTCGACGTCGACTCCGTCGTGCTGCCCGGTGTGGGCGCGACCAAGACCGTCATGGACGGAATCGACCACGCCGGGCTGCGCGAGCCGCTGTGCTCGCTGGACGTTCCGCTCTTCGGAATCTGTGTCGGTATGCAGGTGCTCTTCGACACGTCGGAAGAGGACGACGCAGACTGTCTCGGCCTGATTCCCGGTGTCGTCCGCCAACTCGAGAATCCGCCATCCCTTCCCCACATCGGATGGAACGACCTGGTGATCGAACGGGACGACCCGCTGTTCGACTCGATACCCGCCGAACCCGTCTACTTCGTGCACTCCTATGCGCCGGTGCCCTCCGATCCATCCACCGTCATCGCCACATCCGACCACGGAGAACGGTTCGTCGCCGCCGTGAGATCGGGCTCGGTGGCCGGGACCCAGTTCCATCCCGAGCGGTCCGGACGCGTCGGTCTCGCCATCCTCGCCAACGTCGTGTCCGCTGCACGGATGGTCAGGGCATGACCGTCAGAAAACGGATCATTCCGTGTCTCGACGTGAGAGACGGACGGGTCGTCAAGGGCGTCAACTTCGTGAATCTCACCGACGAGGGCGATCCGGTCGAGCTCGCCGCCAGATACGCCGCCGAGGGCGCCGACGAGATCTGCTATCTCGACATCTCCGCTGCGCCCGAGGGACGTTCGACACTGCTCGACGTGGTTCACCGCACCGCCGAGAACGTCTTCGTGCCGCTGACCGTCGGCGGCGGGGTGCGCACGTCCGACGACATGAAGGCGGCACTCAGAGCCGGCGCGGACAAGGTCGGCGTGAACACCGCAGCCGTGCAGAGACCGGAGCTCATCCGCGAGTGCGCGACCCGATTCGGGAACCAATGTGTCGTCCTCGCCATCGATGCCAGGCTGGACGGAAATGGCGTCTTCGAGGTGGTGATCAAGGGCGGCCGTGAGCCAACCGGACTCGACGCCATTGCCTGGGCCCGTCGCGGTGTGGAGCTGGGAGCGGGCGAGATCCTCCTGACATCGATGGACCGGGATGGCACCAAGGACGGCTTCGACCTGCCGTTGACTCGAGCGATCGCAGACGCCGTCGACGTCCCCGTGATCGCCTCCGGAGGTGCGGGGACGACTTCGCATTGTGTGGACGCCGTGCTGGAGGGCCATGCCGACGCCGTGTTGGCAGCGTCGATATTCCATCGCCGCGAGATAGAGATCGCCACCGTCAAAGCAGACATGGCGGCGGCGGGGATTCCGATGAGGGAGGTGGCATGAGAAGCCTCGACGACACAGAGCCCGTCTTCGGAAGCGACGGGCTGATCCCGGCGATCGTCCAGGACTCTCGGACTCGGCGAGTACTCATGCTCGGCTACATGGACCGCGAGGCGCTGGACGCGACTCGCACAACGGGATTCGTTCATTTCCATTCCCGCAGTCGCGACGAGCTGTGGAAGAAGGGCGAGACCAGCGGCAACACTCTGACCGTCGCCGGCATCTCGATCGACTGTGATGGCGACTCGCTGCTGATCCTGGCCGAACCCGCCGGTCCGACGTGTCACACAGGAGCCACCAGCTGCTGGGACAACGCTCCGTCCGATCGAGAGCCGGGGTTCGCCGACCTCGAGGCGTTGTGGGCGACGATCTCGTCCCGGGCGGTCGAGCGCCCGGACGGCTCGTACACGACGAGGCTGCTCGAAGACCCGGATCTCGCCGTCCGGAAGGTCACCGAGGAGGCGACCGAGGTGCTCATGGCCTCAAGGGATCATCGTCGCGGCGAGGCGACGGATGAGCGCCTGGCCGAGGAGATGGCGGATCTGATCTACCACCTTTTCGTCGTCGCCGCGGAGCGCGGCGTCGACCCTGGACTGGTGCTCGACGAACTTCGGAATCGGCGTAGATAGCGGCGATCCACACCCATTCGGGCCGGTTGATGCCGGTCGCGACAGTCCGCTTCGCGCCTGCGGGTGCCGTTGGGGTTCACCGGGATGCGACGCGGGCGATGTGAACATCGCCCCTGCCGAGTGATGGCTTCCGTGAGAGTTGGAGACACCCAGCCGGCAGCCGGGCGACAACCCACAACCCGAACCACGCGCCACGCCCCACGCCCCACGATCCGACCACCCCCTACCGGAAACCCACAACCCGAACCAGGCGCCACAATCCGACAAACACCCCACCTACCGGAAACCCACAACCCGAAGGATGCGCCACGATCGGGCGTACACCCGGACGCCCGTCTGTCGACCGGTCACAACCCGGACGTGGTGCCTCTCCTCCGAGGCGGTGTTGCGGTAGGGGCGACCATCTGGTCGCCCGCGGCTCTGGTCGGGCAGGATGACCGACCCGGAACAGGCGCGAGCTCGAAGTCACCCAGCTGGCGTCCACCACATGGCGGCTGCGGCACTCACAGCGCTTCGGCGTAAAACGCTGCGATGGCGTCGGTGAACTCGGCCCGCGACGACTCCCAGGCGTAGAACATGTGACCGCCACCGAAATGGCGGACGGTGAGCCGTTCCGACATCGAGTCGTCCAGGCGCATCAGGTTCCGCAACCGATCAGACGCGTAATACGGTGTGACCAGATCGTGACGGCCATGAGTGATGAAGGCTTTCAGGTGCGGGTTGAGCGACATCCCATATCGGAAGTCGTCGGTGGATCCCACCGCACCTGCGAGCGCATGCCGCTGCATGTCGACCTTCCAGTCGATGTTCACCTGCAGGCTCAACACCGTGTATTCGCGGTCGGTCTCGACTCCGATCTCGGAGCGGATCATCCGGTTGATCGCAGCTCCGAACGCCCCGCTGTAGCCGGCGAGCGTGGGGTCCGGGCCTTGGAACGGCTCTCGGTCGGGGAATGGATCGATGGCGGTGACGGTGGCGTCGTAGAGCCCGATCACCTTGCGCTGGTCCCTCAGCAATTCCCTGGCGAACGTGGTGATCGGGATCCGTCCATCCGCTCTCGTGACGAATCCGACATCGAGGCCGATGAGGTCTGCCAGTCGCTCGAGAATCTGCGCCCGGTCGGAGCTGGGCATCGAGGCACCGCGTGTCAGGAACGAGATGTAGTCGCCGGTCGCGAACTCTTCAGCCTGTGAGAGAACGACGTCGAGACTCTCGCTCGCGTCGAACGCTCGCGAGCGGCCATGGTGGAACGCCACGGCGGCCATGGTCGGAAGCGCATCGATCCAGGGCAGGGCGTCGTAGTCGGTTGCGGTGAGGGTGGCGAACTCGAGTGCCGGCGAGATGAGAATCGCACCGTTCAGACCGATACCTGCGTTCTCCTGGAGCATCTTGACGAGCTTGGCCACCCGGAACCCGCCGTAGCTCTCTCCGGCAAGGAAGACGGGAGACCCCCAGCGCTTGTGCTCCGACAGCCAACGGCCCATGAACTCCGCCATTGCCTCGAGGTCGCGTTTGACACCGAAATACTCCTTGGGATCCGGAGCGTCCGGATCCTTCTTCTTCTCCTCGCCGTCGGCTCGTTGGATGATCCTGCTGAATCCGGTGCCAACGGGATCGATGAACACCAGGTCGGTGAAACCCAGCCACGATGCCTCGTTGTCCGTGAGGTCGACGGGCATGGGCGGGATCGACCCGTCCACGGGGAATCCGACTCGCCTGGGCCCGACCGTGCCCATGTGGAGGTATGCAGAAGAAGCGCCCGGGCCTCCGTTGAACACGAACGTGACGGGCCGGTGGTCGGTGTCGGTTGCGACGTAGGAGATCGAGAAGACCTCGGCAGCAGGCTTGTCGTTCTTTCTGAGCACCATCCATTGCGCCGACGCCGTGTACGACAGCTCTGAGCCGTCTGGTGCGGTCCAGGACGCATCGACCTCTGATCCTTGTGGCGGTGCATGATCGGTGTCGGTGCTGTTCTCGGTCTCGGTGGGCTCTTTCATGGTTGGCGACAGTAGCCCGAGCGCGCCTGCGTCCCTTCAGTCGGTTCCCGAGAGCCCGAGAAGGTCGGGGTCGGCCGCGTCCGCGTCCCGCAGGCACGGTTCAAGGCCTGCAATCGGAGACCGAGAATCCGATCGGAACCGTTCCACCCACTCCGAGGCGGCGGTCACTCCGCCACGTTCTTCGCCGAGATGACCCGTTCCATGCTCACGCGCACGACGACTTCGCTGGGCACCCCATTGCGCCGACCGAATTCTTCGGCCCGATCCTCACCCATGTACCGGCCGCCGATCTCAGTGGCAATTTCCAGGAGGTGGGGATCGTCTTCTAGAAGCGTCGCCGTGCCTTCGACGGTGACGAACGAATAGGGAGCGATCTGCTCGTCAACGGAGATGGCAACTCGCGGGTCTCGGCGCATGTTCTTCACCTTGACCGATGATGCCTGGGTGTTGAACACGATGTCGCCATCACGGACGATGAACCAGATCGGCACCACGTGTGGTCTCCCATCGAGGCGCGTGGTTGCCAGTTTGCCGGTGCGGGTGCCGGCCGTCAGAAAGGTGTGCACCTCCGCGGGTGTCATTGCGCTCATGGTCTGGGTGCCCCGGCCTCTCGCTCCAACCGACACAACACGCCCGACCTGCAACAATTCCGTCCGATGACCTTCTCACGCTCCGTATTCGCATTGCTCGTGGTCGCACTCGTCGCCACCGGGTGCTCCACAACCGACAACGAGCCGAGCGCAGGTGCGCTTCCCACCACCGACGCAGCCGAGTTCGAGACGCTGATTTCGGAATCGCAATCTCCGATGGTCGTGAACCTGTGGGCTTCGTGGTGTGTCCCGTGCAGGTCGGAGGCTCCACTGCTCACCGAAGCACATCGACAGCTCGGAGACGAGGTGCGCTTCATCGGGGTGGCGACCGAGGACGCTCAAGTCGATGCGGAGGCGTTCGTCGCCGAGTTCTCGATGACGTTCGAGAACTACTTCGATCGCAACGGCGAGGTCAAGGCGTGGGTCGGGAGCGTCGGACTGCCAACCACGTTCTTCGTCGCACCGGGTGGCGAAGTGGTGTCGACGGTGTACGGGGTGATCGACGAGCGTCGACTCGCCCTCGAGATCGACGAACTCGTCCGCCGCTGATGGAGTTCACGCTGCTCGCGGCTGCACTGACGGGAGCCGCAGGGGCCTGGTTGGGGCTCCGCATACCGGCGATCCGAGCCCGCACCGAGTGGATCGACAAGCCATGGGATGCGCTCATCGGCGCCGCCGCCATCGGTGTCTTCGTCGGGCGTGTCGCCGAGATGATCGGCGCAGGGGTCAACCCGGTCACGAACCCGTTCGACGTGATCCTGATCCGGGGCGGGGTCGACACCGCGGCGGCATCGCTCGCTGCGATCACCACATTGGCGTGGGTCTACCGCTCAGAGTTCATGGCACTGGATGCCCTCGCGCCGCCTGCCCTCATCGGGCTGGCCGGCTGGCATGCCGGCTGTCTCTGGACCGACTCGTGTCTCGGCACGGCGACGGGTGGCGATTGGGGGTTCACCCGTGCAGGAAGCGACGTGGCGCGTCATCCGACCGAACTGTATGCGGCGGTCGGGTTCCTGCTGCTGGCATTCGTGGTTTCTCGTATCACCACGCCCCTTCGCGCAACGGGTATCGCCATCGCCGGGGCCGGCGCAGTCAGAGCAGTGACCCAACCGATGCGACCGTCGTTGACCGGGGGGCCGCTCTGGGCCTATCTCACCGCCATCGTGCTGGGCATCGGGATTGCGGCGTTCGGCGGGAGAATCCAGGAGAGGCGCGCTCGGGTCAGGCCTGCGCTCGACTGAGCGAACGTCGCACCGTCGGCAGTGACACCGCGACCACACCTCCCGGCCCGTCCTCGATGGCGATCGTGCCGCCGTGGGCTTCGACGATGCCACGCGCTATGGCGAGGCCCAGACCTGCTCCCCCGGCGCGGGAGGGATCGGCCGTGATGAACCGGTCGAACGCCGTGGTTCGAACCGCCGGATCGAATCCGGGTCCCTGGTCGATCACACGGAGCACCACGTCCCCATCCTCTTCGCTCACGTGGAGGGTGACGGTCCCGCCCTCCGGCGAATGCCTCACTGCGTTGTCGATCAGATTGCGCACCACCCTCGTCATCGCCATCTCGTCCGCGAGCACTTCAGCCGATCGATTGGACGTGTTGGCGACGTTCACACCGCGACGACGTGCAAATGCAGTCGTCGCCTCGACCGCTCCGTCGGCCAGTTCCGTGAGATCGATCGGCTCGGTGGCCAGTTCGAGCCTTCCGGCCTCCACCCTCGACAACAGGAACAGATCGTCGACGAGCCGCGCGAGATGGTCGGTGTCATTGGCGATCCCGCGGAGATACCGGTGGGGGTCAGCGGCGAGACCGTCCTCGAGCGCTTCGACCGACGCACGGATCGAGGCCAGCGGGGAGCGCAGATCGTGCCCGACGGAGGCGAGGAAGATGCGTCGCTCCTCCTCGGTCGCCTCCAGGCGTCCGGCCATCTCATCGATGGCTTCAGCGGCCATTCCCAGCTCGTCTCGTCGGTCGACTCCGGTCCGAGCGGTGAGATCGCCGCCGGCGATCCGTCGAGCAGTCGATCCGAGCCGCTCGAGGTCCGCTCCCATCGATCGACCGATCGCAACTGCAAGCGACACGCCCAGCGCAGTTCCGAGGGCGAGCGCCAAGAGCACGAGATTCCGGTCGTGATCGGAGAGAAACATGGTCTGGGCCGCCAGGAGCACGGCGACTCCGGTGACGACGCCCACGCCGACGCTGCCCACCTGCACGGCAAACTGGAGCGATCCGTATCGCATGCGCCGCCCGATGAAGAAGATGGCGACGGTGAGCGCCGCCGTGCCCGCGTAGATCGATCCGAGAACGATTCGCTCCTCGGCGGTGGGTTGCATGGCCGTCTCGGTCACGACCAGGCCCAGACCGACCAGGGTGGCGGCGATGATGACGAGGCGCCTCATGGTTCGAACCGGTACCCGACTCCCCAGACGGTCGTCAGCCATCGAGGCTCCTTGGGATCGGATTCGATCTTGGTACGGATCCGGCGGATGTGGACCGTGACCGTCGCCGGATCCTGCCATTCGGGTGACGAGTCCCAGACGTGCTCGAGGAGCTGACTGCGACTGAAGACCTGTCGCGGATGTGATGCGAGGTAGAAGAGCAGGTCGAACTCCTTGGCGGTGAGGTCGACCGCTTCACCGTCGACGGTGACGTCACGGGTGGCGTGATCGAGACTCAACCCGTCGAAGGCGATCTTCTCCGACGCGGGCTCGGGTGACGGACCGGAGCGGCGCAGTACCGACCGGACCCGAGCGACCAGCTCGCGCGGAGAGAACGGCTTGGTGACGTAGTCGTCGGCGCCCAGTTCGAGACCGAGGATGCGATCCGTCTCCTCGGAGCGGCTGGTGAGCAGAATGACCGGCGTATCGCCAGTCCGCCGGAGCGTGGCGAGGAGGTCCAGCCCAGACTCGGCGGGCAACATGATGTCGAGGATGACGAGGTCGGGATCCAGCTCATCGAGCACCGACCGCGCCTCCTCGACGCTCGGTACGTCCGTCACTCGGAATCCGTCTCGTTCGAGGTAGGCGACGACGACCTCGCGGACCCGGGGCTCGTCGTCGACCACCAGCACTCGCTGTGATCTGGCCATCGAGGTTCAATCTAGGGGTGGGATGGGCGATTCGGAGCGGGCCCGTCGCCGAGTTTCGACCGAGTTCATCGATCACCGGCCACCGTAGACTTTCCGGTCCGTGAACTCCGCAATCGTCTCACTCAGCGGCGTCGGCGTCCGATTCGGCGCCACGTCCGTCCTCTCCGACATCGACCTCGACCTCGCCCCGGGCGAGGCCGTGGGCGTCACCGGGCCCAACGGCGCAGGCAAGACGACGCTTCTCGCGGTGGTGTCGACACTCCTGACCCCCACCCACGGCTCCGTCGAGTTGTTCGGAGGTCCCGTGAACCGCAGGGACCTCCCGAGGGTCCGACGCCGGATTGGCATGTCGGGACACGATCCCGGTCTCTACCCGGAGTTGACGTTGCTCGAGAATCTGACCCTGGTCGAACGCCTCGTCGGTGACGTCCGGATGTCGGCGATGCAGGTGCTCGAGGTCGTCGGTCTGGGCGGAGCCGCCCACCGCCGTGTGAGCGCCGCTTCCAACGGGATGCAGCGACGCACCGACCTCGCACGACTGATCATGACCAGACCCGATCTCATCTTGTTGGACGAAGCCCATGCCGGATTGGACACTGCAGCCCGTGACATCATCGACCGACTCATCCACAGGACCTGCGAAGCGGGCGGTGGAGCCATCGTCGTCTCCCACGATCGATCCGTACTCGCCCGCTCCCTCAGCCGCATCGTCGAAGTCGAGGAAGGGACCCTGACGTGACCGCAGGTGCTGCCGGCTTCTGGACGCAAGCGATCGCCATCGCCAAGCGAGATCTGATGGTCGAGACGCGCGGCGGCGAGGTCCTCGGGGTCGTGCTGCCGTTCGCCGCAGTCGCCGTGTTCGTCGTCCCTCTTGCGACCGACGCACTCGCCACCCGACTCGACCAACTCGCCTATCCGGTGTTCTGGCTGGTCGGGTTGCTGTTCAGCATGCAGGTGGCACTGCGTCAGACAGGCACCGAGAGCCTCACACAGCGGCGGACGCTTGCGCTTCTCGGGATGGATCCCGCCGCGCGCTTCACCGGTCGCAGCCTCGCAGCTGCCGCCCTGACCACGGCCGTGTTGATCGTGATCGCCCCACTCACCATCCTCTTCTACGACCCCGACGAGATTCCCGCCGTGGGACCCTCACTCCTGGCGATCATCGGTTTCGCCCTGGGCCTGTCGATGCTGTCGACGCTGGCAGGTGACGTGACGGTGGGCCTGCGAACCCGTTCGAGCCTGGCACCGCTGATCGTCGCCCCGGTCTCGGTCCCGCTCCTCATCGGAGCCAGCCAGACGCTCGAAGCGTTGATCCGGGACCGCAGTACCATGGCGCCCGCACTGCTGCTGACGGTCACGGTGCTGTCGCTGGCCGTCACCGGAGTACTGACCGCTCCCGCGTTGGAGGAAGCAACCACATGACGAAACGCATGGTTCTGCCGGTGCTTTCGGCCGCTGCGATCGCCTACGCGCTCTACCTGGCGCTGGTCTCATCGCCGGACGTCTTTCAGGGTGATTTCGTCCGGATCATGTACGTCCACGTGCCCTCATCGTGGCTGGCGTTCCTGGCGTTCGGCGTGACGGCCCTCGGGTCGGCACTCTGGCTGTGGCGGAGGACCATCGTCTGGGATCGGATCGCGGAGTCCTCTGCGGAGATCGGTGTCGTGTTCACGGCGTTGTCGATTCTCACCGGTGCGATCTGGGGCGAGCCGGTCTGGGGCACCTACTGGGACTGGGGTGACGCGCGTATGGCGTCGACTGCCCTGATGCTCTTCGTGTATCTGGGGTACCTGGCACTCCGACGAGCCACGCCAGACCCGGTTTCGAGAGCGAAGCGATCATCGATCCTGGGGCTCATCGCCGTGGTCCAGGTACCGCTCGTCTATTTCTCCGTGACGTTCTGGAGGACACTGCACCAAGGGCAGACCGTCCGCCCCGATGGCATCCAGATGGACGGATCGATGGTGGCCGCACTCCTGGGTGGCCTGGCTGCGTTCACGCTGCTGTATCTCGCTCTCATGACCGAGCGGGTTCGGCTCGCCCGAATCGAGGACGAGAATGCCCTCAGTGACAGCGTGGCCGCCGGAGCGGGAATCACCGCACCCGACCTGGACGGCATCACATGAGCGATCCGTTCGTCCTCGGCTCGTACATCGCGACCTACGGGCTCATCGCCGTCTACGCCGTCACCCTGGCTGTGAGGATTCGCCGGGCAAAGCGCGGGAGCTGAGATGCGGAACGGCAAATTCGTCATCCCGGCATTGATCGGCATCGCGGTCGCCTCGTTCTTCCTGGTCCAATCGGCGGCAGGGGACGTCGAGTACTACCGATACACGTCGGAGGTCGATCGGACACAGTTCACCGACGGTGTCAGGTTTCGGCTGGCCGGCACCGTCGTACCTGGAACGATCACCGAAACCGTCGAAGCTTCGCTCTTCCAGATCTCCGATGGACTGGAGACGGTCGACATCCGGCTCGTGAACACCCCTCCCCCGCTGTTCGATGCCGAAGTGGAGGTGCTGCTGGAAGGAGCATTCGAAGGCGATGTGTTCGTCGCCGACAATGCGGTGATCCGCCACGCGGCGGAATACGAGGCTCCCCCGGCCGGCGCCGACCTGGAGGACTGAGTGTTCTCACTCTTCGGAACACTGGCCATGTTGGCGGGTGTCGGCTCGGCGGCTGTTCTGCTGGTGCAGGCGATCCGGGGGTCGATGTCTGATCGGTCCGCCGCCGAGGTGGATCTCCGCCCGGCCGCCGTCGGGCTCCTCGGATCAGGGATCGCCGCCATGGCCGTCCTCGAACTGGCACTGATCTTCGACGACTTCACGGTGTCCTACGTCGCCGACCATCATTCGGTGACGACGCCGTTCCCCTTCAACATCGCCACCGCCTGGGCGGCGCTCGAAGGTTCGATCGTGCTCTGGTGCCTCGTTCTGAGCGCGTTCACCTGGTTCGTGTTCCGCAGTCACGAGCGAAGCCGTGATCGGCTCGGTACCGGGGCGGTCGCGGTGATGGCGCTTGTTTCGCTGTTCTTCTTCGCTCTGATGGTCACGGTCTCGAATCCCTTCGAAACCTGTGTCGAGGCTGGTGCCAGGAGCTGTGTCACGTCGAGTCCCATCCCGTTGGTGGCAGCCGACGCACCCGCCGACGGGAACGGGCCCAATGCCCTGCTTCAGAACCACATCCTGATGGCCGCACACCCTCCCCTGCTGTATGTCGGCTACATCGGGCTGACCGTCCCCTTCGCCTTCGCCATGTCGGCCCTCGCCATCGGCCTCCCCGGCCCCGAGTGGTTGAGAAGGTCGAAACGGTGGACGACGATCGCCTGGTCGTTCCTGACTCTTGGCATCGTGCTGGGAGGCTGGTGGGCGTACGAGGTGCTCTCGTGGGGCGGCTATTGGGCTTGGGACCCGGTCGAGAACGCCTCGTTCATGCCGTGGTTGCTCGCGACCGCCTTCATCCACTCGGCAACGGTGCAACAACGCCGCAGCATGCTGCAGGCCTGGAACTTCGTACTCGTCATCGGCGCCTTCGCCCTCACGATCCTCGGCACGTTCCTGACAAGATCTGGCACGATCGTCTCGGTCCACTCCTTCACACAGTCTGCGATCGGGCCGGTGCTCCTCGGATTCTTGGCTTTCGTCCTGGTCGGCTCATTCACACTGTTCGCGATTCGGGCACCGGTGGTCGCGCAGCCATCGCGCATGGACTCTCTGTCGAGCCGCGAAGGCTCGCTGCTCTACAACAACCTGATGCTGACCGTCTACGCGTTCGTGGTCCTGGTCGGAACGGTGTACCCGATGGTGCTCGAAGCGTTCAACGGCGACCTCGTGAGAGTGGGCCCGCCGTTCTACAACCGTCTCGCGGTTCCGCTTTCCTTCGCCTTGCTGCTGGGCATGGGCATCGGGCCCGTCATGCCGTGGCGGGTGGCGCGACCCGAGCTCGTCTGGAAGCGAATCCATCTCCCACTCCAGATCGCGCTCACCGCCGGCGCGGCTGTGATCCTCTTCACGACCGACGTCGGCCTGATCGTGGTGACTGTGATCCTGGCAGTGTTCCTCATCGCCGTGTCTGCCAGACATCTGCTGTCACAAGCCGCTCATGCGGCGGGCATCAAGGGGACGTCCACGTCCGCGGAGGTGCGACGCATGTTCTCGATGGACCCCGGCTATTGGGGTGGGCAGGTCAGCCACGCAGGTGTCGCCCTCATCGCAATCGGGATCGCCTCTGCCTCGTTGCTGGCCTCACACACACAGGTGACGATGGAACCCGGAGACACCGTCGAGTTCGCCGGGTACGAGCTCACGTACGAAACGCCGTTCACCCGCACCGAGCCGCAACGCACGGTGTCCGGAGCGACCATCATCGCCGAGCGCGATGGCGAGTTCGTCACCGAACTCCGACCCCGACAGAACGTCTATCCGAACTTCGCCCAGCCGGTCGGCACGCCCGAGATCCACTCGACGCTCGGAGGAGATCTCTATGTGACGCTCCGCCGGCTCAGCCCCGAAGGGATCGTCGTGGACCTCGACACCTCACCGATGATGTGGCTCGTCTGGCTCGGTGGCCTGGTCATCGTTGCAGGCGGCGTCATCTCGGCGAAGGCCCGGGGAGTTCGCAGACGCTCGGAGGCGATGGAGCATGTCTGACCGGCTCCGATCGAGACTCTCGGCACTCGTGACGGTGCTGCTCCTGGCGTTCGTGACGATCTCGTTGGTGACGGCAGAGCCGCCGAGTCAGGATCGAGCGCGCGAGATCGGGTCGCTGGTTCGATGCCCGGTCTGCAATGGAGAGTCGATCGCCGAGTCACCCGCCCCCCTTGCGCAGGCGATGATGGACGTGGTCAGAGAAGGCATCGACGATGGCCTGTCGGACGAGCAGATCATCGACGGCCTGCTCACCGCCTACACGGACTCGCAGCGACTCGACCCCGAGGTGTCCGCATCGACGCTGGCGCTTTGGGTTGTCCCAGCGTCCGCCCTGGTGATCGGCGCGGTTCTGATCGTGGGTGAGATCCGCCGGCGGCCCGATCGGATCGACCAGCCGGCGGCGCCGGTCGGAGCC
Organism: uncultured bacterium; assembly: GCA_965364515.1. Lineage (GTDB taxonomy): Bacteria > Actinomycetota > Acidimicrobiia > Spongiisociales > ZC4RG35 > JAHEDH01. The sequence goes on from CBDTXZ010000044.1 coordinate 18,132, forward strand.
GCGGAACAGACATGACGTCGCTCACACGGCGCCGTCTGGAAGAGGCAGCGGATCAGGCCAAACGCGATCTCACGGAGCTCGATGGGCAGCTCGCGACCGGCGAGATCGACGAGGAGACCGGCCGACGTCTGCGCTCGAGATATCTGGCGGACCTCGAGAACGCTCACCGCGGGCTGTCGGAGACCATCGACGACGCTCCGGCACCACGATCCAAGGGGCGCATGTTGGTTGGGGCCGCGATTCTGACAGTGGGCGTCGGGCTCGCGGTCGGCATCGTCGGGAACTTCATCCAGACTCCCGATGACGCCACGCTGACCGGGATCGCCAGCAATCCAGAGTTCGACCCTGAGAACTTCTCCAACGAGACCCTGGAAGCCACGTTGCTCTCGTTCGAGGGCAATGCCGAAGCCATCGAGCAGTCGATGCCGATGCGGTTTCGTCTCGCCGAGCGCTACTTCGAAGCGCAGGAGTTCGACAAGGCGTTCGGCCACTACAGAAGAATCATCGAGAGCAACCCCGCACCCGATCTCGCTTCTGCGGCCCTCACCCGGGTTGCGTGGATCGTCTGGGTGGGCAACGGCCTGGCCGATCTCGGTCTGCAGACGATCGATCGGGCACTCGAGGCCGCTCCGGAGAACACCGAGGCGAGATACGTCAAGGCTCAGATCTTGTGGTGCGGGCTGGGCGAGAACGAGAGCGCCGTCCCGCTGCTCGAGGAGATTCTCGGATCGAATGAGCTCGGCGGTGACGTGAGGGCACAGGTCGAGACCGACCTCGAACTGGCAGCTGCCGGCCGGGGATGCTCCTGATGGGGCGGGCCACTCAGATCGCCGCCATCATCGTGGTCATCGTGTCCGCCGGACTCGCGGTCGTCTTCTCGTCGCGGTTCGGACGCGACCCGAATCTGGTTCCCTCTCCCCTGATCGGCCAGCCTGCCCCGGCGTTCGAGCTGCCGCTACTCGACGGCTCAGGAACAGCTGCGTTGACGGACTTCGAAGGCGACATCGTCGTCGTGAACGTCTTCGCTTCGTGGTGCCCCGGCTGCAGAACCGAGCATCAGGCCCTCGTGTCGACTGCCGAGGCCTTCGCCGACTCCGGAGTGAAGTTCGTCCAGATCGCCTATCAGGACGAACCTGAGGACACCATCGCCTTCCTCCAGGAGCTCGGTATCTCTCCTGCGACGACCTACCTCGACGACGTCGACAGCCGCGCGTCGATCGCATTCGGCGTGTTCGGGGTCCCCGAGACCTACTTCATCGACGCCGATGGGATCGTGCGCGGCAAGATCCAGGGAGAAACCAACGCCCTGTTGCTGGGGCAGACGATCGACAAGCTCAAACGGGGCCAGGAGATCGGTTCGGAGGTCGTCGGCGAAGTCCAGA
>CBDTXZ010000045.1:0-19510 GCA_965364515.1 uncultured bacterium
CCGAGGCTCGCCTGTTTCACTGGACGAGGGCCGAAACGGCCCGTTCGGCACCCGAGGTCGTTTCCCAACACTTCGCACTCTCCGGGTGGATTCCCACTCTGACCTGCAGGCCGATGCCGGCGGCGGCGTCTCGAATGGCGGCAGCGGCGCGGACTGCGCGGACCGGACTGGTGAAGCTGGAGAGGAACCCGTCTCCGGTGTGCTTCACCTCGGTGCCGTCGAATTGGCGGATCTGATTCCGGGTGATCTCGTTGTGCTGTTCCAGCAGTTCCCGTCAGGTTCCGCCGGTAGGGGCTGAAGCGAGCGACGGAGCGTCGCACGCCGGGATCTGTGGCGGAACGCTGCCCAACCACCGGGACGAGCTCCTGTTTCAGGACTGGGACCCGGCTCGGTCGGCGTGTCAGTTCTCGCGGCGGACTCGCTCGGTTGCGTCGAGGATCACCGCTGCCTCGTCATCGGTGATGTGGGTGGCGAAGTGACGCTCGATGGCCTCCAGATGGCTGCGGCCGGCTGAGCGAAACGCCGCTTCCCCTTCTTCGGTCAGATCCACTCTGATGGACCGGCGGTCCGACGGATCGGGAATACGGCGCAGCAGACCGGCCGCTTCCAGCCGATCCACCATGTTCGTAAGCCCCGATTTGCTGAGGACCATCTCGCGAGACAGGTCGGTCATCCGGATCCCTTCGGCGCCGGCCTCGAAGACGTGGAGCAGTGCGTCGTAGGTCGAGAGGTCCATCCCGATGTCCTCTTGGAGCTCGGCGTCCATGATCGAGGTGAGCTGTCGGGGGACCTCGAGGATCGCGCGCCATGCGCGCACCCGGACATCGTTTCGACTGATTCGGCGAGAAGGGTCTTGACTCATGTGATTTGATCCTGTATTGTCCTATATCGTACTATTAAGTTTCGGATAATACAAGTTCGCAAAATCCGACTCGGGCTGAATAGTACTCGGTGTGGCTCGAGAGTCGAGCCACCACGAAGGGAGAGCCGGACATGGGAACCATCGCAGTGATCGGAGCAACGGGCACAATCGGCCGACGACTGGTAGGCCGCCTCGCCTCTGGCGGCGCCGAGGTGCGGGCGATCTGCCGCAACCCCGGCGACGACTGGGAACCGGGCGTAGAGGCGGTCGCCGCCGACATCTCCGATCCGCATCAGGCACTCGACGCCGTCGAGGGATCCGACGCCATCTACCTCACCAGCGTCCTCGGCGGCGACGATCTGTTCGGCACCGAGCGAACGGTTGCGAGCAACGTGATCGACGCCGCCATCAAGCACGATGTCGACCACGTCGTGACACACACCGCCGTGCACGCCGATCGCGGCGACACCGGCGCCCGAATCCTCGACAACAAGACGCCGATCGAACGACGACTCGTCGAGTCCGGCGTCGGCTACACGGTTCTCCGTCCGGGTTGGTTCCTCCAGAACCTGTGGGCCGCGCGCGACTACCTGACCCAGGGCGTGGTGAGCATGCCGTGGACGGGCGACATGGTGTGGGCGGCGACCGACGTGGAGGACGTCGTCGACGCAGCGGTGGCCTTCCTCGACCGCGGCCCCGCCAACCGCGCGTTCGACGTGCACATCCCGGGCGGCATCACCGGCGAGGCAATCGCCGACGCAGCAAGCAGCGTGCTCGGCCACCCCGTCGCCTACCACCAGGCCCAGGTGACCAGCCGAGAGTACGTCGATGGCTTCCCGATCTCCGACGACCACAAGGACGCCTACGCCGAACTCTTCGACTACTTCACATCGACGACCTATCTGGGCGATCCGCAGCCGATCGCCGAGGCGCTGGCCGATCACCGGCCGCGCAGCATCGAGCAGTTCCTTCGTGAGGAGCTGTTCGCGGGCTGAACCGGCGTGACGACGCCATATGGACCAAGAGCTCGTCGACTGGCGAGCCGAGAGAGGAGAATCCCATGAACGTGCTGGCCATCAACCACCAAGTCGAGGACTACGACACCTGGAAGTCTGTGTTCGACAGCTACACACCCGCAGCGAACGGCGCCCGGTTCCACCGGGTCAACCGCTCCGTCGACGACCCGAACAACATCACCGTCGTCGCCGGCTTCGACACCGCCGAGGCGGCCCGATCCTTCGTCGAGGATCCCGCACTCGCCGAGAAGATGCACGACGCCGGCGTCATCGGCGCCCCGCGGATCGAGCTCTTCGAAGAGGTCGAGTCGACCCAGGCCTGACCGCACCACGACCGTCGTTACACCAGTCGATACGGGAGCCCACCGCGGTGGGCTCCCGTATCGGTGTGGCTCCCGGTCTCGAGCACCGAGCGGTCCGGTGAAGAGCCCTGCTCCGGCGACGTGACGTTCGCCGGTGGACTGGTTGAACGCAGCTGTGGAGCAGCTCGTAGTCAGACAAGCCGAGCCCCACGTCGAGAGCCCCGACACCGCGACCGCTCAGGGAGCCCGGAGCGCCCGCCTCAGCCAGACCTTGTCACGCCTCGAGCGCCTGTTGGACAGCGTTGCTCGGGCGGCCTCGCCACGGCTTGCCGTGGCCGGGAATGAGCACATCGGCGTCCACATCGGCGAGACGAGCCAGCGAGCGTTTCGCCTGGTCGTGGTCGAAATTGAACTGGCGTCGAATCAACTGCGGGCCGAGGCGGTCGGGGTCCCAGAGGTCAACGGTTATCAGTGCGTCCCCGGTGATCAGCACACCCTCGTCCGGCAGGTGAAGCGAACTATGTCCCTGTGTATGTCCGGGCGTGAACACGGAGACCGGCCGCCCGGGCACGTCGAGGGTCTCGCCGTCATTGAACGTCGACACGTCCTCGACGGGTGCAGGCCGCAGCCCGCCGCTGCGAATCGCGTTGAACGCGAACCTGAAGATCTTCGGCCGCCACGCTCGCCGCAGCTCCAGCAGGGAGATCCGCTGCTCGATCTCTCCGCGAACCAGCGCGGCTTCATCCGTGTGGCAATGCACTACCGCGTCGTGGTCCCGCCTGAGGCGTTCGGCCGAGCCCTTGTGGTCGGCGTGACCGTGGGTCAGCACGACGGCCTGGATGTCGGCAAGGGCTCGACCGACCTCTGCGACCGACGCGTCCACGAGATCCCGGTCGTTCGGAAAGCCGCTGTCGACCATGGTCACCTCGTCCCCCTCGACCACCAGGGCGAAGCCGTTGTGCGACCCTTCGACCCAGAACACTTTTGAGGTGACTTGTTCGATCAGCATCGTTTCCTCCCGCCTCGAACCATACAGACGAGTCGCTGACGGCAGGAGAAGGCATCGACTCATCTTCTACGCCGTTTCATGAAGGCCAGACTCATCCACCTCGTCGCGTCGTGTTCGGAGGGATCGCTGGCGCGAGCCCGGAGGGTGGCGGCGAGCCGGGGTACGCCCTGGCACCAGTAACGCACTTCACCGATGCGGACGACCATGGCGTCAGACTGACTTGGGACCTCACCCTCATCCACGAAAGATGTCGTCCATCGCGAGAGGAGCACCGGCTCGGAGCCCACACGAGCCGCGGTCGGCAGAGCAGACCGAGTAGTTGCCGATCACTGCGCCAGGCGTTTCGCCGATGCGCGGTCGTCCTGCAAATGGTTTCGCCGTACCGAACACAAGTGGTCAACGATGCATCGCGCCTTGACATACGCCAGACTGCAGACCATGTCCGAAGCGAGTCCAGGAGAGGGCGACGAACGGGGTGGCGAGGTTGGTTCGAGCAGCGCCGTTCCCATTCGTTTCGGGGCCACGATCGTCCAGGTCGTTCCGTTCCCGCTGGTTTGCGAGGATTTCGTCTTCGCAGAGACGATCGGCCTCGACAACGCCTGGGTGATAGATCAGTTCTGGATCGACGGTGCTCCCTCGGTCCCCCTACTCGAGGCGTGGACGACACTGGCGGCACTGGCACGGGAAACTGAACGAATCCGGATAGGCGCAATGGTCACCAATGTCGCCACGCGCAATCCCGGCATGCTGGCGAAGTCGATCCTCACCGTCGACCAGGCTTCCGGCGGGCGCGTCGACGCGGCGTTCGGAGGAGGTTTCTATCCCGTCGAGCACGCCACGCTCGGGATCGACTTCCTCGACGGGCCGGGTCGCAGCCAGCGGCTCCGTGAAGCCGTTTCGGTGCTCGACCAGGCATTGCGGGGCGGCACCGTCACGCACGACGGTGTGAACTATCACCTCTCCGAAGCGACCTTCCAGCCCGGTCCCACCCAACTCCCCCGGCCGCCCCTCTGGGTCGCCGCCCAAGCCTCTAGGTCACTCCGCGTCGCAGTCCAGCACGCAGACGCCGTTGTCACCCTCGGCGAAGAGGACAAGGGAATCGACAAGTCTCTGCCGGCGTTCAGGGCACGGATGGAGAAGCTCGACGAGATCTGTCTCGAAGAGAATCGCGACCCGGCCACGATCCGACGTTGCTACTTCGCTGGTTGGGCGAACGAACCAATCTTCGAATCGGTGGACGCGACAACGGATCTGATCGGTCGCTACATCGAGGCCGGCGCCACCGACTTCACGTTCTATCTGCACAACCCGGCCGAATCGATCCTGAACGACCTGGCATCCACACACCGGATGGCAACACGCGAGCAGTTCGAGCAAACGGCAGCCGAAGTGTTCCCTCAGTTCCGTCAGTAGGAGCCACCGCAAGCGACGGAGGCGTCGCACGCCGCAATCCCGGGCCCTCTGCATGGATGTCTATGGATCAGGATCCGATCCCGAGCACTGGTATTCAGAGTGCGAAAACGGCGACCTCGGATCGACCTCCTCGCCGCCGACATCGCGACACCAGTCTCGATCCGGGAACCCGAGACGCCACGACCGAGCTCATCCGGGACCGGTGACCGAGCGGATCTCGAACGTCGTCGGCAACCTGACACCAGTTTGCATCTCTGTCATCTCACACCTCATCGACTGCCGTGCAGAAGCAGCGCCAGGGGCGTCGAGAAGGCTTCCGACAAGTGACTCCCGATATGGATACAGGTCCCGCCAGCACTCAGCAGTTCCGGACCCAGGTCCTTTTCGACTCGCTGCCCGCCAAGAGTTCGAGTCGGCGAATCCGTTCGAGCACGACAGCGGCGAGCGCCAGACCTCGATACTCGGGCGATGAGGCTCGACTCGCGGCGTGATGCGGCGCTACCGGCCGGTGGTTGTGGTCATGCGGTGTGTCGATCGCGTATCGTGCGCGGATGCCCAGGTGTCTCCGCAACTCGGCTGTCTGCGTGGCCGTCGTCGCCGTGATGGCGTCGGGCTGCACCGCGGCCGATGTCCGGACAGACACGACGGAGCCGGCGGCCACGACGTCCACCCGGTCGCCGACCGCGAGCTCGGTCCCTGTCGGGCCGAGATTGGTCGAGGCCACTCTCGAGGTGGGCGCAGACGGCTCGACAGAGCCGCTCGAGTTCGTCGTCCCGCCGGACACGCGAAGCATCGGGGTGACGGCGAGCGCCGGCGCATCGAGCGTGATCGGGGTTGCCGAGTTGACGCTCGCAGATGGATCGGATCGCGTGGGCATCGAGAGCATCCCGCAAGTCCTGCTGGAGCGCATCGCCGACCAGCACCTGCGACTGCTGCCCGGAGATGTGTTCCAGGAGGCGAGCGTCGGGGTCCATGCTTTCGTCTATCCCAATACTCCCCATGAAGAAGCGGCGCTGCCGGCGGGCGAGGCGACGCTCCGGCTCGTCTCGACGGGGCGAGCCGTGGACGTCGTCGTCGTACTGCCGGCGGTCGTCGACGATCTCAGTCTCTCGGTGGACGTGTTCGTGACCGACCCGGCCATCGAGCTGTCGGAGAGGTCACCGGCGCTGGCGACGGCGTCCGACCTTCTCGCTCAGGCCGGGATCGAGATCCTCTGGAAGACGGTGACCAGTCTGGCAGTCGAGGAGCCGACGGTGAGCGTCGAAAGCGCCGTGACGGTCGACGGCCCAATGTCCGAGGTCGTCGACACCGCGGCCGGTGTCGGCACCGACGCCATCGACGTCTTTGTCGTCTCCGATCTGCCGGTGAGCGGCCTCTCACCGAGGATCCCCGGCCCAACGACGCAGTCACCGTTGCGCGCCGTCCTCGTGAAATCGACCCAGCGACCGTCCGATCTCGGCCGTGTGATCGCCCACGAGCTCGCCCACTACCTGGGCTTGCATCACCTCGAGCTGCACACCGACGACAACCGAACCGTCTCCGATCCGATCGACGACACGGAGCCCGGGACCAACAACCTGATGGCGGGCGGGACCCTCCTGACCGCCGGCCAGGTCGATGTCCTCCGTCGCAGCCCGCTGCTCGAGCCCACCCGCTGAAACTCGCCTGGATTCCGCTGCGGCGTCAGCCACGAGCCGACGGCCCGGTGCACGTTGCGGAGGTAGTCCCAGCCGCGCCAGGCACATCGTGAAACCACCAATGACGCGGGCCAGGCCATCTTCGTCGCGATCCGAGGCCGCGACCCGGGAGCGATGACATGGGAGGGACCGGCGCGTCGCCTCGGCCGAAGCCGATGACCCCGGTCGTTCCCGATGCTCTGACATTCTCAGCCATCTCGACGGCACAGCCGACCTCGCCCCAGTCACGCTCCAGCCGATGGGCCACAACCGCGGCCCCCTAGAGCTCCGAGAGCTCGTGTCGTTTCACGGGGTGGGCGAATACGCCGACATGGCGGGTGTTGTGCCCTCGTCGCGTCGTTTGTCGCCCGCGGATCGCTCCGCAGACCTTTCCGGAAACCACTCGGAAGGCGGCCCGGAGATGCTTCAAAGCGTCGGCCTTGTTTCCATGGCGGGGCCGACTCGGATCGAGCAGGTGACATCTGCCTGTGAAGATGCGACAGGGTCGGCTTGCGTCAGAAATGTGTCAAGCTGACCGTCAGCAGAGTCAATCGAGCCCGAGGAGGAGGAGAAGAAGGAGAAGAAGGAGAAGAAGGAAAGGATCCAGTCTTGTCGTTGCCGCTCGAGCCATAGACTGCCGGCCATGCCGGTGGGACGTCCCGTAACGAGATTCTTGCACACCGATCGCGGGGCGGTCGGCTACCAGGTGTTCGGCGAGGGCGACCGAGACATCGTGTTCATCACTCATTGGGTGACGAATGTCGACATGTACTGGGACGAGCCGTCGGCCATCCGGTACCTCGATCGGCTCGCGTCGATCGGACGGGTGATCCTCATCGACAAACTCGGCTCGGGCGTCTCCGATGAAGAGGAAGGCGAGTGGCCGGTTGCCCCAGTCGAGACACACATGGACAGTATCAACGCCGTGATCGACGAAGTGGGCATCGACTCGGCGATCCTGGTCGGTGACACCGAAGGCGGGATGCTTTCTATGCTCCTCGCCGCCACCTACCCGAACCGTTTTCCCGTACTCGTCCTCATCAATTCGTATGCCCGGTTGCTGCGAGCCGAGGACTACCCCATCGGAGCCCCGCCCGAGGTTGTGGACCGCATGCGCGAGGCCTGGGTGGAGCAGCACGGTACGACGGGCGAGGTCCTCCGGTTGACGGCGCCATCCGTCTTCGACGACGCTCGGTTCCGCTCTTGGTTCGTGCGCTTCCAGCGCGGCGGGCAGAAGCAGCGGGCCGCCATGAGAGCGATCCCGTGGATCGCGGCCACCGACGTCCGCCCGGCACTCGAGGCGATCCAGAGCCGGACGCTCGTGGTCCACCGGCGAGATGCCGCTTACCACCGCCTCATCCACGGCCAGTATCTCGCAGAGCACATCGAAGGTGCCGAGTTGGTCGTCCTTCCCGGGGCGGACACGCTCCCGTTCCACGCCGGTGAGGTGGACGACCTGCTCGACGTCGTTGAGAGTTTCCTGGGCAGTGACGCCGAGGTTCGGCCGACGAATCGCCAACTGGCCACGGTCCTATTCACAGACATCGTGGGGTCGACTGCGATGGCGTCCGAGTTGGGGGACAGGAGGTGGCTCGACCTTCTCGAGGAACATGACCGAATCGTTCGGCTCGGTGTCGAGCGTTTCCGAGGCGACCTTGTGAAAACGACAGGCGATGGCGCAGTGGCCACCTTCGATGGGCCGTATCGGGCTGTCGAGGCTGCGCGGCTCATCAGGAACGACCTCGACCCACTCGGAATCTCGATCAGGGCCGGCCTACATACGGGCGAAATCGAGCGAAGGGGTGATGAAGTCGGCGGCCTCGCCATCCACCTCGCCGCACGCGTGATGGATAGTGCGGAGAGCGGCGGGATCGTCGTCTCCAGCACCGTGCGAGATCTTGTCGTCGGGTCCAGGCTCGAGTTCGCAGCCTGCGGCTCCTTCGACCTCAAGGGGATCCCCGGTTCCTGGGACCTGTACGAAGTCAGTTGATTCGGCCATCAGTTCTCAGCTCCAGCCCATGCTGACCAGGACTGGATCGTCGAGCTTGCTCGAAGCGTTCACGAATCTGCACGACTCGGGCAGCTTGTCGACTGTTCCAGATCCAACAGCGGAGTCTGCCTGGGGAGATCCCATCTGTTGGACTCGAGGCTGTCTAGAACATCACTTGCCGGTTATCGAGCGGGTGTCACCTCGATTCTGATGACGACGATGTGGGGCATCAGCCTTGCGACGTTCGCCTTCGCGATCTCGTCCTTCTTCAAACCGTAGGCCTTTGCATCGATTGGTCGCTTCTCCAAGTACTGGGTCATGAATTCAAGGGCTTCTTCATCGACTGTGATGATCTCCGCTTCACCCGAGTAGTTCAGGCCGGCCAGTCGGAGTTCGACCTCTGCCGGCGTCTCGAAATTTCGCCACCAGTTCCGCACCTTCTTGGTGACCACAGTGACAGTGGTCCCGTCACGCTGGTAGCTGACCGGAATGGTGTAGGCCTTGCCACTCTTTCGCCCTCTGAAACCAAGCAGCGCTACCTCGCGTCCCACCAAACCCTGAAGCCCAGGCGTTGACAGCATCCATTTCATGAATGAGTTCGCCCAAGCCGGGGGTTTGTCCTCTGGCATGCGGACTTCAACCACCGAAGCGTCCGTCATCTGTCGCCTCCATTTAGCTGATCGGCTCTATGAGAAATCTCTTGATGGTGCGAGAGGTAGAGGCAAATGTCACCGATCACGAAGCCGCTCGTTTGGGCGTGACAATCGGCACTACCGATCGCTGGATGCATTTGGACAAGAGCGGTTGACCGTTGTCGGCGGAACGGTCGCCGTACAAGGCCGCTGCGCCGTGGCTGCCGATTGGACCTTCTCATCTCAAAGCGTCCGGTTGGCGACTCGAACAACTGTTGCCATCCTCGACTTCAGCTTGCATGCCGGGCTCAGCGGCGACTTGAGGCCAACGGGTGGCACGCGGTTTCTCGGTCCCCTCTTCCGGATGATTGCACGACGCTTCAACCGCAACGAAGTGCGGAAGCTGAAGACAATCCTCGAGAGCCGGGAACCGCCTTCCTGCAGGTCGGGCTACGCAGTCCGCCACACATCAGCAGTCGTGTGCACTTTGGGGGCGGCTGTGTCGTGTGACTATCAGCCCTTCCCGCGTGGGCGGTCCATGGAGATGGTGGGAGTATGGCTCCCGCACCCGTGTTCAAGACTCCTGAGGATCAGGCTGCATTCTTCGACAGGTACGACACGACGCTGAGGAGACGGTGGCCCGTCCCTTACGACGAGATCAACACACGAAGCCGTTTCGGATCGACTCATGTGGTTGTCAGCGGCCCCCCAGATGGTCAACCGCTCGTGCTCCTCCATGGCTTCATCACGACGCTGGTGATGTGGGCCCCCAACATCGCTGATCTCAGCCGGGAGTACCGGGTCTATGCGATCGACACGATGGGTCAGCCGAGCAAGAGCATTCCCGAAGAGCCGATGGTCGATGTTGAGGACCTCGTTGAATGGCTGGATCTGACCTTGACTGACCTGAATCTCGATCGGGTCCACATGACGGGCATGTCCACAGGAGCCTGGATTGGCCTCAATTACGCCATGGCCAGACCCGAACGCGTCGAGAAGCTCGCTCTCCTCTCGCCCGCGGCGAGCTTTCAGCCGCTGGTCAAACAGTTCATGGTGCGCGGCATGTTGTCCGGCGTAATCCGGACACGTCGCATGATGAACTCCCTCATGGGCTGGATGGGACTCGATTCCAGCGATGAATTCGTAAAGGATCTGCTGGATCTGATGTGGGCTGGAGGCACGCACTTCCGCATGCCGCCCGAGACGCGACAACTCATGCCCGCCGTATTCTCAGACAACGAGCTTCGAGGACTGAAGGTTCCGGTCCTTCTCGTCATCGGCGAGAACGAAGTGCTGTACGACGCTGCCAAAGCATTGGGACGTGCCCGAGAGCTCATCGCTGACTTCCAGGGAGAACTCATCCCCAACTGCAGTCACGACATGTCGATGACACGACATGACGTGGTCAACGCCCGCATCCTCACCTTCCTCAGTCGCTGACAGCGGTTCAGGTTCTCCACCCCCCGAAACCGGAGCATCGACCACTGGCAGTAGCTGAGTGCTGCCAGCCGTTCAGCGGCGCAGCTTCGCATGTACTCCTCGCCAACTTCACGATGACAGGTCATCCGTTGGGACATAGGCTGACAGCATCGTGCTCGCACGCGACATCGATCAGTGGTTCGATCCGGTCCCGGGGTACCTGAACACCGCCTCGATCGGTCTGCCTCCGCGGCGGACGGTCGCTGCGTGCCGCGAACGATTGACGGAATGGCAGGCGGGGCGCGGTGATCCGCCATCGTTCGACCCCGACGTCAGTCGGTCGCGGTCCGCATTCGCCAGGATCGCCGGAACGAGGCCTGAACTGGTCGGCATCGCGAGTCAGGTCTCGATCGTCTCCGGAATGACTGCCGCGTCTCTCCAAGACCGGGCTGTCGTGCTCTGCGCCGAGGAGGAGTTCACGTCGGTGACCTTCCCGTTTCTCAACGATTCCCGGCTGGAGACGCGCTTCGTCCCCCTCGACCGACTGCTCGACTCCGTCACCGACGAGATCGACCTCGTGGCCGTCAGCGCCGTGCAGTCAAGCGACGGCCGAGTCATCGATCTCGACCGCTTGGCGGAGGTTGCCCGACACCATGATGCCCGCACCTTCGTGGACGCCACGCAGGCAGCAGGATGGCTCCCGTTGGACGCCGGCCGCTTCGACGTCACCGCATGCCACGGATACAAGTGGCTCTGCTCACCGAGGGGTGCCGGCTTCCTCACGGTCTCAGAGCGATCGAAAGAGTGGTTGAAGCCGGTGAACGCCGGCTGGTACGCCGGTGAAGACCCCTGGGCGTCGATCTACGGGCCGCCGCTTCGCCTGGCACGCGACGCGCGCCGTTTCGACGTTTCGCCGGCCTGGTTCTCGTACTCCGGGGCCGCCGAGGCCCTGGAGCTTCTCGCAGATCTGGGACCGGAGTCGGTCGGAGAGTACAGCGTCGGCCTGGCCAATCGCTTTCGCGAGGCGGTCGGACTCGAGCCTTCCAACAGCGCAATCGTGAGCCTTGCCACCACAGCGGCCCACGAACTCGCCGCCGCCGGATTCTCAGTGGCTCACCGCGCAAACCGTGTCCGCCTGTCCTTCTACTTGTACAACTCGTACGAGGACGCAGACCACGCCGCACGAATTGTCACTGGGTAAGGGACGGCCGCCTTTGAGTTTGTAGAGGCAACTGCCTCAAAGCGTCTGGAACACCAACGTAAGAACCGCCCAAAGCGTCTCAATTGCCAGAAGTGAGGTGCGTTGCGCCTCAGCGCCTCTTCACAAACCTCTCCCCTGACACTCCGCGGCTCATCTTCCCCATTTCGGTGAGGCTCTAGGCGGTTGCGTACCCCGCACCATTCAAAGCGATATGTGTCGCTGAGCGACCAATGCGTGGTTTGTGGGCTATCGCAACACTCGGAGGGGCGGCGTCGGGATGGGACCCATTCGGTCCGCATTTCTGCAAACGGCGAGATCAGGCGGCAGCCTCGGTCAGTTCGTTGAGCGCAGCGAGGATCCATTGATGCCGGAGCCTCGATGCAGGCGCTCCTGATAGCGTGACCGAGATGATCGTTGTCAGACGGCTTGCTCCGAATGATGCTGCAGGTCTCGGACGCGCTTGGGAGGATGCGCGTGAGTTCTATTCGGACCTGGACAATCGGGTCTTTCTTCCACCTGATCCCGAGGACCATGAGCTTGGCCAGGCGATCGTCCAGCATCTCCTCGCTGAGGAGCAACTGGCGAGCCGGTGGGTTCGCGTCGCGGACGATGGCGGCAATGCGATCGGCTTCATCACGGCGACCCTGCACGAAACCCAAAAGAACGCGAGTCGCGACATCATCCGGGACTCGACCCGACGATGGGTCAAGATCGACACCTTGGTGGTGCAACGACTCCACTGGCGAATGGGCGCTGGTCGCACACTCGTCGAAAGCGTCGAGGATTGGGCAAAGCAGGAAGAGGCGTCCCTCCTGAAAGTCGGGACGTATGCCCATAGTCCCGCGGTCACGTTCTACGAAGCACTGGGGTACGGCCGCCGGTCGATCATCTTCGAGAAATACCTGGACTGAACGGGTGACTCAGTCGGGGTGAGAGCCGCTACCACCACCGATGACCCATTGGGCCCGGTCGTAGAGGCTCACCATTTCCCGATACACCACCAGGGTCAGAGGGCCAGGGCCGGCGTCGGGATGGGACCCATTCGGTTGGCAATTTCTGCGCGTATCCAAGACCTCAGGTTGAGGCTCCCGGTCGGCAACTCGCCCTCGGTCGCCGAGAGCAAAACCATCAGCCTCTCGAACCGCTCGACAAACCCGGAGATCGCGTCGTCGGCCTTTGGATCAACTAGACACCGATGTGGCGGGGATTCATGCTGCGCCTGCATACACGCTGCGACCCTCACCCCAGTAGGAGTCGTAGACGTGCTGGTACACCCGGTCGACCTTCTCCTGCCACACGCCTGACTCGAACGCCTTCGGAAGCTGGTCGAGCACCCGACTGATCGTCACCTTCACCGATGCACGGGTCTGCTGCTTCTTCCGCCAGTCCAGTACGAGCTTCTCTTCTTTTAGGGTGGCGAGCAACTCCCTGGCGAGCTTCTTCACCTGGTCTCGCTCCTCAGCGGTCAGCTCGATGTCTGCCTTCGTGAGGAGATCGAAGACAGCCAGCTCCTCATCAGCAAGTGACTCGGCGATCGCCCGCTGATTCTCCTCCTTCAGCCCCTTGGTGAACTCGACGAGCCGTTTGAAGAACTCCTCGACGTTGATGGAGCCGGCGTTGTAGGCGTCGATGAGTGCCTGGAAGCGTTCCATGTAGTCGAGCGTGCCGCCCGGCATGCACAGATCGTAGGTGTTGGCGAGCCGACGCCGTCAGGTGACCGTGTCGGTGCGATGATTGATCGAGCGGATCCGCGCGGCCATCCCGATCAGGAGGCGTGGGTACATTTCCGGCATCGAGCTCAGCAGCTTGTTGAATCTCGTCCGGTACAGCAACATGGTCTCCAACGGGGTCTCGGCGGTGACCGACGCCGACGCCGTGTGACCATCGATGAGCGACAGTTCACCCACGATGTCGCCAGGGCCGACAGTGCCGAGCCGACGATCGACGCCTTGTTGGACACCACCACCGTCTCGGGCGACGACGCCTTGCCGGGTCACCGCCGCTGTGCCGCTCCGGATGAGGATCAGCCGTTGGACCTGCCGCTGCTCCCGGATGAGGACCGCGCCGGCTTCGAACGTGCGATGGTCGACCACTTTCGCGATGGCGGCCAACTGCCGTTTCGTGAGTCCGGCGAACAGCGGCATGCTGGCGAGCAGCCGAACCGATTCTGCCTGTGGGATGTCTGGCATCGTGGACCCCCTCCGAAGTCTCGGCGCAGACTACTCCCCCCGAGGATTCGGTGGGAGTCACGCCGTGCCGAATTGTCGGCCGGGTCGAGCGGCTCGAACTCACACGTCGAAGAGCGGCCACCGCCGTCGTAGAGAGGCGGGGACATCCAGAGTCAAGCTGCGTTGATCACCTCAGCAATGAGCTGAGGATCGACGCTTCCACCTGTGACCAAGCACACAGTGACGCCGCGTTCCTGGGGGGACACTTTTTGGGCGGCGGCGACACTGGCCGCACCCGCGCCCTCGGTGACCATCTTGTTGTGGAGCGCCAACCGGCCCATTGCGGACCGGACCTCGTCTTCGGTGACGAGAACCACGTCGTCGACCAGGTCGCGAAGCATCGGATACATGTTCGCCGTGATCACCGGAGTTGACGCTCCCTCGACAATCGTATCCTGCCATTCGATCCACGTCGGACCACCCGCCTCGAACGCTGTGGCCAGCGCGGGATTCACTTCGGCTTGAACCGCGTAGACGCGGGCCGAGCTTCCCATCGCCTTCAACACCGAGGCGACTCCCGAAATGAGAGCACCTCCACCGACGGGAACGAACACCGCCTCCACCTCAGGCAGGTCCTCCAAGATCTCCAGACCCAGCGTTCCGTGACCAGCGATCATCTCGGGCTCGCCCCAGGGGTTCAGGTAGCTGAACTCTTCTTCTCTCCACCGCTCTTCGAACATGTATGCCATGAGATCGATCATCGACATCCCGACGATTTCGGTCCCGTGAGCCTCGATCGCCTTCCGCTTCCCCACGTGGAGGTTGCTCGGAACCATGACCCGGGAGGGAACCCCTAGCCGGTTCGCCATGTATCCGAGAGAAATTGCGGTGTTGCCCGCGCTCACCGTGGACAAGCCATGTCGCGCTGCTTCATCCGGAAGCGCAAGGGCCCAGTTTCCGACACCTCGCAACTTGAACGATCCAACGGGCTGGAGGACTTCCGGCTTGAGATATGTGGCCCCCCCGCTGTGGTCGTCGCGGAGCCGGACCAACGGGGTGCGGATTATCTCCCCCTGGAGTCGACGAGCCGCCTCCCTAACGGAGTCCAGGCTGGGTGCGGACACCGCAGGGCCCGGCCAGCCTGTCAGTAGTTGCTCGACCATAAGACCTCTAAATTGGTCCGGCCACAGTATCAGCAGGAGGAACCACCGTGGAAACAGTCAATGTCGATGGGTTGGCCCGTCACCCGGCATTCAGCCATGCCGTCGTTGCCAGTGAGACCATCCACGTGTCGGGCACACTGGGTACGGTGGCCGACTCGATGAGCCTCGCGCACGGCGGAGTCGGTGCCCAGACCGTACAAGTCCTGGAAAACCTGGAGAGAATCCTCGGAGCGTGCGGAGCCGGCCTAGCCGATATCGTCAAGATGACTGTCTATCTCTCGAACATCGCCGACTTCGATGAAATGAACGATGCCTATGTCGAAGTGTTTACCGAGTCGCCTCCGGCCCGGATCACCATCGGCGGGGTTGAATTGGCGTTGGGAGCCGCGGTTGAGATGGAGTGCACAGCCCGCAAGCCGATCTAGCGGCGACGCTCAAATTGGATAGGGCCTGCGGTCGGGTCTCGCCACCTCGCTCAAGACTCTGCCTCCGGGACACCTCCCAAGTTTCCTCAAGTGACAACGGGGCAATTGCTGATCTCTCAACAACAGACGTGTGCACCTCCGCACCAGGATGAACCGAGCCTACGCGAGCGACGCAACGCCACGCCGAGTGCACATCCCTCCCGCAGGACCAGCAAAGCGAGGATCGCGTCCCGCGGTGTGGTGTAAGTAGGTGAACCCTCAGCGTTGTCCCGTCGCTATCCGGCGGCGGGGAGTTGGTTCACCTCCTTGCTGGCGTCATCTTGGTTGATGGCCCAGATGAGTGCCATGGATTCTTCGGAGAGATAGCGGCGGTCGGAGACCTGCCATTCATCATGTTGCTCGCTCAGCACTGCACCGACGAGACGCAGGATCGATGCGTCGTCGGGGAAGATTCCCACCACATCGGCTCGTCGTTTGATCTCTCGCATGAGTCGTTCGAGCGGGTTCGTCGACCAGACCTTCTTCCAGTGACCGAACGGGAACCCGGCGTAGGCAGGCACATCCGCTTCCGCTTCTATCAGGAGGTCGGTGACGGCTGGGTTGCGGTCAGCGAACGAGTCAGCCACGAGCCGCAGCTGGGTTCGGGTCGCCTCGGGGTCTACTCGGTCGGTCACCCTTGAGCCCTCTCGCCTGGCTGATGGCACCCTATCGGCCACACCCGACCACCGACCGGTGCGCACGCAATCGATCGTGCTCCTAAGCCTCCGGATGCAGAACGTATGCGCGGCTGGTGATGAGGCCGCTCTCCGGTTCGAACTTCGCTTCCTCGAATCCGACCACATCGTTCAGGTACTGGAGATCAGGGTCGTCGGTCCACCAGCGGACAGAAGCCGCGATGAGCCGGCGACCGTTCCGATCTGCAGGACGAGCGAATCCAGACAGCTGAAAAAGGACAGGTCGTGATCGTCCATCGACTCGGATCACGCCACTCACGGCCGGCAACCCCATCCCGTCCGGTCGCGAGGGAGCGAAGTTGCTCCACTCGATCGTACCGCTGCGTCCAGCCCAAGAAACGGTGCCGCTCCCCCGCCAATACGCCTGAATGAGAGCCCCTTCCCACAGGGACGCCACAGCCGGCTCGGAGTCGTAGGCTTGCTCGGCCGTGTACAAGAGTTCAGCCCTCAACACTGCCTCCTCAGCAGTCGACCCCTGACACACCATCGAGCATACAGAAAGGCCCTCTTGGTGACTGCGCTCCCGCCGCTTGAGCCGCCCTCGACCAGACTCGAGAGCCGGCGTGATCCTGCTACGCACGGTCCGAATCGACACCCTGCTGACAGGGCAGCCAGCAAGGAGCGCTCCAACAGCAATGAGGAAGGCGGATGGGACGAAAGAACGAGCCCGAGAACGACCTCTCGTGGTAGTTCGCGACTGCAGAGGCGGATAGTGCCGATGCCAGGAAGGCTCAGGGGGCGCCCTTCGCAGTGAAGAGGTGGGTTCAGACTCCTAGTGCCTGCGAAGCATCGGACCGATGCGCCTCGGGTCCCTTGCCGCTCCTATCGCGGCCGCGACTCTCAGGGCGCCATTCAAGGGGTACGGAAGCTGGTAGACACCGCCGTGGATTCGGGTCGACGTGAGCGCCCGCGCACGATCGCTCGTCGTTGCGTACTCCTTGGCTGGGTTGCAAGCGGACGCGGGGTCGAGCCAGTCGCGAATCGCCAGCAGTCCGTTCAGCGTTGCGGTCGTTGCCGGCTCGTACGTCTCGACTCCAAACACGTGGGCACCCGCAAACGCCGCGTCGAACACGGGGTGACTCATCGACATTGTTCGTGAGATCCCCGCCGTGTTGGCCGAGACGTGGTGCCGGGGAGTCCGGGTTGCCCAAGTCTCGGCGGCGATCAACTTCCCGAAGTACTGGGCAGCTGCATAACTCGTTCCTTGGATGGGAACGATGCCTCGGTTGGCACAGACGTCACCAACCCGGGCGTGCCCAGGACCCCGACCGAACGCTCCGATGCGTGCGAGGAAGGCTTCCCAGCTCGGACGACGTTCGAGGCGACGTTGCTCCCCTTCCACGTCTGCACTGGTGAGCACTCCACACGTCGTGGGCGATACCAGCATCGTGATCGTCCGCACCAGATCGGTGGGCAGCGTGTCGACGATGGCGTTCATGGAGGCGGTGAGCCGCCACTCCCGAGTGTTGCCCGGGGCGTACGCGTAGAGACCGAGGTCGATGGCCCCGCCGTCCGCAAACGATTCGATGGTTGCACGAATCCGATCCGGTTCCGTGAGCAGATCCGCTCCCTCGGGCACCCAATGTACGGCGCCGCAGAGATCAGTCGAGCTGAGGAGCTCGTCGGGAGGCGGAGAGACGTCGATCCAAAGCAAGTCGGCTCCGCACTCCAACAACAGTCGGGATGGAGCCAACTCGGCTCCGGCGCCGAGCAATACGACGCGCCGGCTCCGGAGGTCGAGGCCATCGGAACCTGCCCGGTCAACAATCCAGCTGATCCCATCGGCGACCTCAGCAGAGGCCAATCCGGCCCCGACGAGCCCCTTCGCGTACGGCACCAACTCGGCCTGGGTCTCGGTGACGCGGTCCGCATGTGGCCGCAGGCGTCCCTTTCCGCCGAAGGCATGCGAGTCGAGACGCAATGGAGGAGTCGGAGCGGCCACGTGCTCGACCAATGGCAGCTCCGTGCCTTCGGACTTCCACGTGATCGCGGATCGAGACGCCTGAGACACCACTTCCGCAACGTCACTCGCTCGCTCCGAATTCATTCTCGTGGCCTCGAATCGGGGCAACACGTCGGCGTACCGCTGTCTGAATTCACCAGCTGAATCTCCGATTGTCACTCCCTGAAGTACTTCGGGATGGGCCAGAACGGCGGCCTTCAGGACGTCGTACATCAACAGCGAGGCAGCAGCCCCGCCCGCCAACACCACCTCACCCGAACTGCGCCCCTCGACCACGACAACACCTCCACTGGGCCCCTTGCCGAATCGAATGAGCGAAGCTCGCCAACGCACTTCCTGCGGTGCACATGTGACGCCCCGAGTCGGCTGCCTTGCACCAAGCTACGTCGGCCCGCCCCTGCTCGTCAGAGGACAGATACCCTGTCCTCGGCCTATTCGGACCATCCGCCCGCTCGAGGGGTTGGGTTCACCTGGGCGCGCGGGGCGGCGATCGGCGACGGTGTCATCGGTCATCGACCCGCTCCCGATGGGTACCCGATAGCGGGCCACGTCTCGGGGTTGGGGGATCTTGGGCGCCACTCCATCCAGGCTCAGCTCACCACCAGACTGCCACACCCAGACCCACCCGCCGAACTCGAAGTACGAGCCAGCACGACACCACCGCCCCTCCAACACGCAACGAACACCAGGGCACGTGTGCCGCTCGGCGTGGTTCCGCCAACAGAGCGACATCGCCCGTATCCGGTCATCTGGGCGGGTCGTTGGCCCCTGTCGTGGTGGGTGCGCTCGGCGGAGAATGGTGTGTGGCAGAGGAGGTCATCGATGGCCAGCTATGCCGTGATCGATGAGGCGACGATCGAAGCGCCACCGTCGGTGGTGTGGGCTGCTCTTCATGCCGAGTTCCGCCATGAAACCGACTGGTGGATGCCGTATTGGGAAGCTCGGCTTCGCGGCGACGTGCAGCCGGGCAACGTGGGCACGGAGTACGAAGTTCGGGTCCACCCTCCGGGTCGCCATCATCGGCTCCTGCTGTCGCCCCGGTTCGTCGCACGAGTCATCGAGTCGATCGAGCCTCATCGTCTGACGGTGGAGTTCCCAGTGGGCGACTTCGACGGTACCGGAGTATGGGATCTGGTCCCTGTCGATGACCGCACACACCTCGAGTTCAGGTGGGAGGTGACCACGCGAGGCCCACGCGCGACCATGGTGGGGTTGTTCGTCAACATCGGTGCGGTCCACTCGGCGGTGATGCAGTACGGGTTCGAAGGGCTGAATGACCACCTTCTGGCTCACCCCCAACCGACCCACACTCCCTAGACGACCGGCACACCTGAGACTGCGTGAAACCCGGGGAGGTTCAATGTCGCCTTTTACCGTTTCGGTGCTCGTGGCCACGTGGACGCGCACCTAGGCGTGTGGCGCTCCTGGGATCGAACCAATGACTCATGCTGTGTGAAGGCGGAATGAGGACCCTGGAACGACAAGCGAATCGCCGGAATCCCCAGGAAGTTAACGGGATTTCGCCTGCAATCGCTTT
>CBDTXZ010000046.1:0-19369 GCA_965364515.1 uncultured bacterium
CTGGCTCTGTCGGGTGGTTGTGGTGCGTTTGGCAGCATCGGGTGGTTGGTGGCGGGTGTCGGCGGTGGTTGCGCTTCGCCCCCTCACGACTCCCGGGTCTGGCTCTGTCGGGTGGTTGTGGTGCGTTTGGCAGCATCGGGTGGTTGGTGGCCGGTGTCGGCGGTGGTTGCGCTTCGCCCCCTCACGACTCCCGGGTCTGGCTCTGTCGGGTGGTTGTGGTGCGTTTGGCAGCATCGGGTGGTTGGTGGCCGGTGTCGGCGGTGGTTGCGCTTCGCCCCCTCACAACTCCTGGGTCCGGCTCGGTCGGGTAGCGGCCTGGTTTCCTTCCGGACGCGGAAGTGGCGGCCCGGAGGCCGCCACTTCCCTGAACCGCCCGCGGAGGAGAGAGATCGGAGAAGGGAGAGGACTCCGAGGAGAGTTGCAGGCGATGTCCGTGTTGTCCCTCTTCTCATCGGCAGGTCGCCCGAAAAGTTGAGGAATCCCGCTCAGTTTTCTCCGTCGGACTCGAGCATCCCCAGGAGCTTCTCTCGAAGCTTCGCGTCGCCAGTTCGGTCTGCGATGGCTCGAGCCTCCTCGAGCTCCCTTCGCCTGTGCCGCAGCCGACCGCTCGTCGTCAGGGCGAGAGCGAGAGGTCTGCGAACACCGAGCGCTCGGCCGAGGTCGACCGCCTCGCCAGCGAGCTTCTCGGCCTCTTCGGGCCTGGTCTCTTCGATGGCCTCTGCGAGGATCACCAGCGTCTCGGGCACCCGCACGTCGATCGAGCGGAAGCGGCGGATGTCCAGTGCGACCTCGATGAGCCGGATCCCCGAATCCGAGTCACCGCGGGCGAGCGAGTCGAGTCCGAGATGGAGTGCCGCCAGGGCCTGTTCGGCCGGGCAGCCTTCGGCCTGCCGGTGAGCATCCCTGAGATACATCTCGGCGATGTCGTGGGACCCCAGCGCCTGCTGCGCCACACCGATGTGGAGCATGCTCGCGACCTTCCAGCACTTCGAATCGAACGTGAGCCGGCTCGCTGATGTGAACTCGCCGACCGCCTCCGAAAGGGAATGGGCTCCGGTTGTGACGGCGGAGTGGAAGTGGCCGAGCCCGATCAGGTCGAGGGCGCGGCCCTCATCGAGATGCGGTGTGAGGATCGACTCGACCACGCCGGGATCCGCCCCATCGAGGAGGACGGCCTCGGCGGCGACGGCGCCTCGCTGGAGATCGGCGAGGCGATCTCCGATGAACGGATCGAGCGCCCGTGTCGCAGCGCCGAGATCACCCCGGTCGCAGAGCCGCTGCGAGGCCTCGATCGCCTCGACGACACTCACGCTTCACCGTTCGAAATCGATGTGGCTGCGCGAAGGAGTCGGGCCGCGTTGACCCTGATACTTCGACCCAGCCTCCTGGGAGCCGTACGGGTGGTCGGCGTCGGTGGTCATCTGATAGAAGCTGATCTGGCCGATGCGCATGCCCGGATAGATGGCGATCGGGAGGTTGGCGACGTTGGAGAGCTCGAGTGTCAGATACCCGTCGAATCCCGGATCGACGAATCCCGCAGTCGAGTGGATCAGCAGTCCGAGACGACCGAGGCTGGACTTGCCCTCGAGGCGCGCCACGATGTCGTCTCCGAGACGGACGCGCTCGAGAGTTGCTCCGAGGACGAACTCTCCGGGATGGAGAATGAAGGCGTCGTCGGGCGAGACGACGACTTCTGAGGTGAGATCGTCCTGGACCGAGCGCGGGTCGATCTTGGAGTACTTGTGGTTCTCGAAGACGCGGAACGAGCTGTCGCAGCGCAGGTCGACGCTCGAAGGCTGGATGAAGGACTCTTCGAACGGATCGATCTCGATGCGCCCGGCGTCGATCGCTTCCTTGATTGTCCGGTCTGAAAAGATCATCGCCCTGCTCCTGTCGTTCCGGCGGTGATGCTAGGCGATGGTCGAACGACCGTGTCCGATCCATTCCAGAGGGTTGGGTCCCCTCACACCCGGGAATACCAAACCGACGAAGTTGATTGCAGTATGCAACCAAGTGGAAGGGTTTCCCATGCTGAAGGTACGCAGAGCAGACGAGATCTATGAGAAGGAAGGCGGCTGGTTCAACGCCCGGTGGCACTTCTCGTTCGACGAATATCGCGACCCCGACTACGACCACATCGGCCCCCTGCGGGTCTTCAACGACGATCGGCTGAAGCCTGGCGCCGTCTGGCCGATGCACCCGCACCGTGACGTCGAGGGCCTGACGTATGTGGTCGAGGGGTCGTTCGGTCACGAGGACAACGTCGGGGGCGATTACGGCCCGCTCCCGGCCGGGTCGGTCCAACGCATGACGCTGGGAAGCGGCGCACTCCATTCCGAGCAGAACGCCTCGGAGATCGAGCCGATGCGATTCATCCAGATCTGGATCCTTCCGAGCGAAGGTGGGCTCGAGCCAGGGGTCGAGCAGAAGATCTTCACGACGGAGGATCGGACCAACCGTCTCTTCGAGGCTCTGAGCACCGATGGCGGGGAAGCCGTGAAGATCCATGGAGATGCGAGGGTCTTCATCAGCAGGCTCGAAGCGGGAAACACGGTGGAGCATCGACTTCCCGCCGGCCGCGCCGGATACCTCTACGCCATCTCCGGTGACGTCGCCATCAACGGCGCGCCGTTGTCGACCGGTGACGCAGTGACGATCCTCGATGAGCCCTCGGTGACGATCACGGCCGACGAGGACACCGAACTGATCATGGTCGACGTTCCGACCGCGTACGACCCTGTCGGCATCTGGGCTCGCTGAACCATCGAACGGGGCGACACATGGACTTCGGACCAGCGGTTGGAGGTGCCGGGTGCGGTCGGTGTTGTCGATGGTGATTGCTTCGGTGCTGGTCGTGTCGGCGTG
Source organism: uncultured bacterium (assembly GCA_965364515.1). Lineage (GTDB taxonomy): Bacteria > Actinomycetota > Acidimicrobiia > Spongiisociales > ZC4RG35 > JAHEDH01. The sequence goes on from CBDTXZ010000046.1 coordinate 2,866, forward strand.
CTCCTCGGAGAGTTCCTCGACCGACCCGACCGGTCCGATCACGCCGTCCGCAACGGCCACGACCTTCGCCGCTGTCGGTTGTGATACCGGCGCCACCGAACCCCGACCTGCATCGGCCGAGTCGATCACCCGGTCCGAAATGGACGTCGACGGTGACGGACGAATCGACGTGGTCGAGGTCTACGCGTCTGGCGGAGAATGGCGGGCGCGAATGACGCTCCACGGTGGCTACTCAGCCGATGTCTTGCTCGGGAATGGTGCCGTCGCGTCCGCCCTCGGCGGACTCGATCTCGATGGATCGGGAAACGAGTTCTTCAGTGTGATCGGCTCGGGAGCATCAACCACGGTGATCGGCATCTACACCTTGGCAGACTGCGAACTGGCGTCGATGTTGGATGCCGACGGAGTGCCAGTGGCGCCTGTCGGAGCGAGCGCCGTCAATCAGAGCAGCCTCCGATGCCTTCCGGGTATCGGTATCGACGTCTTCTCGCAGACGACGTCGGACGGGATCGTCTACCAACAGACCGTGGAGCGTTTCGGCCTGGACGACGGGACCCTCGTGTCACGAGGATCCGAGACGGAGACCCTCACCATTCCCGATGATCGCAAGCGGATCCTCGATGCTTCGAGGTTCGACTGCGATGGTCCGGCCCTCTGAGTCGACTCGATGCCGCCGAGCTTCCCCGAGGACGAGCCGGGCTGGCATGCTTGGAGAAGACACAGACGGGAGATGATTCAAGGTGAGGGCGATCCTGATAGACGAGGTCGACGACGAGTACACCGTCGGCCTCACCGAAGTGGACCCGGCCGGCCTACCGGACGGTGACGTGTTGGTGGACGTCGAATACTCGACGCTGAACTACAAGGACAGTCTCGCTCTGACCGGGTCTTCACCGGTGGTCCGACGGTTTCCCATGGTCCCCGGTATCGACCTGGCCGGGACGGTCGTCACCTCCGATGATGATCGATTCACCGCCGGCGACGAGGTCGTTCTCAACGGCTGGGGGGTCGGCGAGGTGCACTGGGGCGGATACGCCGAGCAAGCGCGTGTCGACGCTGACTGGTTGGTTCCGCTGCCGGCAGCGTTCACCACGAGACAGGCGATGGCGATCGGGACGGCCGGCTACACGGCGATGCTCTGTGTCCTCGCACTCGAGGATCATGGCGTCTCTCCGACTTCGGGCCCGGTGCTGGTGACGGGCGCAACCGGGGGAGTCGGCAGTGTGGCGGTCACCGTGCTCGCCGAGTTGGGCTACGAGGTCATCGCCGCAACCGGGAAGTCGACGGAGATCGATTATCTGACCCACCTCGGAGCGACCGAGATCATCGATCGAACCGAACTCTCCGAGCCGGGGCGACCGCTCGGCAAGGAGCGATGGGCGGGTGCCGTCGACTCGGTCGGCAGCCACACGCTGGCAAATGCATGCGCATCGACGATGTACGGGGGGACCGTGGCAGCGTGCGGTCTGGCACAGGGAATGGACTTCCCGGCAACCGTGGCCCCCTTCATCCTGCGCGGAGTCACGCTGGCAGGCGTCGATTCGGTCAAATGCCCGACCGAGAGACGGATCGAGGCATGGAACCGGCTCGCCGAGGACCTCGATCCGGGTCTGCTCGCGGAGATGAGTATCGAAGTTCCGCTCGAGGAGGTTCTCGATCTGGCACGGCAGCAACTAGACGGAGGCATCCGAGGCAGAACGATCGTGAAGGTGAAGAGATGAACGACGCGCCGATCAGCCGGTATCCGGTGGCCAGGCTCGAAGACCTGCCCGAGGATCTACGCCACACCATCGTCGAGATCCAAGAGAAGACCGGGTTCATCCCGAACGTCTTCCTGGCGATGGGGCACCGCCCCGACGAGCTCAGAGCCTTCATGGCCTACCACGATGCTCTCATGGAGCGGGAGAGCGGGCTGACGAAGGCCGAGCGTGAGATGATCGTCGTCGCGACATCTGGAGCGAACGACTGTCTGTATTGCGTGGTGGCCCACGGGGCGATCGTGCGCATCCGCGCCAAGGACTCCCGGCTGTCGGACCAGCTCGCCACCAACCACCGCAAGGCCGACATCACCGAGCGGCAGAAGGTGATGCTCGACTTCGCGCTCAAGGTCTCGCTCGATTCGGCCTCGATCAGCGACGAGGACTTCGCGCCGCTTCGGGATCACGGGTTCTCCGACGATGACATCTGGGACATCGCCGGTGTGGCCGCCTTCTTCGCCATGTCCAACCGGATGGCCAATTTCCTGTCGATGCGCCCCAACGACGAGTTCTACTCGATGGCCCGGGGCTGAAGACCGAGCAAACGCCGGGAGTCTTGGGCGTACGGCCACCTCGTTGGGGATCTCGGCTCGCGGTGTTCGAGTTCTGGCCGCGGCGCAGTTGCCGACTGCAGACAGACGCAGAAGGAGCCCAACCGGATCGGTTGGGCTCCTTCTGGGTCGACGATCCCGTGAGGATCAGTCGTCGTTGCTGTCGTCGTCGTCGTCGCTCGAGCTTCCCGGTCCGCTGTTGTCTTCGTTCTGGTCGTCGTCGCTCGAGTTGCCCCGGCCGCTGTTGTCCTCTTCCGAGGCAGAGCTGTCGTCGTCGTCGGAGCCGTGCCCCGAGTCGTCGGTCGTGTCGACCCCGTTGGTGACCTCGGTGCGGGTTCCATCGGCGGTCCCGGTGCGGACTCGCACCCGGATCTCACCATCTTCGATTTCGGCGTTGAACTGGACGCGGTCGCCACCGTTGCGGAAGTCCATCTCCACCTCTCGCCCGACCTGAACCTCGATCTCGTGGCTCCATCCGTCGGCGGCATCCACCGAGACGATCGTGAGCTGGTTGCCGTCGTCCGAGATGGTGACGGTTCCGGCTGCGCCGGCTTCGTAGGTGACGGCTCCCTCAGATGCCGACGAGGCCGATGCGCTATTCGTCGAAGCGGTCGTCTGGGTCGTGGTCTGTGTGGTGCTCGCCGTGACGACTCGCTCCCTGGCACGGACCCGGATCTCGCCGTCTTCGAGTTCCGCGTTGAACTGGATGCGCCGGGTTCCGCTGCGGAAGTCGACTTCGACTTCGCGTCCTGCGGCGGCCTCGATCTCGATCTGCCAGCCGTCGGTCTGTTCAACGGAGACGACTTCGAGCTGCGATCCGTCATTGGTGAGCGTCACGGTGCCGGCGTCCCCGACCTCGTAGCTGCTCTCGAGCCCGGGGGTCGCCGCCTCGCTCACGGTCGTCTCCGAACCCGGTGTGGTGTCGAGAACGAGGGCGTTCGCCGTTCCGATCGCCATGAGTCCGGCGAGGATCCCCGCCGTCAGTACTGCAAGTCGCTTCCGCATGTTCAAACCTCCATGTGTTCGTGCTGTATGTCAACACGATCGCCGATGACGGGTTTCGCGGTCCTCCGCGACGGGTTAGAGAAACCTCTGGTGGTTCAGGTGGTGCGGGCAGCTGGAAGCTCGAGGCGAACCGTGGTCCCGCCCGAGGGGCCGGATGTCCATTCTGCTCGGCCTCCGATGTCCTCTGCGAGCGCCCGCACGATGTCCACGCCGAGTCCGGTCGAGTCTCCACCGCTGGCTCCTCGCCGGAGCAGCTCCGGGGAAGCGATGCCTGGACCGTCGTCGGAGACGGTGAACTCTGCCAGGGGCCCGGCCGAACGAAGCCGGACTCGATACCCCGTGCCCGGCGAGGTGTGAGCGAAGATGTTGCCGAAGACGGCGTCGAGTGCGGCCTCGACGTCGTCTGACGAGGCTGCGACCACATAGCTGCTCGGTTCGATGTCCATATCCCAGATGCGCGCCTGGTCGTCGGCAAGATGTCCCCAGAACGTCGCTCGTTCCGAGACGACCGGCACGAGGTCGCACACCGAGCCGGTGCGCAGCGGACGCCGGGCGTCGGCGATGATCCGGCTGGTCACCCGTTCGAGGTCATCGACGTCTCGCTGAAGTCGAGAGACGTCGGCGTGTTGTGACATCGCCTCGATGTCGAGTTTGAGTGCCGTGAGGGGTGTGCGAAGCCGATGGGCGAGATCCGCTGCACTCTCGCGTTCCCTGTTCATCAAGGACACCACCCTCTGAGTGAGCGTGTTGAATGCCGACCCGACCTCTTCCAGTTCTTGCGGTCCGGCGGGTGCGACTCTCACGTCGAGGTTCCCTCGACCGAGCTCATGAGTTGCTTCGACGAGATCGTTGACCGGGCGAATCACCGCTTGTCCGATCCGGTCGGCTGCAACCAACGCGAGCGCCATCATCGCGAGACCGAGCCCCCCAAGGATGACCCAGGCGGTGGCCACGTTCTCTGTCAGTTCCTCGCGTGGAACGTCGACCACGACGACCCAGACGTCATCGGCGGAGCGAAGCACCGGGACGACTACTGCCTCCCCATCGGCGAGTGGCTGGCGATACGCCTGCACCCGAGTCTGGGCAGCGTCTAGGTCGATGTTGCTGGGTAGGTCGGCACCGAGGACGGTCCCATCCGGGATGACGACGGAGATCCGGTCGATCGACGTCAACGACGCCTCGAGCGCTCCGAAGCCGTCGTCAGGCGTGGTGGCTACGAATCGTGCGACCGCCTGAGCCTCGCGTTCGGCTGCGCTCAGGGCGCGGTCGGCGCTGAGGTCCCTGATCAGGATGGCGAGTGGGATCAGGAACGCCACGATGACGATGGATGTCACGGACAGCGCGTAGAGACTGAGCCAGCGCCTCACGAATCGGGGTCCACCAGTTTCACGCCGACCCCGTGGACTGTCCTGATGTACCGAGGCTCGGCAGCCGTCTCACCGAGCTTGCGGCGGAGGACCGAGAGATGGACATCGACCGTCTTGTCGGCCCCGCCGTAGGGCTGACGCCAGACCTCGGCGAGAATCTCCCGTTTCGAGACGACTGCACCCGTTCGGCTGGCGAGAAACGCCAGCAAGTCGAACTCCTTGCGCGTGAGGTCCACCGGCACATCGTCGTGCGTCACGATTCGGCTCTCGATGTCGATCACGAGCTGACCGATCGAGATCGGGCCCGGCGTCGCCTCCGATCCAGTCCGGCGGAGGATTGCCTCGATCCTCGCCTGAAGCTGTGCTCCCGAGAACGGCTTCACCACGTAGTCGTCGGCGCCGTTCTTCAGGATCCGGACGATCTCCTGTTCGTCATCACGGGCGGTCGCAACGATGATCGGCACGGAACTGACGGCACGGATCATCTTGAGCACCTCGGATCCGTCGACGTCGGGCAGGCCGAGATCGAGTACGACGACGTCGAGTTCACCCTGCACTGCCCGCTGTACCCCCTCCATGCCGCTGGCGAGCGCCTCGACCGAGTGGCCGGCGCCGGCCAGGAACGACGTGAGTGCGTTCCGGATGGAGAACTCGTCTTCGACGATGAGGATCGCTGACATCGCCGATCATCGTATCCCCAGATCTCTCGGGTCCACCCTCCCCATGCGCGACTTGACGTTTTGCTAACCATCTGTGAAGTGGCACGAGAAGCGATCTCGGTGATAATGGCTCCGTGCCCAGTTGGATGAAGTTCGCCGGTCTGTGGGGGGTCGCGGCCGTCATCGCCCTCATGCTCTCGTGGGCCGCCGTTTCGCAGGTCCGGGACCGAGTGATTCAGCCTGTCACCGTGATCCCGACCACGATCGCCGTCGTCGCCGCGGACTCCCCCGACCCCACGGCGGTGCCGATACAACCGGCCGTCGACCCCCAGCCCGATCCCGATCTTGCGACTTCGACCACGTCTGGCAACGAGCCGGAGAGCTCCCCAACGTCGACCACGAGCACCACCCGCCCACCATCGGCGAGTTCGGGCACGTCACCGACGACCGCTCCTCGGACGACCTCGACGACGCAGCCGGCGGGCACAACCACCACGGCTCCCTCTCAGACGTCGACGACGCCGGCTCCTTCGGCGAGTAAGTCGAGTCATTCGACCCCCGGGGGCTCTGTGACCATCAGCTCATCGCCGGGTGCGGTCAACTTCGTATCGGCGATCCCTCAGGCCGGGTTCACGACCGAACTCCGCGAGGCCGGCCCGGAGCGGGTCCGGGTCCGGTTCGTCGGCGCCACGATGATCTTCGAGCTCGAGGCGAAATGGGACGACGGTCAGCTCGACATCGAGACGAGCGAACACACACCCTGAGCGTCCGTCGACGGCGCTTCCCACCAGCTCGGGCGGCTGATGCTGCCAGGAGGGGTGTTGATGTGTGGGGCCTGGGCGTTGGGGTGCAGGGGATTCAGTCCCCGCAATCAGCACAGAGCGGGTGAGGGGAATCGAACCCCCGTATTCAGCTTGGGAAGCTGATGTTCTGCCATTGAACTACACCCGCAGGTGAGCGTCAGGTTACCCAGCAGTGATCCGGTCCGCATCTGCGAATCAGCCGAAGATGCTGATCCCTCCCCAGAGCGCCATGAGCACTCCCACCGTGGACAGGAACAACACTCGGGCGGTGTTGAACGGGGCGTCCTCATCGACGTCGTCGGGGCGTACGCCTCGCCGATACTGGAGATAGGCGTAGGCGTTTCCGATCACGATCGCCAGGCCGATGGCGAAGATCATCTCTGCGAAGAGAGAGTCGAGCCCGAGTGCTTCGATCATCGCAAGGAGGGTACCGTCGGCACCCCGTACCGGGATCGGTAGCCGGACCGGCGGTCGGCTAGGTTTCGAGTATGCGCCATTGCTACGTACTGAGGGTGTTCACCCGAGACGGAGAAGGCGGCAATCACCTCGGCGTCGTGCCCGATGTCACTGGTCTCACGCGAGACGGCATGCAGTCGGTCGCGCGAGAGTTGGGGTTCTCCGAGACGGTCTTTCTCGATTGGCGCGAAGGCGGAAACCCGTTCGCCAGGATCTTCACACCTTCCACGGAGCTTCCCTTCGCAGGCCATCCTCTCGTCGGATCCGCATGGGTCCTGACGAGGATGGGTCCGGGCGGCCCTACGTGCATCGAGTGCGAAGTCGGAGAGGTACCGATCCACAATGTGGGCGCCACGACCTGGATCGACCCACCCTTCGACCAAACCGTGTCAGAGCCCTCGAGCGACATCGGCACTCGGATCGGTGCGGTGCACGCTGCAGAGGTGGCGATGCCACTTCCGTATCTCGTGCTCGAGCTCAGCTCGCCACAGGCGGTCAGCATGATCGGGAGACCACGTGAGAAGGCGATGACGTACGTCTGGGCCTGGGAGCAGCCGGGGGAGCGGATTCGGGCGCGCTTCTTTGCGAGCGGCCACGGTGTCGTGGAAGACCCGGCGACCGGCAGCGCAGCAGTTGCTTTCGCAGCTGCGATGCGCGATCGAAACGTGACGTCTGGCTCGATCGTCATTCATCAGGGTCAGGAGATGGGCTACCCGTCGCGGATCCTTCTCGAGTGGGACGAGCACGGGGTGCATGTGGGAGGCGAGGTCGCCTCCGATGAGATCCGCATTCTCGAGGTGTGACCTCGCCTCAATAGACTGCCGCCGATGGAGAATCACTGTGGCTGAGGCGTCTGCGCCCGCGTCCTCTGCCAACCTGGGCCCGGGTTTCGATTGCCTGGGGCTTGCGCTCGAGATGCGCTGCCATGTCAGCGCAGCGCGCGCCGACGTCTGGTCGGTCGTTCATGACGGCGACCAGCGTCCCGATCCCGAATCCGAAGATGCGGTCGTCGCTGCGGCGCGGTTGGCCATCGGGTCGGATCGCCCGTTGCAGCTGGCCGTCTCGAATTCGATTCCGATCGGCAAAGGGCTCGGTTCGTCGTCGGCCGCCATGGCGGCGGGCGCGCTCGCCGCTTGGCGTGCGGTTGGAGAAGAGCACTCGACGGAGACCCTGTTCGAGCTCGTGGCAGACATGGAAGGCCATCCCGACAACGCCGCCGCCGCGGTGTACGGCGGCATGGTGTTGGTGGACGCTCTCGGGGAGGTTCACCGCTTGCCGTGGAATCCTCGATTCTCTCCCGTCGTGCTCGTGCCAGAGGAATCGTTCTCGACTCGCAAGGCGAGAACCGTTCTGCCGTCGACGTACTCCCGAGGAGCGGTCGTCGCATCCGTCGCCCGAACGGCGTCGCTGATCGCCGGGCTGCTGGCGGGCGACAGCGAACTGGTTCGCGCTGCCGGCGGGGACGAGGTGCACGAAGGCCCGAGAAACGCCTTCCTGCCCGAGGTGGCAAAGCGTATTCGGCTTGCCGTCGATGCGGGCGCCGTGCACGCCGCGTGGTCCGGTGCGGGGCCGTCGGTGCTGGCAATCGTCGAGTCGGTCGATCTCGCGAGGGTGGTCGATGTCCTGCGTTCGACGATGGACGAGACCGTCGCGGTCGTGCCGCTCGAAGTGGCGGTCACCGGAGCGGTTTGACCTCCGGGACCTCTCTTCGGTACCGTTGTTTCATACGGATAGGCCAGGAGCACCGCTTCATCGACCGTCCGCAGTCGATGGCTCCGCCACCTCCGAGTCCCGACACGACGTCGTGTGACGTTGCTGGATATCGGAGAGCTACGCCACGGATTTCGCAAGTGAGGTAGAAACATGGGTTCGCTCGTCAAGAAGCGCCGCAAGAAGATGTCAAAGCACAAGTATCGCAAGCGCCTGAAGGCCAATCGCCACAAGCGCAAGTGAGCGTCTGAAGAGACCGGCCGGACGGCCGGTCTCTTCGCGTCTGGGGTCTACAGCGCGACTGCGGCGGCAACGATGCCGAGCGAGGAGACGAGGATCAGACCCTGCAGGATCCCTCGAGTGCGTGGTGACTGATTTCCCGCCGCGAACTGGTGGTATCCGGCCAGCGCGGCCGTGACCGCCACGGTTGCGACCTTCACGGCGAGGGCCGGTTCGTCGATGCGATCGATCGACATCCACGCGCCGGTGATGAATGCCACCGCCATCGCCGGCCATGACACGCGAGAGAACATCCGTGCCATCGCCTGCAGCACCGACCGGTCTACCCCCTCTCGGCGCACCGCCGCCACGAGGGCTCCGAGCGTCACGAGACCGCCGACCCAGATCGAAGCGGACACGAGATGTAACCAGCGGACCATCGACGACTCCTTTTCGGACGAGGATAAATCCTTTTAGATCCCTGGACGCGCCCGTCAGTTCTGCCATCCTGTTGATGCTCGAACGAGGGGGTTCATTCGATGAGCGTCACCTACCAGTTGCAGGATCGAGTCGCGATCATCACAGTCGATCGGCCGGGTCGTCGCAACGCCATCGATCTCGCCACTGCGCGCGCCCTTGGTTCCGCCTGGCGCCGGTTCGACGCCGACGACGCCGCCTTCGTCGGGATTCTCTTCGGGGCGGGTGGCCACTTCTCTGCCGGCGCCGACCTGAAGTCCTTCGATCTCGAAGATGACGATGATGGTCCGTTGGGTTTCACCCGGACCAGCGTGAGCAAGCCGACGATTGCCGCCGTCGAGGGGTATTGCGTCGCCGGGGGGCTCGAGATGGCCCTCTGGTGCGATCTCAGGGTCGCATCGACGACGGCGGTGTTCGGATGCTTCGAACGCCGCTTCGGAGTGCCCCTGGTGGATGGTGGCACCCAGCGGCTTCCGAGGTTGATCGGGCATGGGCTGGCGATGGAATTGATCCTGACCGGGCGCGCAGTCGATGCCGCCGAGGCGCACGCCATCGGGCTGGTCAACATGGTGACCGAGACGGACCGGGCGCTCGACGAGGCGATCGCGTGGGCCAACCGCATCGCCGACCACCCGCAACCGACGTTGCGTTCGGACCGCATGGCGCTCCTCGAGGGAAGCGTGCTCCCACTCGATGAGGGATTGCGGATCGAGCGTGAGTATGGCCGTGGTGTGATGCATGTGGCGCGGGCCGGGGCGGACCACTTCTCGACCGGAGAAGGGCGTTCGGGAGCAGCGGTGAGGGCACTCGTCGGGGTGGAGGCTCCGGATTCCGAGGAAGAGCTCCCGTGGAATCGAGTTGCTCCGGTCGCCAGGCCCAGTGTGCGACCTTTCGAGATCGACCTGGAAGACGAGCCGATCCAACCGGCCGAGCTGGACGCCGACATCGAGCAACCGGACGAGACCCCTCCCACGGTCGATGACGCCGGCGATGAACCCGTCGCGGCCGATCACGTGGCCGGGCCCGATGTCGACACGGGTTCCACCACTGTCGAGGAGCTCTCCGAGCGAATCGACGAGCCTGATGTCTCCGACACCCGCCCAGCCGTGCCCTGGGCCGGCAGACAGGGCAACGAGGTCGATCTCGGAGCAGGGAAGCGGGGCTACTTCATCGCACCGGTGGTGGAGCGGGGCCATGCGGTCGTCGTCCTGTGTGACATCGGAGACCATCTCGCCGAGCATGTCCTCGACGCTTCGGATCGGATCGCCTCACTCGGGAACTCCGCGCTGGCCGTCGACCTCTTCACGGATGAGAACGGACCTGGGGATGTCGATCCCGACGGAGTGGTGAAGCTGGTTGCCAGTGCGATCGACACGCTGATCGCCGGAGGCTTCGCAGCATCGGGAACCGTCGGTCTGGTCGGGTTCGGCGTCGGTGGTTCGTTGGCGATGTGGATCGCCGGTCTCGAGGAGCGGGTGACGTCGGTCGTGGCATTCGGGCCCCACTCTCCCTGGGCCGAGGTCGGCGTCGGGTGGAGGCTGTCGGAGGCTGCCTATCTCTGCCACCAGAGCGCCTCCAAGCAGCCTGCGGGGGCCCCCGAAGCGGCGAAGACGGAGATCGAGCTCCGAGACCTCGGCCTCGATGCGACCTTCCACATCTACCCGGTGGACGCAGTCGACTTCTACAAACCGGGGTCCGCCGGATACGACGCCCGTCTCACCGACGTCGCCTGGCAGCGAACGGAATTGTTTCTCGAACGACACCTCTGAGGGTTCTCTATCCGTCGCCAGTCGGTAGCCTGGCACCATGGATCGACTGATCTGGGAACAGCGCCCGAATCTCCGGGACCCGATCGCGCTCCTCGCTTTCGAAGGCTGGGGCGATGCCGGCGAGTCCTCGTCGATGGCTGTTCGTCATCTGATCGACGAATTCGACGCCGAGAAGCTCGCAGTCATCGATTCGGACGATTTCTACGACTTCCAAGTCCGCAGACCGGAGATCGAGCTCGATCATGAGGGGACGCGGGAGGTGCGCTGGCCGGACTGCGAGGTCTGGGCGGTGCGACCCTTCGGCTCCGAGCGCGACCTCGTCATCATCACCGGCCACGAGCCGCACACGAGATGGAAGGCCTTCAGTCGGGACGTCGTGACCGTCCTGGACACGTTGGGCGTCGGGGTCGCCGTGACGATGGGCGCCTTCATCGGTCAGGTGCCTCACACGCTCCCGGTCCCGCTGGTGGGTTCGTCGTCGAGGCCCGACCTTCTCGAGCGCCACTCGCTCTTTTCCTCGGGATACGAGGGTCCCACCGGCATCGTCGGTGTCCTGAACGCCGTGCTCAACGACGCCGGATTCGAGACGCTGAGCGTCTGGGCGGCGGTCCCGCACTATCTGTCGAACCAGGAGTACCCACCGGGTGGACTTGCGCTGCTGGACAAGGTACTCGAGATCCTCGATCTGAGGGTCGACACGTCCGAGCTGACGATGGCCTCCGCCGAGTTCCGCCAGCAGGTGGACGACGCGCTGGCAGACAGCGAGATCATCGACTACGTCCAGGAGCTCGAGAGCCACTCGCTCACCGGCGACGACACCGTCGATCCGGCAGAGTTGTTGGTCGAGGAGATCGAGCGCTTCCTGGAAGACGGTTGACCGATCCCGGCGTGGTTCGAACCGGGCCGAAGTTCTTCTCGCCCTTCAGTTCAGCCCGCACGAGGACTTCTCGTTCTCCAGATCGGCTCCGCCGAACCGGACCCGCTCGTAGAGGGCGATCTGTTTGAGTTGCTCGTCCGTGAGCGAATCTCCGAACGCCGGCATCACGCCTTCGATCGGTTTCTCCTGCGCTCCGTAGGAGAGGCCGACGGTGTCCTGCCACTCTCGCGATCCGAGGCTCACCCAACGGACGTGGTCCGAGCAATCCGGGAACGTTTCTCTCACCGTCGCGAGTGCCGGGCCGGCGCCGCCCTGACCGTCGCCACCATGACACGCGGCACAGGTGCCATACACGGCCCGCCCCTCGAGGTAGTCGGCGTCGGTCGGCCCGGACTCGGCGCATGCACCGACGACCAGGGACACGAGAAGCCAGGCGATCAGAGGTCTCAAGCAGGGATTCGCTCGTTGCGGTCCATCATGTGGGTGTAGATCGCCACGAGCAGCGCCAGACCGAGGATCGGTGTGAACACCCGTTTGATGGGGCTGGACTCTGCGACCAGCCCAACGATGAAACCGGCGACGCCGATGTTCAGCGCCCAGCTGACCCCGCGTTGTACAGAATCCCACCGGAGCTGAGCGCCCGTGGTGGCCAGAAGCACGTTGGTCATGAGCCCCACGAACAGTGCGTGATCGAATGCGATCAGAATATGGGCGCCCTCGCCCGATTCGGGGTCGAGTTGCCCGCTCACGAACAGTTGGACGATGTAGACGAGGAGGCCGATCCCGACGACGAGATAGACAACCGACCATCGTGCGAAGGTGTTGATGCCGCCTTCCCGCCAGGCTCCCGGCTTCAGGTACGCCCACATCCGAACGACGAACACGACGACGGCGAGCACCTGAAGCATCGATGCAAGCTGGATGAGCGGCTCCACATCGAAGATGAGCGCGATGTTGAAGAACAGTCCCGCTGCGAAGAGACCCCAGGCGGTTGCCACGCCCAAGCGGCTTTCCCTCAGGGATGCGGGCTCGGGTGAGAGACGCCATTCCGCAATGGCGAATCCGACCAGAAGGAGGTAGCCGGCGAGCATTGCCGGAGGATGCGCCCCGGCCAGGTTGCCGGCCATCTCGGTACCCATCCCCGGCAGGGAACCGTTTGCGATGAAGAGACCGAGCAGCACCCCGAGAATCGCCCCGAGCAGGAGCGACACCATCCCCAGGTACATGGCGAGAGTGACCACCGTCATCGGGGCGTTGGATCGTCGAGCGGTGATCCAGACGAATGCATAGACGATGGCTGCAAGCATCAGCGTTCCGGCGATGGGTCGGAAGATGCCTGTCGTGGTGGCGAAGGCGATGAGGTAGAGAACCGTCGAAGCGACCATGGCCCTCGCCACGTTCATGCCCGAGTCGGAGTCGCCCTCACCGCCGAACATGACCAGTGCCAGACCCACCACTCCGAGCGTGATCCAGCCCAGCGTGCCGGAGTGAACGTGGGTCAACAGCAATTCACGTGACGGCTGCCAGACGTCGATTCCGTTCAGGATTCCGATGACGATGGTGACGACGAAGATCACCAATCCGGATCGGAACAACAATTGCGCAGGAGCGCGCATCGAACCCTGCATTGTGACCACCTCCACAGCCCGACGCCAGGAGAATCCTGTGCCGTGTGGTGAGGCTAGAACTCTTTCCGAGGCCGAGTCGCCAGAAACGGCCCCGGTCTGGAGACGGCGAGGTCGTCGCCGGCTTCGCAGCGGAGGTGGTCAGTCGAGTGTCACCCCGCCGTCCGGCAGGTGCAGCACGCGTTGTGGGAAGGGAATTCCGATGTCGGCTTCGTCGAACGATCTCTTCACCTGCCGAGCGACCTCGTCTCGACCCTCCAGGTCGTGGCCGTGTCGGACTCGTGCCAATAGCGCACCGCGAAGTCGATCGATGAGGCACCGAACTGATAGACCATCGCCCGTGCCGGCGGTTCCGCCAGCACGCCGTCGATCTGCGGCACGATCTCCTCCAGAAGCGCCTTCACCCTGTCGAGATCCGAGTCGTAGGAGACCCCCACCTCCAACGTCGTTCGTCGCTCGGGCGTCAACGTGATGTTGGCCACCGGGGTCTTCCAGACGAGGGCGTTTGGGAGTAGACGGTCTTGCCGTCGAGCGTCGTGAGCTCGACCGCGCGAAGGGTGACATCCTCGACGACGCCCTCGAAGTCGTTGGTCGCGACTTCATCGCCGATGCCGATGGGTCTTCGCATGATCATCAAGAGGCCGGCGATGACGTTCTCGAGGATGTCTTGGAAGGTGAACGCCAGGGCCAGGCCGGCGATCCCGAGGGCTCCGACGAGCGGGCCGAGCCGTACGCCGAGGGACTGCAGTGCGAAATAGAAGCCGAGGAACCCGATGACGCCGACGGCCATCCGGCTGAGAACCAGCCCAACGATTTCGGAGGCCGGCGTCTTTTCGACCGCACGTTTGACGAAGGAGCCGACGATGCGGGCGACGATCAGGCCCAGGATGAAGGTGCCGCCATCGGCATGGCCGGGGAATGTAGGACTGGACCGAGCGCACCCGAAGGCGTCATCGCTCGGAGAGCAGCTGGCGAACCTCTGACCGGGACGGTGTCGACCGGGCCCCGGACTTCGAGATGGTGAGCGCAGCGACCCCATTGCCCCAGCGGAGCGCGTCCTCGAGCCCGGCTCCTTCCAGCCGAGCGGCGATGAAGCCGGCGTTGAAGGCGTCGCCGGCACCGACCGTGTCTGCGACGTCGATGTCGAAGCCCGGTGCGCTCGTGACGACGCCGCGCCGGTGTCCGGTCGCGCCGTGTTCGCCGGCCCGAGCGATCACCGTCCGCTCGTCTCCGGCCAGCGCAGCGGCGGCCTCGACGGGGTCGGCGATGCCCGCAAGCGCAGAGATCTCGTCGACGGCTGCTCCCAAGACGACGTCGGCCCGGTCGATCGCAGCTCGAGCCACGTCGCGGAATCCCTCCTCCCATCCCCAGTTCTCCAGTCGGAGGTTCAAGTCGAGCGATACGGTCGCCCCGACCTGGCGGGCGTGTTCCATGGCGGCGAGCAACGCCTCCCTGGCGGGGCTGACTCGAAGGCAGATGCCTGACACGTGGAGCCAGCGGGCATCGCCGACCGCCGACACGGCTGTCGAACGGTCGAGCTCGGCGTGGGCCCCACCTCGGGGAGGCCACACGTAGATCAGTCGCTCACCGTTCGGTTGAACGATGACGATCACCATGACGGTGGCTTCGTCTCCCACCCTTCGCATTCGGCTGACGTCCACTCCGGCTTCCGCCAGGCTCGAGACGGCGAATCTCCCTCCGGCATCGTCTCCCACCGTTCCGACGAACGTGCATGGAACGCCGAGGCGGGCAAGGCCGGCTGCGGTGTTCGCGGCCGAACCTCCCCCGGACATGATCGGGTCGGGGTTGGCATGTTCGATGCTCCCGCCGGACGGCAGGCGGATCTCCAGGTCGACGTTGGCGTCGCCGATCACGACCACGCTCATCTCGTCCCGGCCCTCGCCGCCTCGACAAATGCCTCGACCAGTCGGAGATCCTTGCGGAACCCACCGGTCGCGAGCGGAAGGTTGGTGTGGGTCAGAGAGTCGACGCCCCACGGCCGGACTCGTTCGATGGCGTCAGAGACATTGCTCGGGGAGAGTCCTCCGGCCAGGATCACCGGCACATCGACGGCCTCGACGATCGCTGCGCTGACATCCCAGTCGTGCACGCTCCCCGCAGCGCCGACCCCCGGGATCCCCGGTGTCACCGAATCGAGGATCAGATAGTCGACCGAAGCCTGAAAGGACCTTGCGACGTCGATGGCTGATGGACCGGTGACGGCGACGGCCTGCATGATGGCGGTGGAACCGAGCCGTGCTCGGATGTGTGTCAGGTCTGACGGGGTCAGGGCACCGGTCGGGCCGCACAAGTGGAGGATGTCGGCACCGACTGTTTCCGCCATCTTCGTGATCTCCTCGATCTCGGTAGAGACACTGAGAGCGACCGATCGAGCGCGACCAACCAGGGCGTCGCGGATGCGTCGAGCGGTGGCCAGGTCGACCTCGCCGGGGAGGCCGATGGTCGAGGGGGTGATTCCCACGTGGTCGACGCCCAGAGAGGCGAGTGCAACGGCTTCGTCTGGTGTCTGAGCGGTGTAGATCTGAACGCGCATCCGCGGTGGCACCCTTGCAAGCTACTCGACGCCCACTACGTGTAGCGTCCGACGAAGACGCCGACGGAGGGAACCATGCAACCACCCGAGATCGAAGGTGCACTCGACGCCGCCGAGGCGTCACTTCAGGCAGGACACGGGCTGGGTGGAACCGGCTTCTGGGCCGCGGTCGCGGCCGTCAAGCGGAGTCCGGAGCTCGTCGACGAGTTCGGGCCTCGTATCGCCCGCCTCGACCGCAGAGCCTTCGAGAACTGGGCGCTGCTGACGGTGCCGGCCACCGTGGGCACGGTGGCGATGGTGCTCGGGACCCTGTTCGGTCTCGCCCTGGTGTGGCTGGCGTACTCGGCCGACATCACCGCTGCCGGGCTGCTCCTGTTGGTCGGCACCGGCATCACGTTGGTCACGACCCACGGGCTCGCCCATCTCGTGGTCGGAACGCTGTATGGGATGCGGTTCACCCACTGGTTCGTCGGCTCGGCGACTCGTCCTCAGCCCGGGGTCAAGGTGGACTACGCGACCTATCTCACCGTCCCTGCCCGATCGCGAGCCTGGATGCACGCGTCGGGTGCGATCGTGACGAAGGCGATCCCGTTCCTCGCATTGGGTCCGGCTCTGGTCATCGGCGTCGACGGATGGGTGACAGCCGTACTCGTGCTGGTCGGCGCCGCTCAGCTC
>CBDTXZ010000047.1:0-19082 GCA_965364515.1 uncultured bacterium
GCTGACGGTCGGTGTGTCGAATCGAGCATGTCGGCCCCGTGCGGGCTCACACAGGCGCGGTCCCGATGACCGGTAGCCGACGGCGCCCCGGTATCGTCGCCCGAATGAGCACAGCGCCTCAGATCAGCGTTCGTCCAGCGGCGGTCGACGACGTGGCATCCCTCGTCGACCTCTACCGCCTGCTCGAAGCGGAGATGATCCCGCTCGAGGAGATGTGGCCACTCGCCGACGGCCTTCCCGAACCGCTCGAACAGTCGTTGCAGGCCGAGATCGACGCCGACGAGTCGGTCGTCCTGGTCGGGCTCGTGGACGGCGTCCCGTTCGGGTTTCTGATTGCGAGGATCGAGAGTCTGCTTCCGCAGGCGTCGGGCGAGAAGATCGGCGCCATCCGATACGTCTTCGTGGATCAGGGAGTCCGACAGATCTCGGTCGGGGAGCACATGCTGGACGCCGTTCTCGATGAGCTCAGAGGTCGCGGTATCCGCCGTTTCGACGCCCACGTCCTTCCCGGGCACCGGCTCGTGAAGAACTTCTTCGAGTCGGGCGGCTTCTCCGCCCGGTCGATCGTCATGCACAACGGCGGTGACTGAGCGCCGACCCGTTCCCGGGGTGGGTGTCGCCGTCGTCGATGGTCAACGCGTCCTCCTGGTGGAGAAGTCGATCGGTCCGTTTGCCGGCAAGTGGGGGGTACCGGGAGGCAAGGTCGAGCTCGGGGAGACCCGGATCCAGGCCGCTCATCGTGAGGTCAGGGAGGAGACGGGTCTCGAGATCGAGGTCGGTGACGTCATCTGGGTGGGCGAATCCATCGGTCCTGGCGACCCTCCCGAATGGCATTTCACGATCGTCGATTTCGTTGCGACGCCGATCGGGGGCGCATTGCAGCCCGGCGACGACGCCTCGGATGCCCGCTGGGTCAGTCTCGACGAAATGGTCCGCTTGCCACTGATTCCGTTGATGGAACAGATCGTCGCGCCGCTTCGGGTGCGGATGTGAGCGGCGCCCTACCCGCATCCGAGCGTCCCTTCACCGACGATCGATACACCACCGTCGACCTGCCAGACACCCCGACCAGGACGTTCCGGATCCCCGGAACGGGATGGGAGGAAGCACCCGATCAGCTCCTGGGTCTCGGTGACGACATCGGCGAACCAGTCGAATACAAGCGCCGGATCGGTCCGTTCCTGCTGTGGCGGGCTGGGCCACCGGTCGGGCGGGCGATCTATCTGGCAATCGACGAGCGCGACCTGGAGCGGACCTACCGGTTCGATCTCCGTGGCCGGACCGGAAGCGGATGGGGTCCCGACGGAATCGAGCATGTACGGTTTCGAACGTGGAAGGAGTCGCTGCTGGCAGAAGCGGAACAGGCGTGAACGAAGCACTGCAATCCGAGACGATCGACCTGCTGCGCGCGCTCATTCGGAACGCCTGCGTCAACGACGGCACTCCCACCTCGGGCAACGAGCACCGCTCCGTCGCCACGCTCAGCGACTACTTCGGGATCGACGGGACCGTCTTCGAGCCACTTCCCGGCAGGAGCTCCGTTCTCTATCGCGTCGAGGGACGTGAACCCGGCGCACCCTCGTTGCTCCTGATGGGCCACACCGACGTCGTGCCGGTGAATCCCGACGGATGGAGCGTCGACCCCTTCGCCGCAGACGTCGCCGACGGGTTCGTGTGGGGTCGGGGCGCCATCGACATGTTGAACGTGACTGCGGCCATGGCGACCGTGTTCAAGCCGTACCTCACCGGTGACGTCGAGCCCCCCGCTGGTGACCTGCTGTATCTCGCCGTGGCTGACGAGGAGGCTTCGGGAACCCACGGGGCCAACTTCCTCACCACCAATCACTGGGACGAGGTCGGAGCCGACTACGTCCTCACCGAGATCGCCTACCCGCCGATCGATCTCGGCGGCGGTGTGCGCTACCCGGTGTCGGTCGGGGAGAAAGGGCCCTTCTGGACGCACGTTCACTCGTCCGGGACGCCCGGTCACGGCAGCACCCCCTACGGCACCGACAACGCGCTCGAGCCGCTGATCGGTGGCCTGGCCGGTCTGTTCGAGACGTCCGGCGTCGTCGGGATCACCGACCTCTGGCGGAACTTCGTGTCCGGACTCGGACTCGAACGCGACCTCGTCGAGGAGTTGGTGGATCCCGACCGCATCGACGGGGCGATCGACAGGATCAACGCCTCCGACCCCAGGCTCGCCACCTATCTGCACGCCTGCACGCATCTCACGGTCAGCCCCAACGTCATCGACGGCGGCATCAAGGCGAACATGATCCCGGACAGCGCGGTCGCCCAGATCGACCTTCGAGCGGTCCCCGGCCAAGACCGGGAAGACGTGGACCGTTTTCTGGGCAAGGCGATGGGGCGGTACGCCGACCGGCTGCAGTTGGAGCCGCAGGCCGACTTCCCGGCGACCGAGTCCCGGCCCGCCGGCTCGCTGTGGGACGTCATCGTGGATGCCACCGAGGACGTCACGGGATCCCGGTCGGTGGTTCCGACACTGATGCCGGCGAGCACCGACGCGAGGTTCTTTCGAGCCCGCGGATCGATCGCATACGGTGTGGGTCTGTTCGATGACCGTGTGTCGTTCCCCGACTTCTTGGCGATGTTCCACGGAAACGACGAACGCGTCTCGGTCGAATCGGTCGGTCTCACCGCCACGATGCTCGAGCGGGTCCTGGATCGCTGGCGCCAGACGTGAATCTGGTCTTCGATCTCGACGGGGTGGTGTATCTCGGCGACCGTGCGGTCGAGGGCGCCGGAGAAACGCTTGCGGCTGTGACAGCGGCCGGGCACAACGTCCTGTTCTGCACCAACAACTCGTCCCGAACTCGAGCTCAGTCCGCCGCCAAGATCGAGCGCGTCACCGGTTACCCGGCGAAACCCGAGCAGATCGCCTCCTCGGCACTCGCGGCAGGTCGACTCGTCGAGCCATCGGCCCGAGTGCTCATGGTGGGAGGAGACGGCGTTGCGGAGGCGATCGACCTCCGAGGGGCGAGTCGGGTTCCCGACATCGATGCCGACACCGTCGTGGTCGGCATCGACTTCTCCTTCGACTACGACATCTTGGACCGGGCGTCTGCCGCCGTACGCAACGGGGCGACGTTCATTGCCACGAACCGTGATGCGACGTTCCCATCTTCAGAACGCCTGCACCCCGGTGCAGGCTCGATCGTTGCAGCCGTGCAGGCCGCGGCCGGCGTCGAACCCATCACTGCAGGAAAACCCGAGGCCACCATGCGCCGGCTGATCTCCGAGATGCTGGAGAGCGGCCCGGTGATGATGATCGGGGACCGGCCGGACACCGATCTCGCCATGGCTCACGCCGAGGGTTGGCAATCGGTTCTGGTCGATACCGGGGTCACCCCTCCCGGCGCGGTGGTCGAGCCCGCACCGACGCACCGAGTCCCGTCGATCGCCGCTGTCAGTGAGCTCGTGGCTGTCAACGACGCAACGAACGCCTCCTGATGAGCGCATAGGCGAGGCCGGCGACGAATCCGCCGACGTGGGCCTCCCACGCCACGTTGCCGGCGGTGTCGGAGATCAGGAACTGGGTCGCGAACCAGATGATCAGGAACAGCATCGCCGGGACGCGGAATGGGAGGAAGAAGAATGGCGGGATGATGGTCGTGACGGTCGCTCTGGGAAACAGCACGAGGTAGGCGCCCATCACTCCGGCGATCGCCCCCGATGCGCCGATCAGGGGAACCGTGGACGACGGGTTCATCAGCACGAACGCCAGCGTGGCGACGACACCCGTACCCAGGTAGAAACGAGCGAATCGGAATCCTCGCAGTCTGTCCTCGACGTTGTTGCCGAAGATCCACAGCGACCACATGTTGGTTCCGAGGTGGACGAGGTTGGCGTGGAGGAAGATCGACGCGAACACCGATGCGAGGATGCTCTTCGAAGGGAAGGCTTCGCCCACTCCCACCCCACACCGACCGGTGGTCAGCTCGTCGACTGTGAGAGGCTCGAGGTCGAGGATCTCACACGAGATCGCGGCGTTCTCGTAGAGAAACCTGGCCGAGTCGACCTCGTCGATCGGCTGGACGAAGAAGAAGACCGCGACGCACGCTGCGATGACGGCGAGGGTCAGAACGGGTCGGTGTCGAGTCGGGTTGTCGTCTCGTATCGGGAACAATGCACCGTTCCTGTCATGGCGTCCGGCGATAATGGTGGCATGAACCAGCAGACAGCAGGCAACCCGCCCGATCCGTCGGAGCGCGTCAACACCGAGACCCAGGACATCGAGACACAGGACATCGAGACACAGGGCATCGAGACCGAGCCGATCGAGGTCGACTCGGCCCCGGGCGGGTCCACAGATCCGCTCGATGAGGTCGAGCTGGAGCTCGAACGCCTGGCCGAGGAAGATCCTGCCGAGAGCGTCGCGGTCCTCGCCCAGATCACAGCGGGGCTGAACCGCGAGATCGATGCCGACCAGGAGACCTCCTGACACGGCGAAGACTCGACAACGAACTCGTGCGCCGGGGAATGGCCTCCAGCCGGACGGCCGCCGCAGCGCTCATCTCTGAGGCAGGCGTCACCGTGCGCGGCATCCCGACGCCGAAGCCGGCATCGATGGTTGCTGCCGACACACCCATCGAACTCGTCGGCCCCAAGCCGCGTCACGTCGGGCGGGGTGGGTTGAAGCTCGAAGGGGCGCTCGACGCCTTCGGGATCGACGTCGCCGGACGCCGGGCGCTGGATGCCGGCGCCTCGACGGGAGGATTCACCGACCACCTGCTCCAGCAGGGGGTGGCGTCTGTGACGGCCGTCGACGTCGGGCACGGTCAGCTCGACGACAAGATCGCCGGTGATCCCAGAGTGACGGTGCGTGACCGCACCAACATCCGCCTCGTCGGTCCCGCCGATCTGGGTCGCTTCGACCTCGTCGTCGCAGACCTGTCCTTCATCTCGTTGTGTACCGTTGCCGACTCGTTGGCCGAACTCGCAGAGGATGGAGCGGATCTCGTGCTGCTGGTCAAGCCCCAATTCGAAGTCGGCAAGGGCCAAGTCGGCCGCGGCGGGATCGTCAAGGACCCCGCGCTCCACATCGCCACGCTCGAGAAGGTCGCCGAGTGTCTCGCTCAGGCGGGACTTCCGGTGCGGGCCGTGTGCGATTCCCCGATCACGGGCGCCAAGGGCAACCGAGAGTTCTTCGTGTGGGCGGTGAAGGGCGGCGAGCAGATCGAGGACCTGCAGCTTCCCGTCGAGTTGGAGGAGATCTGACGATGCGACTGGGAATGGTCGTCAACCACGAACGCGAAGAGGCGATCGCGTTCGAGGAGGAGTTCGCCGCTGCAGCCCACGAGGCAGGTTGTCACGTGACGGCACTGGATCAGGAGTCCAGAACGACTCCACCCGACTGGGACGAGGTCGATGTCGTGGTCGCGATCGGTGGTGACGGGACCGTGCTCAACGCCACCAGGAGGGCCATGCTCACCGGTACCCCGGTGTTGGGAATCAACCTGGGCACTCTCGGCTTCCTGGCCGAGGCCGAGCCCGAGCAGCTGAGCGACGTCATCGAGGCGCTCACCGCCGGCTCGTACACGATCGAAGAACGGAACACGATCATGGCGACGATCGGCGATGTCTCCGAGCCTGGCCTGAACGACGTCGTCGTCGAGAAGATCGAGAGCCAGCGGCTCGTCGTGCTCGATGTGGAGGTCAACGGCGAGCGTTTCCTGACCTACCGCGCCGACGGAATCGTCGTCGCGACCTCCACGGGATCCACCGCCTACGGATTCAGCGCCGGCGGCCCGCTCATCGACCCGAAGGTCGAGACGCTGCTGGTCACGCCGGTTGCGCCTCACTCGCTGTTCGATCGATCCCTCGTGATGCCCCCGGATTCGAACATCGTGATCACCGTCACCGACGACCGTCCCGTCCGGGTCAGCGTCGACGGCAGACAGATCGGAACGCTCGAGGAGGGTGAGTCGGTCCTGATCGGTCCCGCGGATCACAGAGCCCGCTTCATCCGACTCTACGACGAGGGTTTCACGACCCGGGTCACCAGGAAGTTCGAGCTCGACCGATGATCGACGAGCTCATCGTTCGCAACCTCGGCCTGATCGAGGAGGCAGAGCTGCTCCCCGGCCCAAGGCTCACCGTCATCACCGGGGAGACCGGCACGGGGAAGACACTGCTGCTCGGCGCACTCAGACTCCTCCTGGGCGAGACCACCAAACCGGATCTCGTGGGCCCGTTCGGCGAGGAGGCGACCGTCGACGGCCGCTTCCTGACTGCCGACGGGGTCGAGATCGGGGCCTCCCGGCGGATGCCGAGGGAGGGTCGGAGCCGGGCGTACCTCGACGGTTCGATCGCGTCGGCGGCTGCGCTCGATGAGGCGACGCGGGGGCTCGTCGAGATCATCGGCCAACACGACCAGCTCAGCCTCATGCGTCCCGCCGAGGCGAGACGGCTGGTCGACGAGGCCCTCGACGAGCAGGGGAGTCGGGCATATGCCGCCTATCGCGACGCCTGGGCGCGGCTGGGCGAGCTTCGCGCCCGCCAACAGCGGCTCGGTGGTGACCGAAGGGCGATCGAACGTGAACGCGACCTCGCCGACCACCAGTCGAACGAGATCGCGGCCGCCGGGTTCTCACAAGGTGACGAAGAGGAGCTGGAACGGTCACTCGCCCGGATGCGCAATGCCGCAGAACTGGGCGAGCTGCTGGCTACCTCACAGCGAGCGGTCGACGAGACCCGAGAGGCGTTCGATCAGGCAGTCGGGTCGATTCGACGCGCCCAACGGCTCGACGAAGGCCTCGGAGACCTGTCCACCACCCTGGCGGCGATCGAACAGAGCCTCGGCGAGGCCGCGATCGACATCGAAGACGAGATCGAACAGCTGGACACCGACTCCACCAGCCTCGAAATCGCCGAAGCCAGGTTTGCCACCCTCAGTGATCTCAAACGGAAGTACGGATCCAGCCTCGCCGATGTGCTCCGGTTCGGTGAGGACATGGCCGAACGCGCCCGATCGCTCACGGAACTCCTCGAGTCTGCAGACCGGATCTCAGAGGAGATCGCTGGAGTCGAAGCCGACCTCCACGCCGCCGCCTCGGCTCTCACGGACGCCCGGGCACGAGCCGGCGCGGTCGTCTCCGAGGCCGCCCTCGGGCACCTGCTCGATCTCGGCTTCCGGGAGCCGGTGCTGGACGTGCGGCTCGAGCCGACCGAACCGGGTCCGAGTGGCGCCGACCGGGTGGTCCTGTCATTCGCCTCCGACCGCCGCCTGACACCCGGTGATCTGTCACGGGTCGCCTCGGGCGGAGAGCTCAGCCGCCTCGTGCTCTCGCTCCGGCTCGCCGGCGGATCCGGCGATGTCGACTCGCTGGTGTTCGACGAGATCGATTCCGGGATCGGAGGCTCCACCGCCATCGAGATCGGCCGCAAGCTCGCCGAGCTGTCCACCCGCCATCAGGTTCTCTGCGTCACCCACCTCCCACAGGTCGCCGCATTCGCAGACGTGCACTACGTCGTCACCCGCAGCGAGCACTCCGCAACCGTGGCGAGAGTCGAGAACGATCAACGGATCATCGAACTCTCCCGGATGCTCGCCGGCACCACCGAATCTGAGAACACCAAACGAGCCGCGGCAGACCTGCTCGAGATGGCGTCCAGGCCTTGAGGCTGCACGGTCCCATCTGGCGAAACACGCGGCCGGTCCGCGACGGAAGCGACACCGCGGAGTGCTACGGTTGTGTTCCGTGATCAACATGACATGCGCGCATTCGCTCACGGACCGGGGGAACCCATGACTGGCCACCAGACCAAGTATGTATTCGTGACCGGTGGCGTCGTTTCCAGTCTCGGGAAAGGCATCACGGCGGCTTCGCTCGGTCGGCTTCTCAAGGGGCGCGGACTCAACGTCGTCATCCAGAAACTCGACCCCTACATCAACGTCGATCCCGGCACGATGAACCCCTTCCAGCACGGCGAGGTCTTCGTGACCGACGATGGGGGAGAGACCGACCTCGACCTGGGCCACTACGAGCGGTTCGTCGGGAACAACCTCAAGCGCACGTCGAACGTCACAGCCGGTTCGGTCTACCTGTCGGTCATCAAGAAGGAACGGCGCGGTGACTACCTGGGTGACACCGTCCAGGTGATCCCCCATATCACCAACGAGATCAAGTCGAGGATCGCCGCCGTAGGGGCCGAAGACGACGTCGACGTGGTCATCACCGAGGTGGGTGGCACGGTCGGAGACATCGAAGGCCTTCCCTTCCTCGAGGCGATCCGCCAGTTCTCGAACGACGTCGGCCGCCAGAACGCCATCTTCCTCCACGTGACGCTCGTCCCCTACATCGCCTCGTCCGAGGAGCTCAAGTCGAAGCCGACCCAGCATTCGGTCGCCGAACTGCGATCCAAGGGGATCAGCCCCGACATCATCGTCGTCCGTTCGGATCGTCCGATCGACGACTCCGTCCGCAAGAAGATCTCGCTGTTCTGCGACGTTCCAACCCGGGCCGTCATCAACGCCCTCGATGCCGAGGACATCTATCAGGTTCCCCTCCTGCTCAACGCTGCGGGCCTCGACGACGTCGTGTGTGAGCGCTTCGATCTCGACGTGCCGGCCCCCGACCTGGCAGGGTGGGCGCGCATGGTCGACAAGGCGGTCTCCGCCGAGCGCCCCGTCACCATCGGCATCGTCGGCAAGTACGTCGACCTCCCCGACGCCTATCTGTCGGTCGTCGAGTCGCTCCGCCACGGGGCGGCTCACAACGATCTCGACCTCGATCTGCGCTGGATCCCGAGTGACGAGCTCACCGGGATGCTCGCCTCCGGCTACCTCGACGACCTCGACGGCATCGTGGTTCCCGGTGGCTTCGGCTATCGCGGTGTCGAAGGCAAGATCGCGGCGATCCGCTACGCCAGGGAACAGGACATCCCGTTCCTCGGCCTCTGTCTCGGGCTGCAGTGTGCCGTGATCGAGTTCGCCAGGAACGTGCTCGGTCTCGAAGGCGCCAACAGCTCGGAGTTCGATCCCACGGCCCCGCACCCGGTCATCGACCTGATGACCAGCCAGCAGGAAATCGAGGACAAGGGCGGGACCATGCGGCTGGGCCTGTATCCAGCCCGACTCGTTCCCGAGTCGAAGGTGCGCGCCCTGTACGGCGAAGAGCTCATCTACGAGCGGCACCGGCATCGCTGGGAGGTCAACAACCGGTACCGCAAGGATCTGGAGGCGGCCGGGCTCAGGCTGTCCGGTCTCTCTCCCGACGGTTCGCTCGTCGAGTTCATCGAGATGCCCGGTCACCGGTACTTCGTCGCGACCCAGGCACATCCCGAGTTCAAATCGCGTCCCGACGACCCGCATCCACTGTTCTCCGGCCTCGTCGCCGCTGCAGGCGAGCGTCGCGCCGAGCTCGCCGCTCGGGCGGCCGAGCCCATCGAGGAGCCCATCCGTTCGTGAACTTCCGGATCGTCGGAAGCCGAACCCGCGCCTCGGGGGCGATCGTCGACTTCGAGGAGGTGGAGCTCCTCGCTCCCGATGGAACGCTTCACCAACGTGACGTCGTTCGCCATCCCGGGGGCGTCGGCGTCCTCCCGGTGATCGGTGAAGATGTCGTCCTGGTCCGTCAGTATCGGGTGGCGCTCGACGCGCCGATGGTCGAGATTCCGGCCGGCAGGCTCGAGCCCGACGAGAATCCCCGCGCCGCCGCCGAGCGGGAGCTGAGCGAGGAACTCGGCATGACCGGCGTGTTGCGGCCACTCGGGGCTCTGCACGTCTCGCCGGGATATACCGACGAGATCATCCATCTCTTCGCAGCAGTCGATATCGTCGCAGCGAATCGGGAGCCCGACGGCGCCGAGGAACGGGCGGCGCAGGTCGTGCGCATGCCGTTCGGCGACGCCATCGAGATGGTCGAAGACGGGCGGATCACCGACTCGAAGACTCAGATCGCACTGATGCGAATGGAACGGAGCCGAGAATGAAGATCGGTGTACTGCGAGAGATCAAGCCATCCGAATACCGGGTGGCCCTGACGCCCACCGGAGTGAGGGAACTGGTCGCGCACGGCCACACGGTGTATGTCGAGCGGGAAGCGGGCGAAGGCTCGACGATCCACGACGAGGAGTACGAGGCCCAGGGCGCACAGATGCTGGCACTGGCCGACGACGTCTTCGCCGAGGCAGACCTGATCCTCAAGGTGAAGGAACCCCAAGCGGCCGAGGTCGACAAGTTCCGGCCCGGTCAACTGCTCTTCACGTATCTGCACCTCGCCGCCTACCCGAAACTGGCGGAAGGTCTGCTCGGAACCGAGATCACGGCCATTGCGTACGAGACGGTCCAGCTCGCGGACCGCAGCCTGCCGCTCCTCGCCCCGATGTCGGAGGTCGCCGGCCGAATCGGCACCCAGGCCGGCGCGTACTTCCTGCAGAAAGCCAACGGAGGACGCGGAGTCCTCCTGGGAGGCGTCCCCGGCGTCCGCCCAGGCCGAGTCGTCATCATCGGAGGCGGCGTGTCCGGCTCGCATGCCGCCGAGATCGCCATCGGGATGCAGGCCAACGTCACCATCATCGACCGGGACCTCCCGAGGCTGCGACAACTCGAATCGCTCTACCACGGTCGAATCGAAACCCTCGCGTCGAACAGGCTCAACATCGAAGAGGCGGTCCTCGACGCAGACCTCGTGATCGGATCGGTGCTGATTCCCGGCGCCTCAGCGCCGAAGCTCGTCAACGAGGACATGGTTCGCGGGATGCGACGCGGGTCGGTGCTCGTCGACATCGCCATCGATCAGGGCGGTTGCTTCGAGACCTCCCACGAAACCACCCACACCGATCCGGTGTTCACCAAGCACGACGTGGTGCACTACGCCGTCGGAAACATTCCCGGTGCAGTGCCCCACACCTCAACCTATGCGCTCACCAATGCCACGCTGCCCTATGTGCTCGCCCTCGCAGACAACGGAGCGTCGGGTGCGATCGACCGCCACCCCGAACTGATCGCAGGCGTCAACATCGTCGGGTCGCACGTCACGAACCAAGCGGTGGCCGACAGTCTCGGGAAGCCGTTCGTCGCCCCGAGGGCCGCCCTGAGCGCCTGAACCGGTGCTCGATCGGGTCGAGGACTACCTGGCTGTTCTGACTGCCGAACGCGGCCTGTCTCCCAACACCGTCGCCGCCTATCGACGGGACCTGGGTCAGTACTTTGGCTTCCTGGCAGGGAGAGAACCGTCCCCCGACCTCGTCGACCGCTACCTGGAATGGCTCTCCGAGCACGGCTATGCGCGGTCCACCATCAGCCGCAAAGTGGCTGCAGTCCGCGGCTTCCACCGCTTCGAGATGGTCGAGGGGATCACAGACACCGACCCGACGGCCAGACTCGAGGCTCCGAAAAGGGCACAGTCGCTGCCGAAAGCCCTCACCGTGCACGAGACGCTTGGGCTGCTCGACTCCATCCCGGTCGGCGACACCGCCGGACGGCGTGACTCGGCGCTGCTCGAGTTCATGTATGCCACCGGCTGTCGGGTGACGGAAGCCATCGGAGTCGACCTCACCGACCTCGATCTGACGGATCGGGTGGTTCTCCTCACCGGCAAGGGCCGCAAGCAGCGGTTGGTTCCGCTCGGGTCAGCGGCCGTCGGGGCCGTCGAGCGGTGGCTGCCGGAGAGGCTCGAGATCGCCCGCCGCACCGATGCCGTCTTCGTGAATCTCCGGGGCGGAAGGCTGACTCGCCAGGGTGTCTTCGGAATCGTCAGAAAACGGGCTGTCGGGGCCGGGATCGACCCTGCTCGGGTCTCACCCCACGTGCTGCGACATTCGGCTGCCACACACATGGTCGAGGGTGGAGCCGACCTGAGAACCGTCCAAGAGATGCTCGGGCACGCTAACGTTTCAACTACTCAGATCTACACCAAGGTCTCGCCACAACACCTTCTCGAGGTGTACACGCTCGCCCATCCGCGAAGCAGGTGAGGCCGCCACGAGAGTTGATACGAAGATGGAATTGGACATTGCTGCAGCCGAAAAGGCACTTCGCACCGAGCGTGAGGGCATCGTGCACCAGATGCACGAGTTGGGCGCGACCGAGACCGGCGACCTGACCGGAGACGTCAACTACGGGGACGGATTCTCCGATGCCGGCGCCGCGACCGCCGAACGCACCGAGGTCATCGGCGTGGTCGAGGCGCTCAAGACACAGCTCGACGGAATCGATGCGGCCCTCGCCCGGGTCGAACAAGGCACCTACGGGAAGTGCGCGTCGTGCGGAAACGACATCGGCGCCGACCGTCTCGAGTTCAGGCCGGCGTCGATCCTCTGCGTTACGTGTAAGTCCTCCAAGTCCTGACACCGTGCCCGGCTCGTGGCTCCACCTCGGGAGACGATTCTTCGGGGCCGTCACGGCCCGCGATCTAGACGAGGCCGAGAAGGCTGACATCCGTGCCCTGCTGTCAGAGGGCGAGTTCGACCTCTTCATGGACCAACCGCCGATCGACCGCCGCCACGGCTATGACTCGGCCGCCTTCGCCCTCGATGCGGGTGCAGCCCCCGAGGTCGCGCGCGCCGCCGCACTCCACGACGTCGCCAAGCGGCACGCTCGGCTCGGTGTCTTCGGTCGTGTGCTGGCGTCCGTGCTCATCAAAGCCGGCCTTCCGCTTCGGGGCCGGTTCCTCGTCTATCGCGACCACGGGCCGATCGGCGCCGCCGAACTGAGGAAAGTGGGCTCGCCTCCAGTGGTCGTCGAGTACGCAGAATGTCATCACGGGGCGCCTTCGAGCCTCGTCGACCCCGAAGTCTGGAAGCTGCTCGAAGCCGCCGACGCCGCCGGCGAGAGAACACAATCCGTCAGATCTCACCGGTAGGGTTTCGATACACATGTCGTACCACGTCAAGACCGCGGTGTTCGAGGGGCCGCTCGACCTCCTGCTCCAGCTGATCACCCGTCACCAGGTGGACGTGACGTCGTTGAGCCTCTCCGATCTGGTCTCCGAGTATCTCTCGTTCCTCGACGAGATGCGAGAGCTCGATCTCGAGGTGACCAGCGAGTTCCTCCTCATCGCGGCCACCCTGATCCAATTGAAGATCCGCAAGCTGCTGCCAGACGACCGCGAGGTCGACATCGACGAAGAACTGGCCCTCCTGTCCGAGCGTGACCGCTTGCTTTCGCGACTGTTGATGTGCGTCACGTTCAAGGACGTCGCGGCCGTTCTCTCTGCGCGGCTCCAGGCCACGAACCGGTACGTGCCCCGGATCTCGGGGATCGATCAGCAGATCGCCATCCCGGCTCCCGATGTCACGATTCCGATCGACGCCGCGGGTCTCGCAGCCATCGCCGATCGAGTCTTCAACGCCCAGAACGAGGAGCCCGATCTCGATCATCTCGACCTCGACCTGCCCTCGGTCCAGTCTGCGATCGACGAGCTCCGGGTGCGTGTCGCCGAGACCGTCGACTCGAGCTTCGACGACCTCGTCAGCCACTGCACGCGGCGTGTGGAGATCGCCGCGTATTTCCTCGCCGTCCTCGAACTTGCGCGATGGGGGATGGTCGAAGTCGCTCAGGAGCACTGGCTGGACGAGATCAGGGTTCGCCAGCTCGACGGTGGCGAGATGATGACATCCGAGTGGGCATCGTGAGCGAGTCGACTGCTGAAGCGCTCGATCCGGTGGCTGCTCTCGAGGCGATCCTGTTCGTCACCGAAGCACCCGTGCCCGCATCCGAGCTCGCCGAGGTGCTCGAGGTGGCCGGCGACGAGGTGGCCGGGCTGGTCGAGAAGCTCGCACAGCGACTCGTCGATCGCGACAGCGGACTCACCGTCCGGAGGTCGGGGGGTGGCTATCGGCTGTATTCGCGGGCGGACACCTACCCCTACCTCGAGCGGTTCGCCACGTCCGCCACGGCGAGGCGGATCTCCGCGGCTGCGCTCGAGGTGCTGTCCGTGATCGCGTACCGACAGCCCGTTGCCAGGTCTCAGATCTCAGAGATCCGCGGTGTCGACTCCGACTCGTCTGTTCGGTCACTCGAGCGAATGGGGCTCATCACCGAGGTCGGCCGCCTCTCCGTTCCCGGCAACCCGGCGATCTATGGCACCTCAGAGCTGTTCCTCGAGAAGATGGGCATCAACAGCCTCGATGAGCTCCCACCCCTGGCGGATCACGTCCCGCCTTCCGGGATCGTCGAGACGCTGGAAGAGACGTTCAAGGACGAATGATCGATCGACTCCAGAAGGTCATCAGTCGCGCTGGTCTGATGTCGCGAAGGGCCGCCGAACAGCTGATCGCCCAGGGCAGGATCTCCATCGACGGACGCACCGCCGTGCTCGGCGATCGGGTCGACCCGGCGAGCCAGCAGGTCCTGGTCGACGGTTCGCCGATCCCGATCGCACCCGATCTGGTCACCTATCTCGTCAACAAGCCGATCGACGTGATCTGCACTGCCGATGACCCCCAAGGACGGCCGACCGTCGTCGAGATGATCGACACTGACATTCGGCTCTGGCCGGTCGGCAGACTCGATGCCGACTCAGAGGGGCTGATCCTGGTCAGCAACGACGGTGAGCTGACGAATCGGATCACCCATCCGAGCTTCGGGGTCACCAAGACCTACACGGTGGTCGTGACTGGGCTGCCGTCGAAGGCGACGGTTCGAAGGCTGGTGGAGGGTGTCGAACTCGAAGACGGTCCTGCCGCAGCGGTGAGCGCCCGGATCATCGACCGCTCGAACGACGTCGCGATGCTGGAACTGGTCATGAACGAGGGCCGCAACCGGGAGATCAGGCGCATGTGCGACGTGATCGGGCATCCCGTCCGCCGTCTCGTCCGGACCGCGATCGGGCCTCTGAAGGATCGTGAACTCGCCCCTGGTGCTGTTCGCCGGCTCTCTCCGACGGAGGTCGCGGAGCTGTACCGAGCGGCCCGAGACCCCGCGCCCGGCGGCCCGGGTGCGGCAACGCCGGAGGGATGAAGCCCGGTCCGGTCACGGCGCTACCGTCCCGGCCGTGAACACCGAAGCCAGCGACGCGGACATCTACACCGCCGACCCGATGGTCGAGCCGGTCGACGCCGTGATCCGACCTCCGGGATCCAAGAGTGCGACCAATCGGGCGTTGATCATCGCGTCGCTCGCCCGGGGTGGTGTGACCAGGATCTGGGGCGCGCTCGATGCCGACGACACGGCCGTCATGCGATCCTGTCTGCGGTCGCTCGGTGTGATGATCGACGACGTCGACGACCCGTGGCTCGTGCTCGGGACCGGCGGTGAGCTCGCGGTTCCAGAGGACGCGCTCGATGTCGGGGCGTCCGGCACGACGGCCCGGTTCATCACCGCCGTCGCCACGCTCGTTCCCGGGGTCGTCCGCATCGATGGCACCGCCCGCATGCGAGAGCGCCCGATCGGGGATCTCACAGACGCGTTGTCCCAGTTGGGTGCTCAGATCGAACTCGAAGCCGGGACCCCGCCGCTGCAGGTCATCGGTGGTGGTCTTTCGGGCGGGGCTGTCACGATCGATGGCAGCCGGTCTTCGCAATTCGTGTCGGCGTTGTTGATGATCTCTCCGATGGTCGGAGAACGCGTCGAAATCGCCATCGCCAACGACTTGGTGTCACATCGCTACGTGAACACCACGATCGAGATGATGAGAGCCTTCGGAGCGGAGGTCGAGGAGACGGCTCAGGGGTACTCGGTGGCTCCGACCGGCTATCGGAAGACCCACCTCGAGATCGAAGCAGACGCCTCGGCAGCCGCCTATCCGCTCGTCGCCGCCGCCATCACCGGTGGTCGGGTCAGCGTGACCGGGATTCCTGAGACCTCGACGCAGCCGGATCTGCTGCTGCTGTCGGCGCTCGGGCGGATGGGATGCGGGGTGACTCACCGTGAGTCGGAGATCCGACTCGAAGGGCCGGCGCGAGGTCTCACATCGATCGACTTCGACATGTCGGACGCACCGGACGCCTCCCTGGCACTCGCGGTCGCCTGCCTCTTCGCCGACGGCCCATCGAGGATCCGAGGGCTCTCGACCCTTCGTGTCAAGGAGACCGACCGCCTCGAGGCGCTCCGGACCGAGATCTCTCGAGTCGGAGGGAACGCCGAGATCGACGGGGACGATCTGATCGTCGTGCCAGGGCGGCCGGTCCCGGCCAGGATCGAGACCTACGACGACCATCGCATGGCGATGTCCTTTGCGCTGATCGGTCTCGTTGCCGAAGGCATCGAGATCCTGGATCCCGGCTGTGTGTCCAAGACGTGGCCCGAGTACTTCGAGATGCTGGAGTCGATCCGTGGCTGAGCAGTGGGTGATCGCAGTCGACGGACCGTCCGGGGTGGGCAAGTCGACGGTGAGCCGGCGAGTCGCCGAGCATTTCCGTCTCGATCATCTGGATACGGGAGCGCTCTATCGGGCGGCGACGTTGGCGGTCCTCGAGGCCGGTGTCGCCAGGAACGACCACCAAGCGGTCGTTGACGTGGTCCTCGGCTGTGAGTTCGACCAGACCGATGGGGTGACGACCCTCGACGGCGTGGACGTGTCCCAGGTCATCCGGTCCGACGCGGTGACCGGTGCCGTCTCGGAGGTGTCTGCCGTTGCAGAGGTGCGGGAGATCCTGGTCGAGATGCAACGTCGGTGGGTCGAGGATCGGGGCGGACGTGCAGTCGTGGAGGGGCGGGACATCGGGTCCGTCGTCTTCCCGAACGCAGTTCTCAAGATCTATCTGACCGCCGATCCCGACGAGCGGGCGAGACGTCGTGCCGGCGAGGCGGGGTCGGATCATCGTGCGACGAGAGAGGCGATCGAGCGGAGAGATGCCCACGATTCGTCGAGGACGGTCTCCCCTCTCACCGTGGCCGAAGGAGCCATCGTCATCGATACGACTCACCTGACGCTCCCCGAAGTGGTCGACCTCGTGATCGCCGAAGCACATCTCGCCGGTCTGGAGGCCTAGCGGACCTGGACCCCCGCGGCCTCGAGCTCGGTGACTGCCAAGTCGCCGTCACCCGGGGAGAGATCGACGGCCGCAGTCCCGGCGAGCGGAAGCACGACGTCGAGCCCGTGGCCCCGCGCGTCGAGCGCCGTCGCCTTCACGCAGTAGTCGAGTGCGAGCCCCACCACCATCACGGCCCCGACCTCACCGAGCAGCTCGCGCAGCCCGGTCGCCGTCTCATCGCCGGATTCGGGATCTCGCATCGTGAAACCGGAGTATCCGTCCTCACCGTTGGCGCCCTTGCGGACTTCCGGGCCGGCGACGAGCAGTCGATCGTGGAACGCCGCCCCCCAGCTGTCGGCGACGCAGTGCACCGGCCAGATGCCGCCGTCCTTCTCGAAGTGGGGTGTCGACTCGGGGTGCCAATCCCGGGTGTAGACCACCCGGGCGCCGGACGCCAAAGAGCGGACGATCTGGGCGTTGACCTCTGCGATGACCGAATCGGCCCCTGTGACGTACAGGCTCCCGTCCGGATGCGCGAAGTCGTTCTGCATGTCGACCACGATGAGTGTTGCGTTTGATTCGAAGTCCATGCCCCAACCATATGGGTAGCGTGGATCAGGTGTTGAACACCAGCATCCTCTTCACGGACCACTATCAGCTGACGATGGCGCAGCTCTATCTCCGGTTCGGGCTCGCCGAGCGGCGCGCCCGTTTCGATCACATCTTCCGTTCCTACCCCGACTACGGGACCCATCAGGCCGGGTATGCGATCGTGGCCGGTCTGGCACCGCTGCTCGATTGGATGAACGGCGTCACCTTCGATCAGGCGACCCTCGATGGTCTCAGAGGCATCACCGGCAGCACCGGCGAAGCGCTGTTCGACGATCAGTTCCTCGGCTGGCTGGCCTCCCAAGACGGGTTCTCGTCGCTCGAGCTCCAGGCGGTCCCCGAAGGCCGGGTCGTACATGCGGGTGCGCCGATCACGATGGTCGAGGGACCGCTCGCAATGGCACAGATACTCGAGACCCCACTCCTGAACCGACTCAACTTCGAGACCCTGATCGCCACGAAGTCGTCGCGGGTGGTCGAGGCGGCGATGGGTGGAGCCGTCCTCGAATTCGGAGCTCGTCGAGCGCACGGCTTCGGTGCAAACGGTGCGACACGGGCATCGATGGTCGGCGGGGCGGCTGGCTCGTCGAATGTCGGTGAATCGCTCGATCTCGGATTCGACTCCAAGGGCACCCACGCACACTCGATGGTGCAGGTCTTCATGGCCGCCATGGGGGGAGAGCTCGAGTCGTTTCGAGCGTACGCAGACGTGTATCCCGACGACTGTCTCTTGCTGGTCGACACCATCGACACGCTCGAATCCGGGGTGCCGAACGCGATCAAGGTCTTCGAGGAGCTTCGCACCCGGGGACATCGACCGGTCGGGATCCGGCTCGATTCCGGAGATCTCGCCCACCTCGCAGTTCGATCGGCGCGTTTGTTGAACGATGCCGGTTTCGACGAGGTGACGATCGTCCTCTCGAGCCAGCTCGACGAGGTCAACATCTGGCAGATCAGGAACCAGATCGCCCTGGAGGCGACCCGCTACGGGGTCGATCCGGATCATCTGCTCGAACGACTCACCTATGGCGTGGGTTCGCGCATGGCGACGTCGCAGGGGGCGTCCAGCCTCGACGGGGTGTACAAGGTGGTCGCCGTGCACGATGAAGCGGGGGAGTGGGAGCCTGCGATCAAGATCTCGAATTCGCCTGCCAAGATCGTCGATCCCGGGATCAAGCAGGTCTGGCGGGTCTACGACGAGCGCCGAACCGCCACCGCCGACCTCATCGCCCTGGTCGACGATCCGGTCGAGGTGCGTCCGCTCACGTTCCACCATCCTCACCTGCCGGACGTGTCACGCACCCTCGACGCCGACCACATCTCGTCGATGGAGCCCTTGCTCCAGGACGTCGCCGAGATGGACATCCCCGACGACCCGCGAGAGGTGATCGAACAGGCTCGCGCCCGGCGTGCCGCAGATCTCGACCGTCTCGACCAAGGCGTGCGGAGGCTCGTGAACCCACACACCTATCACGTCTCCCTGTCCGATGGCCTCGCCGCCATGAAGCAGCGCCTCACCGCCCACCACAGCTGAACCCGTTCTTGTGACGGGAATGCATGGAATAGAGGTGTTCCCGTCACAAGAACGG
>CBDTXZ010000048.1:0-18612 GCA_965364515.1 uncultured bacterium
GCCTCCCAGTGGATGCCTCCGATCACCTTCAACGACACGAGCGGGTGACTCCAGAACCGGGCCATCAGATTGCGGTCGGACATCTCCGAACGCACCCCTGAGAACGACGCAGTGAGCAGCGGACCCGAATCGTCCGAATAGTCGATCACCACGCTGACTGCGCGCCCCGGAGGGCGCAGCCGGAAGTCGTATCGGCCGTCGACGTCGAAGAAGGGAGAGACGTGGAACGCCTTCTCGGAACCATGGGTGATGACACCCTCCCGGGTCTCGACCGGGGAGACGTACGAGTGGTATTCCCCGAAGGTGTTCCGAACCTCGTGGATGACCCCGACGAGGCGCCCGGTCTCGTCGTGGCAGTACCAGACGGTCAGCGGGTCGAAGCCGTAGCCGAGTATCCGCGGATACACGAGCAACTGGATCGCTCCAGAGCCGATGTCGACACCGGCGTCTGCCATGAGCCGTTGCGCCCAGGAGCGGAGCGGCGAGCCATCTCTGGGGCCGTGATCACGCAAACGGAATCCGATGAGGTTGAATCGATCGACCGAGAACCACCGAAGCGAGCGGTCCAGCTCATCCAGCTCGTCGATGTCCAAGAGGAGCGAATACACCGAATAGCGCAGCGCGTGCTCGGTGGGAGCGAACCGACGGTGTGCAACCGTGCCCGTGTAGATACCGGATCTCATCTGGCGAACTCGACTCCATCGGCGATTCTGGAGGCTTGGCTGTCCGGGTCGACCTCGTCCCACCACGGGACCGTACCGCCGATCGCCCGGCCGACTGCCATCCCGGACTCGAGTCCGTCTTCGTGGAACCCGTATCCCGCCCACGCGCCGCAGTACCAGGTGCGCTCGATGCCCTGGATGTCCGGGAGTCGGAGCTGGGCGGCAACCGCCCCGGGGTCGAATACCGGGTGGGAGTAGTGGGCCGTCCGATGCACTCGATCGGGAAGGACGGGTGGGTTGAGCGTGACGAACACGTCATCGGTCGTATCGAGCGGTTGAAGCCGGTTCATCCAGTAGGTCACCGTCACCGGTCTGCCCGGTTCCGTCTCGAGGACGTTCCAGGCGGACCAGGTACGACGCGACCGGGGCATCAGCCGTTCATCGGAGTGCATCACCGCTCGGTTGTCCGAGAATCGGAAGGAGCCGAGCGTCTTGGTCTCGTCATCGGTGGCGGAATCGCCGAGGATCTCCAATGTGGTGTCGGCGTGACAGGCGAAGACGACGTCGTCGGCAGCAATGGACTCTCCTGCAGCCGTCATCACCGTTACACCGTCATCCCGTCGGTCGACAGAGACGACGGGTGTGTTCGTTCGGACCGAAGCGCCTGACGCTGCGACCAGACGTCGAACGTACTCACGTGAACCGCCCGGTACGGTCCGCCAGGTCGGGCGGCCGGTGATGTCGAGAAGGCGGTGTTGGTCGAAGAACCGAAGCAACGTGCCCGCAGGAATGTCGGCCGCGTCGATGTGGGGCGAACTCCAGATCGCAGCAGCCATCGGCAAGAGATAGCGATCGCGGAACACATCGGGGAACCCGAGATCGTCCACGAAGTGACCGATCGTCCTCGGATCGTCCAGATGATCCCTGGCCACGTCGCGGAAACGGAGGATCGCTCGAAAGAGCCGGTAGGAGTCGGGCTTCGCCCAGTTGCTCCCCCCGAACAGGCCAACGGCGTCGCCCGAGTACTCGAAGTCGGGTGACGACAGGGCGAACGACATGTTGCTCTCGGCCACGGGCACGCCGATCTCGTCGAAGAGCCGAATCATGTGCGGATAGGTCAGCTCGTTGTAGACGATGAACCCCATGTCGACGGGAATCGTCCCTGTGCTGGTCGTCACGTCGACAGTGTCGGCGTGGCCACCGATGTGCGAACCAGCTTCGAGGACCACGACGTCCGCCGCATCTCGCAGCGTCCAGGCGGCACCCAATCCGGCGATTCCCGAACCGACGACGACGACCTTCTTCATGCGAATGCTCCCGAGATGACTGGCGAAGGTAGCGGATACCCACAACAGGGAGCCTCAAACCTTCGCTGGTCGTCCCGACTCGAGGCGATGTTGTACCGCTTCAGCGATAGGCGCGCATGAAGCCGTCGCGCGATCCGACGTAGATGACGCCGTCCCAGACGGCGGGGGTCGATTCGATGCAGCCGAGTGCGGACACGGCCGACCACACCAGGGCGGGCCGTGCCGGATCGGACAAGTCGTAGCGGCGGAGCTCGGCCGTCTCACACGTTGCAACGAGGAGGTCTCGGTCCGCGATGACGGGCGAAGACCAGGCATGGGGAGCCACATCCTGACGATCCGTGACCTCACCGGTGTCCGTTGCGACGGTGAGGAGATCTCCGGTGTGCGTCGTCACGTAGATGTGTCCATCTCCGAGCGCCGGAGTTGCCCAAATGCCGCCGTCCCCGGGCCCGACCGGCGGCACGTCGACGCCCCACAGCCTCGGATCACCCTCCTTGTACGGGTCGAGCTTGATCAGCTGCCCCACCTCGAGCGATCGGTCGGTTCGACGCTCGAACTCGATGGCCGCATAGATCATCCCGGATTGGTCGGCGACGAGCGTCGCGTCGATGTCGTCGCCCGCCCAGTAATCGAACACGATCGGCGCTTCACCGGACCTCACGTTGGTGATGTCGAGTCCCACGATCCTCCCACCCGAGTTGGCGAAGTACACGCGACCGTCGGCCATCATGACCGAGCTCTCGATCGAGACGTTGCCGCCCACCTCGGCGATGAGCTCGTCGGTCCAACCCGGGAGCTGCACGAGGATCTCGGGCTCGACCGAGACGAGACCGGACGAATCGAGCGACCGATTCAGCTCGATGGCGAAGAACCAGCTGTTCTCGCCGCCCTCGTAGAGGATTCCATCGTGGATCAGCGGGTTCCCGTCCCAGTCGTTGTTCCATCTCCCGGCCACCGCAGAGGCATCGAGAGACCAGATCTCGGTGACCGGCTCACGATCGAGCGCGATCACCCGGAGCTTGTTGTCCCTGCTGCCGGTGTAGAGCAGCGGGTAGCCGTCAGGGTCCAGCGTGACCGATCCTTTGATGATGTCGCCCGTGAGGAAGGGCGCCCGGGTGTCCAGCCCGGTCTCGGCGTCGACGAAGTGGACCGCCTTGTCGTAGGCGCCGAAGATCACCTCGGTGACGCCGTCCGGCCGTTCCCAGACGACCGGCTGACCGGTCCAGCCGGTGCCGCACCACACGCGTGACTCCCCGCCGACGACGGAAGAACCACACATCGCGGATTCGGGGTACGCCCACATCTCCGAGGGTGCGGTGTCGGGCAGCGGGCCGGTTCCGTACCAGGTGCGGCTCGGATTCCCACGGAACATCGTCAGCCCGGTGACATCGCCGTAAGGCTCGCCGACTCCCTCGACGACCGGGGGCGGGATCGTGGTCGAGGTGGTCGTCGTGACGGACTCGACGGTCACGACCGGAGCGAGTGTGGTCTCGGGTGCCGCAATCGTGGTCGTGGTGGCGGCGGCGTCGGCTGCACCCACGTCGTCCGGGTTCAACCCGAAGCCGATGAACAAGAGCGCACCGATCAGCATCCCGCCGACGCCAACGGCGGCGACCCGTCGCCCGGTCATGGCGTACCACCGCACTCGCGCGGACCGGTCAGTTCAGGGCGACCGCTCGTAACGATGAACGCCGGGAGGAGGCAGGCTTCTACGTCGCCGTCGGGCGAGATCTCGAGTCTCGCCACGCCAGTGGTGGCAGACGGATCGGACAGGCGGGGCCAGATGAAGTTGCCGAGCGTCCAATACACGGGCACGCCGTCGACCATTTCGAGAGCCCCGAGCCGGTGCGGGTGATGGCCGAAGATGGCGTCGGCTCCGGCCTCGATCATCGCACGCGCCCGCTCACGATCGCCCTCGGTCGGTTCCGTTTCTCCTTCGATCCCCCAATGGATGGTGACGAAGACGAGATCCGCCGACTCTGCGGCAGCTCGCACGGCGCTCGTCATCTGGTCCACGTCGTCGCCGCTCGCCATGCCCGGTCGATCGGGGGTGGCGAGCCATCCATCTCCGGGAACGACGCCGCCCATACCCAGCACGGCGAGCCTCCAACCGCCGACAACGACGATCTGAGGAGCGGTCGCCGACGCCACATCCCCGCCGACTCCGACTGGGCGCAACCCTGCGAGTTTCGCGTGGAGTACGCCCTCGAGCATCGCCTCGACGCCGAAGTCCTGGCTGTGGTTGTTCGCCAGATTGACGACGTCTACCCCGTTCGCTCGTGCCACGCCCAGCGCCGGCGGTGGGCAGCGGAACACGAAGCGCTTGTCGAGCGGCACTCCAAGACTCGATGGCGAGCACTCGAGGTTCACGATTGTCAGATCGTCACCGGTGAACAGTCCGTCGAGCCCCTCGAAGGCGTACTCGAAGCCATTCGCCTGGAAAGCGACGATGTACTCGGGATCCAACGCGACATCGCCGAGGGCATGGATGGTCAAGGCTCGCCTGCCCGGATCGGGGCTGGGAACCGTGGTCGTCGCAACCCCCACGGGGGACTCCGCAGGAGCAGACGTGGAGGTAGACGTGGCGATGGTGGTCGTGGTCGTCGCAGCCGACTCGGACGCGGGCTCTGCAATCCCGATGTCGACGGCACCGAAGACGAACGACCCCAGGAGCAGTCCGCCCCCGATCACGAAGGCGAGCCGTCCCCGACGGCTGTTTCGCATGCTGAGAGGCTACCGAGCGCGGCCGACGAGTTTGATCCCATCACAGGATCCGCAGCTCGGACCAATCCGCAGCCCGGCCGGCCCCGAACCGTTGTCAGAGAGCGGCGCACGACGCCGACATCGACCAAGGAGAGAGACATGAGACGTTCGATCGCACTGATCGCAACACTTGCAGCGGCCCTCGCCGTTGCCCTTCCGGCCGCAGCCGGACACGACGACAACCCATCGCCCAAGGTGGCGGTCTACACGTACGACATCGGAGCGCTCAACGACTCCGGTGCCGAGGGGACGGTCCGGATAACGGCGTTGCCGAATGGCAAGTCGCAGGTCAAGGTGAAGGCGACGGGCTTGGCCCCCAACCTGCCCCATGCCCAGCATCTTCACGGCACGACCGATGGGACCCCGACCCAGTGCCCGCTCCCGTCGGCCGACACCGACGGTGACGGCCTGATCACCGTCCTCGAAGGCGCACCCTTCTATGCAGGGATCCTCGTCTCGCTCACCACATCGGGTGACACGGGACCGGCGAGCGGATTGGCCGTCGACCGGTTCCCGGTGTCTGATGCCGACGGGAACCTCGAGTACAGCCGGACATTCGAAGTGCCCGCAGATGCCCTCTCGGCACTCGGCACATTGCAGTACGTCGTCCACGGTGTGGACCTCGACGCATCCGGCGCGTACGACGGCGATGCCGAGTCGTCGATCGCTCCCGGCGTCCCGCTGGAAGTGACGATTCCCGCAGGCTGCGGAGGCATCCTGAACTGATCGAGTCCGTCCGTCGGACTGAGACATGCGAAGGCACCCGCCGACCACTCAGCGGTGGGCGGGTGCCTTCGTTGCCTGAGGGCTATGCGACGGGATGCTCGCGGGGAGCGTCAGACGAAACACGGAGCCTCCGTCGTACAGATACTGGAGCGAGCCCCCCATGAGCTGGGCCAGTTGACGGGAAACCGAGAGCCCGAGACCCACGGAGGCAGTGGTTCCGTCCACCCGATGAGCTCGGCCATACGGCTGGAAGATTCGCTCTCTGGCAGCTTCGGGGATCGGGTCGCCCGAGTCGTACATCTCGAAGACCGCCTGACCGCCATCCTCTCCAACGATCGCCCGCATCTCCGTCCCACCGTATCGACCGGCGTTCACGACGAGATTGCGAATGATCTGGCGCACCCGGACCGGGTCCGCCCACGCTTCGATCGCCGAACGGACCTCGATCGGCACCGACACGTCCATCGCGCTCAGAACCGACTCGACCTCGGCAGCCAGATCGAGATTCTCTGGACGAATGGCGATCGTGCCGATGTCGGCACGCGCCCCGACCAGGAGGTCTTCGACCAGGTACGACACTTCCTCGGACTGCTTGACGACAACCTCGAGCAGTGACCGACGCTCGTCCTCATCGGTGACGTGACCGTCGAGGAGGGCGGCCGAGAGTCCCATGACTCCCGTGAGCGGCGTCCGCAGCTCATGACTGATGCTGGCGATGAACTCGTCCTTCGATCGAACGAGCTCCTCGAGGGTGTTCTGCGCCTCCTTGAGTTGGGTGATGTCGGTGATCGAGATGACGATCCTCCGCGAATGCTCGAGGATCTCGGTCGAAACCACCTCGACGCGCACCCACATGTCACGTGGATCGACCCCCTCGGGGCGGGTGAGATACTCGACCTCGAAGCGCGGCTTGGCCTGCCAGACGGCGATCACCTGCTGCCGGAGCCCCTCGGCGGACGTCTCGTGGACCCGGCTTCGGGGGAGCGTCTCGGGATACTCGTCCGACCCGAAACCCATGACGCTGCGCGCCTTGGCATTCATTCTCAGGATTCGGACCCGTCCGATCGTCTCGGTGAGAACCTCGATGTCGGCGAGAGCACTCCTGAGCTGGGCCTCGTCCCCGACACCGATGGATTCGAGATACCCGATCGCGTCACTCCACTCCTGTTCGAGCAGAGCGACGGGAGCGGTCGTGAAAAGCCTCCGAAATCGCGACTCACTCCGGGCAGAGCTCGCACGAATCGCGATGATCAGAATCGCCGTGATCACGAACGACAGCATCAAGACCAGGCCGACCGCCAGCGGTGAGGCCATCCGATCCGTCCAGAAGCTCGGAGCGATCGCCAGGCCGATCCCGACCCAGCCGATGAGAGCGAAGGGCCTTCTGACCACGAAGAAGGTCGCGGTCACGGCGAACACCCAGAGCGAGATGATCGCGGCCACCGCGGTGTCGGGTGTACCGACGAGACTGAACGAGGTCACGACGACA
Organism: uncultured bacterium; assembly: GCA_965364515.1. Taxonomy (GTDB): domain Bacteria; phylum Actinomycetota; class Acidimicrobiia; order Spongiisociales; family ZC4RG35; genus JAHEDH01. The sequence goes on from CBDTXZ010000048.1 coordinate 6,948, forward strand.
ACGGCGCCGGCCAGGAGTGTCACGACCGCGTTCTCGCGTTTGGTGAGGATCTGCAGCGTGTACAGAACCGAGGTCGCGAAAGGACCGATGCCCTGGACGAGGATGCTGTGATCTCCCGTGATCAGCCAGGCGATTCCGAACACGATCGTGCATATCCAGGCCCCCACGGCACCCACTCTGACCACGGCGCGATGGGTCGAAGCCGAAACGGCCACGAGCTCGGCTCCGGAGATCAGTCTGCGCATCCAGTTCCATCGGCCGACAGCCTCGTCGGCTGAAGAACTACCGGCGATCGGGATCCTCGGCCTCGCCTGACGGCCGAACCTCGGCCACCGGGGTTTCCGATCGCAGATCGATGACGATGTCCGGCTGGGGCTCCAGCACCGGTGCCTCTCGCTCGATCGTGAACGGGTTCGGCTTCCACATCCGGATGATCATGAATGCCGGTACCAGGAGATAGGCGCCGTTGGCCGCCAGGTAATACAGCGTGTTCGGCTCCACACAGCCGGGACACAGGCTCGGGTCGGCCCAGCCTTCGGTGGCGACCCGACCGAAGATCCCTTCGGACATGTAGGTGATCATCCCGTGGGTGAGCGCACCCCCGTAGACCAGCCCGAATGGGCGGATGCGGTCGACCCCGCGTACGAACCCATAGATGAACACCACGTACAGGGGCAGCCAAATGAAGGCGGAGATCCACGCCGAGACCCGCACCTGGGGCGGGTTGACGATCAGCAGGGGGTCGGCGAGTCGAGCGTACGAGTCGTAGATGAAGCGCTCCACGGGATACGGGCTGTCCGGATCGAGAGCGCCGTTGAGCCCGTTCACCGAATCGGTGACGATGCTCGTGACGATGAAGAACGAGAACGCAACGACGAAGAAGACATCGAGCTTTCGCTCACGAAGTGGAACCACCACCCGATCGGCCGGTGGAGTGACCCACCGCCGCACTGCGCTGCGCATGGAGCGAGGCTACCGGACCGCGCCCGCCGGAGCGTCGCTCAGTGGGGGGCCTTCTCGAGAGAGGTGCTGTCGGCCCTCAGCCATCGGCTGTCCAGAGGACTGATAGCCGATAGCTGATAGCGGCGAGCCGCCAGGCGAGCCCTACAGAATCTGACTCAGGAAGAGCTTGGTGCGGTCGTGCTGGGGGTCGGTGAAGAAGTGCTCGGGAGTGCCCTCCTCGATGATCTGGCCCTGATCGAAGAACACCACGCGATCCGCGACCTCTCGGGCGAACCCCATCTCGTGGGTGACCACCATCATGGTCATGCCCGACTGGGCCAGCTCCTTCATCGAGTCCAGCACTTCTTTGATCATCTCGGGGTCGAGTGCGGAGGTCGGCTCGTCGAACAGCATGATTCGTGGGTCCATGGCGAGAGACCGGGCGAGTGCAACGCGCTGCTGTTGGCCACCGGAGAGCTGGCCAGGGAACTTAGCGGCCTGTTCCCTGATCCCGACCCGATCCAGCAGATCCATGGCCTTGGTCTCTGCCTCGGCCTTGGTGCGCTTGCGCACCCACGTCTGGGCGAGGGTGACGTTCTGGAGGACGGTGAGATGGGGAAACAGGTTGAACTGCTGGAAGACCATGCCGACTTCAGAGCGGATCTTCTCGATGTTGCGGACGTCACCACTCAACTCGATGCCGTCGACGATGATCCGGCCTTCCTGGTGCACCTCGAGTCGATTGATGCAGCGGATCCAGGTCGACTTGCCCGAGCCGGACGGGCCGATCACCACGACCACCTCTTGCTCCCCGACATCGGTGGTGACGCCACGGAGGGCCTGGAAGTCACCGAACCACTTCTTCACGCCATCGCAGACGATGATCGGTTCCTTGCCATTGCCTGTCATCTGCTCATTCTCCTATCTGACGCCGACGCCGAGCTTCCGCTCGAGACGGAGGCTCGATCGACTGAACGTGAACGTGAACACCCAGTACACCGCTGCTGCAAACACGAGGTTCTCGAGCTTGGTGCCGAGTGAGTCTGGCTGGCCCGGCACGATGTTGTTGGCGACCCGGAGGAAGTCGGCCAGGCCGATGATCGAGACAAGCGAGGTGTCCTTGAACAGCGAGATGATCTGACCGACGATTGCCGGGATCACGGCCCGGAGTGCCTGGGGAAGCGTGATGAGCATGGTCATCTGGGCGGTGGTCATCCCCATCGCCTTGGCGGCCTCGTACTGGCCCTTCGGGATCGACTGCAATCCCCCGCGGATGTTCTCGGCGAGGTACGCCGCCGCAAACAGGGTGATGCCGATGATCGCAAGGAGGATGGCATCGGGCTGGAGTCCGGGTGGGAGGAAGTTGAGGACGCCGAAGCGGAAGAAGAAGAGCACGGTGATCAGCGGAACCCCTCGGATGAGTTCGATGTACCCAGTCGACATCAGCCGGAAGAGCGGCATCGTCGAGGTGCGCCCGAGTGCCATCAGGATGCCGAGCGGGAAGGCCAGCAGGATCGGAACGATGGCCAGCATGAACGTGAGGTTGAGGCCGGCGAAGTAGTTGTTGTTGGTCTCGAGGCCGGGAGTGCCGACTCCGATCGCGAACAGATAGAGCGTGACCAACACGACCCCGGTCCAGACCGCGAGGACCGCCCGTCGCCCCCGTTCACCCGAACCGAAGGTCGGCGTGGCCAGCGACAGCCCGGTGAGCAGCAACAGCAGGAACCTCGCTGCCATCGGGGCGGAGACGAACCAGATCGCAATGGTTGCGATGACGAGAAGGCCGTTCACCACTGCGGCAGCTTCACGGGTGGCTCTACTGACGAAGGCCACAGCGAGATATCCGACCACCGCAATCGGGATGATCCAGCCGGACCAATCGAAGACACGGTCCCACGGGATGTCCGGGGCGCGCTGCACGTGGAGATAGAGCACCGGGAGAGCGAAGAGCGCGAGCGCAACGACCGAGCGCTTCAGGACGGCACTCCCCATCGGCTGGATCAGCAGCCGGCCGATGGCAAAGGATCCAACTCCCACGGCCGTGACGATCGTCCACGGCACCTGCGTCGACGTCGCAATGGGGAGAACCCACAACACGACGAGGAAGGCCACGATGGAGGTGCCGAGGACGAGCAGGACTGGAATGAACTCGTCGATGGCTCTATCGCCGAGCAACATCATCGCCCCCTGACCGAGGATCAGGAGCACGGCTCCGGCGATCAAGATCTCGGTTCGGGCTGCGAAGGTGGAGGGAGCGAACGCGGCAAGCACGAGCGCCGCGATCCCGGCACTGCGAACCGCCGCTGCGATCTTGCCCGGGCTGGTGCGGCCAACCGGCCTCCATGCAGCGGTTGCGAGGCCGGCAATGCCGGCGACGACTGCGAGCGATATCCACGTCCGCTCGATGTTCTCTCGCGGATACGAGCCGATGGCGTAGTTGGCAGAGTTACGCGGGATGACCTCCCATTGCCGCACCTCGTCTAGGAGGAAACCGATCGCCCCCCTCAGGAAGAGGAGGATCACTCCACCGACGAGGATCGTGAGCACCGAGCTTCCCCGACTGTAGAAGAGGTTCTTCCTGAGCCAGACCAGCACGCCCGGCTGGCTCGCCTCAGGAGGCGGCTCGGGCGGTACGAGGTGCCGGCTGACACGTGTCTCGACCATCAGCGTTCCACCAGTTTCAGCTTGCGGTTGTAGTAGTTCACGATGGACGAGAGGGTCAGGCTGACCGTCAAGTAGAAGCCCATCCAGATGAGCAGGACCGGCAAATACTGACCACTCTGGTTGGCAAGCGTCGTCATGACTGCCACGACCTCGGGGAACGCCACCGCGATCCCGAGCGACGTGTTCTTGGCCAGGTTGAGGTACTGGTTGCCGATGGGAGGCAGAATGATCCGCAGGGCTTGGGGCAATACGACGAGACGCAGCAGCTGACTGCGCCGCAGCCCCATGGCGAGACCGGCCTCGGTCTGGCCTTTGGGAACGGCCAGGACGCCGCCACGAACGATCTCACCGATGTTCGCCGCCGTGAACAGTGTGACACCCACCCAGAGGCCGAAGAACGCCGGGGTCATGGTCATACCCTGTGGCCCGATCGAGGCGAAGTTGGCGGGCCTCACGATCTCCGGTCTGCGGAACTCGAGAGGGCTGCCGGTACGGAGGAACTCGAACTTCTGGTCGAAGAATCCAAAGACGAACGACGTGGCGTCGGTGATCGCCTCGGTGAGCGCGGGGAGGAAGAGAAACACCAGCGCAGCCCCGAAGCCGACGACGCCGGCGAGGCCGATCCGGAAGTAGTCGTCATCCGTGAGTTTGCCCAGACCCGCCGGCGACCGAAGGGAGTCGAGAAACCGCCGGATCCACCGGACTGCGAGGAATACTGCGACCGCCGCGAACAGGATCTGCCACGCCAGCACGGGGATGGCCGACACGATCGCCTCGAGCAGTTGCCAGATCCAGCCGAGTGCGCCGGCGATGGGGTGAGCGAACCATCCGACCGCTGCGACGGCCAGGAACGCACCAAGCGCGTAGCGAGGTGCATGTGTGTTCTGGCCGGTCTGCTCGCGTAGTCGGTCTCGGCGGCGGTACATGTAGACGGCGGCGACCACGCCGAGGGCCAGGAAGGCGGCCCACTGCCAGAAGGTGTCGGTCGGGAAGAGCCAGGGCAGCGACACTCCGTTGCGGGTGAAGATGAGCCACACCGGCCCGGAGGCCTCGTTGGGGAGTTCCGGGAAGAAGAGGGAGCAGAGTAGAGCGAAGAAGATGATGAGGACGAGCAGCGGGATGTTGCGAATGATCTCGACGAAGACAGTGGCCGACTTCGACAACAGCCAGTTCGACGAAAGGCGGGAAACGCCGACGATGACACCCAGCACGCTGGCGGCGATGATGCCCGAGACCGTGACACGGAGCATGTTCACGATGCCCGTCGCAAGCGACTGGAGACCGTTCTCCGGAAGCGTGAAGATGCCCTCGGAGATCTGCGGGGCGGGGTCGGAGAGGAATCTGAAGGAGAACTCTCTACCTTGGGCATCCAGGTTCGTCGCTGCCTGCGAACCGAGCACCCAGAACAGCGCGATGATGCCAGCGAACACACCGAGTTGAGCAGCCCACTTGAGGAACGTCTCGTTCCTCCAGAGTGGCGGCTTGCTCTGTGGCGCCGTGACCCGTTCAGTCGTCATGAGAAGATATCGGTGCTGGTGGGGAGGTCGGACCTCCCCACCAGCGTCGGTTCATTCGATCAGCGGGCGGGCGGTGGGTAGAGGAGACCGCCGTCGCTCCACAGCGCGTTCAGACCACGCTCGAGGCCGAGGGGCCGCAAGTGACGATCGAACACTTCGGCGTAGTTGCCGACCTGGCTGATCACATCGAAGAACGCGGATGTCGGGATGCCCATGGCGGTCTGCAGCTCACCTTCGCCACCGAGTAGACGTCCGATCTCCTCGTTGGCCGGATTCGCCTGCGCATCGGCGACGTTGCTGGAGTCGATCCCGGCTTCCTCGGCGATCAGCATGGCGAAGATCGTCCAGGTGACGACATCACCGAACCGGGAGTTGTTCTGTGCCCAAGCGGGACCGAGTGGCTCCTTGGAGATCGGCACCTGCGGGAAGATCGCCCAGCCTTCACCCTCCGGATCGACCGCCTTTCGGGACACGAGGCCGGAACCGTCGGTGGTCACCACCTGGCAGGCGCCCGACTTGAAGTTCTCCATCACGATGTCGAAGTCTTCGAAGGTCTGCAGTGTGATGTTCACGCCGATGGCCTCTGCTGCCTCGGAGATGTTCTTCTCGGTGGTCGTTCCTGCGTTGGTGCAGACCGTTGCCCCCTCGATGTCGGCGAGCGCAGACGTGCTGCTGAATCCATCTTCGGCCTTGGCCATCAGCTGCTGACCGTCGTAGTAGGTGGTCGGGGCGAAGTCGAGACCGAGATCGGTGTCACGGGACTGCGTCCAGGTGGTGTTGCGACTGAGGAGGTCGATGAGTCCCGAGTTCACCGCCTCGAATCTGGCGGAAGCAGTCAAGGTCTCGAAACGAACCGCATCGGAATCGCCGAACAATGCGGCAGCCACCGCACGGCACAGGTCCACGTCGAAGCCGACGAGATCGCCTTCGGTGTTCCGCGAGCCGAAGCCTGGGAGCACCTCGTTCACCCCGCAGTTCAGCTCACCGCGGTCGAGCACGACGTCCAGAAGGTCTCCACCGTCGGTCTGGCTGCCGGTGTCACCCCCGCCTGCCGTCGTCTCGGTGGTGTCGCCACCGGCGGTCGTTGTCGTGGCCTCTTCTGCGTCACTACCGCACGCCGCCAACACGAGCGACAACACGGTCAGCAGCAGGATGAAACGGTTCCTCATCCAAATTCCTCCCTTGGGTTTCAAGTCAGTCCGGACGAACCGGAGCGCCGACCATAGCCCCGCATTTGTGACGGGGTCGTGAATGGTGGGAACCATTTTCGAGGACGTTCTTGTGACGCGAACAGCGGCAATGTCGACGTTCCCGTCACAAGAACGGTCGACTACTCCCCGATCAGCCCGAGCACGTGGGCGCTGATCGATGCGGGGTCGAGCCCGATCGACTCGAGGACATCGCCGGCCGAGCCGAACGGGAGGAACTCGTCTGGGACACCCATCACCTCGACTCGTGAAGCCGCGTCGGTTCCAGCGAGGTGCTCGAGGACCGCCGCTCCGAAACCTCCCGAGCGGACTCCGTCCTCGACCGTGACGATCAATCGGTATCCCTCCGCCCATTCGGTGAGACGCGGATCGATCGGCTTGATCCAGCGGGCGTTGAGCACACCGCAAGACAACCCTCGTTGCTCCAGATCGCCGGCGGCCTTCTCAGACGCCTCGACCATCCGCCCGTTTGCGACGAACAGGACATCGCTGCCCGTCTGAAGCTCCACCCACGTGCCGACCTCGACCGGATCGACAGGCATCGTGGGCAGCGATGTTGCAGCCGCCTTCGGATATCGAATCACTACCGGTCCGTCGTGGGTCACCGCAGCTGCCACCATCCCGGCGAGTTCGGTTGCATCGGCCGGGCTCCCGATCACGAGGTTCGGGATGCCGCGAAGCATCGAGAGGTCGAAGACGCCGTGATGTGAAGAGCCATCGGGACCGGTGACGCCGGCACGATCGAGGAGGATCGTCACCGGAAGATCGTGCAGGCACACGTCCATCGTGAGTTGGTCGATGGCGCGCTGGAGAAAGGTCGAATACATCGCGACCACCGGGCGCTTGCCGGCCATCGCCAGTCCCGCTGCCAAACCGACGGCATGCTGCTCGGCGATTCCGACATCGATCACTCGGTCGGGGAACTCTTCGGACATCTGCTGGAGCCCTGTGGAGGACACCATCGCCGCACTGATGCCCACGAGGTCGGGATCACGGCGGGCCGCTTCGACGAGGGCCAGACCCGCAACGTCGGTGTACTTGATCTCGGACTTCAGAGGCTGTCCGGTTGCGACATCGAACGTCGAGACACCATGGAGCTTGTCGAGTTCGTCGGCGATGGCGGGCTCGTAGCCGTTCCCCTTCTCGGTCACGACGTGGACGACCACCGGCTCGTGGAACTCCTTGGCACGCCGGAGGGTCTCCTCCAGCAACGGGATGTCGTGACCGTCGATCCTGCCAGAGTATTTGAGCCCGAGCGTGTCGAACACGGTCGACGGCTCGATGACCTGTTTGACCGCCTCCTTGAGTCGCATGGCGAGCTCGTCGGCGGTGTCTCCCACGACCGGCATGGTCCGGAGCATCTTTCCGGTGGTTCGCTTCGCCCATTCATATCTGGGATCGAATCGCAGGCCGGCGAGGCCTGCGAGCATGGCCAGCCCACCCACCGTCGGGGCATAGGAGCGGCCGTTGTCGTTGAGCACCACGATCAGCCGCTGCGGCCGGAGCACCGACAGGTGGCTGAGAGCCTCGTAGGCCTGCCCGCCGGTGAAGGCGCCATCGCCGATCACTGCGATGGACCACCCGTCTCCGCCCGCGAGGGCGTTGCCGAGGGCGTAGCTGATGGAGGTCGACGCGTGGCTGTTCTCGACGAAGTCGTGCTCGCTCTCGGAGCGTGCGGGATATCCACTCATACCGCCGAACGACCGCAGGTGGTCGAACCCGTCGCGTCGACCGGTGAGCAATTTGTGGACGTACGCCTGGTGTCCGACGTCCCAGAAGATCCGGTCGGTGGGCGACTCGAAGGCCCGATGGAGCGCGATGGTGAGCTCGACGATCCCGAGATTCGGCGAGAGGTGGCCTCCGGTCCGCGAGATGCGGTCGAGCAGGAATGACCTGATCTCGGTGGAGAGCTCCTCGAGCTCAGCCCAGGACAGGTCATCGAGGTCAGAGGGATCGTTGATGCGTTCTAGCAGCGACATCAGGCGCACAACGCTACTCCGCTTCGGGGGCTTCCTGGAACCCTCCCCGCTCTCCGAGCGGCCCCCCGACCGGTCAGCGGATCTGCCCGGTCACCTCCTCGACGGACTCGAGCACCGGCATCACGATGCGGAACGTCGAACCGACGCCGAGCTCACTGTCGACGAACACGGCGCCACCATGCCGCTCGGCGACGTGCTTCACGATCGCCAGTCCCAGGCCGGTGCCACCGGTGTCGCGCGACCGGGCTACGTCGACCCGGTAGAACCGCTCGAACACTCGACTCAGCGCCCTCGTGGGAATCCCGGAGCCGGTGTCGGAGACCTTGAGCTCCACCGAAGGTCCATGCCGGCGGAGCGCCACCGACACCTCGCCCCCTGCGTCGGTGTACGTGATCGCGTTCTCGCACAGATTGCGCACGGCGAGAGCCCAGTCCGAAGAAGGGCCGGCCACCGTGACCGATTCGAGATCCGTCTCCATCACCAGTCCGCTCTCGCGGGCTCTGGCGGAGAGCCGTTCGAGTTCCTCGGTGACGACCGTATCGAGCCGGCAGGATCCCTCGGACGCCTGTGCAGCCTCCAGTCGGGACAGATCGAGCAGATCATCGACGATCCTGGCGAGACGACGCGCCGAGGCCGTCACCTGACCGGCGAAGCCACGTGCTCGATTCGTATCCCGATCGAGCGCGAGCTGGAGTGCCTCGCTTGCGGCCAGCGTTGCAGCGATCGGGGTCTTGAGCTCGTGAGAAGCGTCTGCCACGAAGTCCCGCCGCATCGCCTCGATCCTGTTCCGTTCCGTGACGTCGGCCGCCACGAGCAGCACGCGGGCCCGGTCGTCTCGGAACGGAGTCGCGACGGCGTGCACCATCCGGATCGGCGAGCCGATCTCGACATCGACCACCTGGACCTCATCGACGTCGCGCGCCTTCCGGACGATCCGCTGAAGGGCACCGGGAGCGAGGGCCGTCAATCGCTCTGGGATCGCGCCGAGCAGGGCAGCTGCGGGCGGGTTGGCGTACGAGATCGAGTCGTCGGGCTCGACGAGGATGACTCCGTCCGGGAGGGCACCGAGGACGACCTCGAGTGTCTCCCGCTCCTCCTCGCTCTCACGGATCCGGCGACCGAGATCCGAAGCCATTCGACCGATCGACTGACCGAGTCGATCCAGTTCGATCGTCGTCGAGCGCTCGGGCTCGACGTCGAGCCTTCCCCCGGCGACGGCATCGGCGGTCTCCGTGAGTGCCGCAATGGGTCGGGCGATCCGGGTCGCGACGAAGACCGCCCCGATCAAACCGACGACGCCCACCGCGACGATCGCCGAGACGATGCGACCCGTCAAGGCACCCAGCTCATCGGAGATCTTCGCCTCCGTCACGGACAGGCGGATGATTCGGTCATCCGAGGGAGGCAATGCCACATACAGCCGACCCTCGTCGGTGGTCACGCTGTATCGGGACGACCGGCCCACCTCTCCGCCGATGGCAGCGGCGACCTCGGGTCGATCCGAGTGATCGTCCATCGTCGCAGGGTCCGAATCGGAATCCGCCAAGACCCGGCCGTCGAGCGCGATCACCGTCACCCGAGCGTCCAATGCCTCGGCCTGTCCGACCACGGCGTCGTGCATATCGTCGTCCGGCAACGTCAACGCCACCAGCGCTGCCTTCTCGACCAGATCCTCAGCGAGCTGATCGATCAGAGAGGTGCGCACACCGTTTCGAACGAGGATCGCCACGAGGACCAGCAGCAGGACGAACACCACCGCAAACCACGAGACGACTCGCGCTCGCAGGGTGCCTCGTCTCGGAGACATCCGGTCAACCATCGACGAACTTGTAGCCGAGGCCTCGCTCCGTCACGATCCTGGTCGGCTCGGAGGGGTTCGCTTCGAGCTTCTCGCGGAGTCGTTTGATGTGGACGTCGAGGGTCTTCGTGTCTCCGAAGTAGGACGGGCCCCACACCTCGTCGATCAGGACATCCCGGGTCGCCAGACGGTTCGTACGGCGCATCAGCGACTCGAGCAGGTCGAATTCCTTGGGTCGGAGCCGGACGAGCGCTCCGTCGACTCGGACTTCATGGGCGTCCAGATCCAACTCGACGCCGCTCGATCGGAGTACTTCGTTCGGCTCGAGCCACACTCCAGACCTGGACGATCGACGGACCTGCGCTCGCGCCCTCGCCATCAGTTCACGCATCGAGAAGGGTTTGGTCACGTAGTCGTCGGCGCCGAGTTCGAGACCCGCCACCGTGTCGGCCTCACCGTCCCGTGCGGTCAGCATGATGATCGGGACGTCGGATTCGGCTCGAATCCGGCGGCACACATCGAGCCCCGACGATTCGGGAAGCATCACGTCCAGCAGCACCAGCGACGGATCGACGGCTCGAAACCGTTCGAGGGCCTCTCGTCCGGTCGAGACGAGCGTGACGTCGAAGCCCTCCACCTCGAGTGCGTAACCAACCGATTCGGCCAACGAGATCTCGTCCTCGACGACGAGCACCCGGTGCCTCGTCTCAGCCCTCGATCCCCCGCTCATCGAGCGCCTCCTCGTTGAAATCGTGAAGCTCGCCGGTGACCAGGTAGACGACTTGCTCGCCGATGTCGACCGTCTGGTCACCGATCCGTTCGAGCGCTCGTGCGGCCATCATCACATGCGTCCCCCACTCCAGGAGTCGGGGGTCGGTGCCGAGCGCCACGACCTCCCTGTACATGCTGCTGTTGAGGCGGTCGACCGGTTCGTCCATGGCTGGAAGCAATCTGGCCTCGTCCGCATCCCGGCGGATGAAGCTCTCGATCGCCGTCCGGAGCATCGGACGGACGAGATCGCCCATCTCCTGCACCTGCTCGATCACGTGGTCGCTCGTCGGCAGGTCGTGACACAGCTCTGCGAGCTTGGCGATGTTGACCGCTTGATCCCCGGTTCGCTCGAGGGTGACGTTCATGTGGAGCAGCACCGACATCAACCGCAGATCGGCACCCATCGGCTGTTGGCGAGCGATCAGATTGATCCATCGGTTGTGGATGTCGAGATACATCTGGTCGATGATCTGATCCCCGGCCTTCACGCGTTGTGCGAGCTCCAGATCGCCGGTCACCAGCGCCTGGACCGCCATCCCTATCAGGTCGTGATCTCGATCGCCGATCTCATGGATGCTCTGCTCCAACGCCTCCAGCTCGGCGTGAAAATGGGTCCTCTGGTCCACCATCAGTCGGCCTCCCCTGCCCGGCTCATCCGAAGCGTCCGGTGATGTACTGCTCGGTCTCTTCGTGCTCGGGCGTCGTGAAGATCCTGTCGGTGTAGCCGTACTCGACGAGACGGCCGGTGCGCATGCCGCCGTCGTTCACGTCGACGGAGAAGAAGGC
>CBDTXZ010000049.1:0-18540 GCA_965364515.1 uncultured bacterium
TCGTGACCAACGGCCACACCAACCGATGCGATGGCCTCTGCAATGGGGTGGGCCTGGTTCGTATGATCGTCTGACATCACGAGACGGGAGCTCGACATGGACATCCCGTGGGCCGCTCTGGCTCCGGTCATCGCGCTCGCCCTGGCATTCGTCGTCTATTGCTGGGTCGACATCTCACGGAATGACGTGCTCTATCTGCCCAAATGGGCGTGGGCCCTCATCTGCCTGCTGTCCGTTCCGATGGGAGGGATCGTCTACCTTCTCGTGGGTCGCGATCAGGGAGGATCGGCATGATCCAGACGACCGGCCTCACCAAGCGTTACGGCAGCACCGAAGCACTGAAAGGCGTCGACCTGAAGGTGGAACCGGGCAGCACCTACGGTCTCGTCGGGCCGAACGGAGCAGGCAAGACGACGCTGCTCGGAATCCTGGCGGGACTGCGCCGCCCGACCGCCGGCTCCATGACGATCGATGCCGATCGAAGCCGAATCGCCGTACTGCCGGACACTCCACGGTTCGACCCGTGGCTGACCGGCCGCGAGGTGGCAGAGCTCGCGCAACGGCTCACGGACGGCACGAACGATCGCGTCGAACACGTCATGGCCGATGCGGGTCTCGCCGATGCAATGGATCGCGCGGTCGGCGGCTACTCGCGAGGAATGCTCCAACGGCTCGGGGTGGCGTGCACGATCGTCGGAGAGCCCAGCCTGGTGCTCCTGGACGAGCCCGCCTCTGCCCTCGACCCGCTCGGGAGGCGAGAAGTGCTCGACCTCATCGGGCGACTCAAGGGCTCTGCGACCATCCTGTTCTCGAGCCACATCCTCGGCGACGTCCAGGAGGTGTGCGACACGGTCGGAATCCTCGATCACGGCGACCTGGTGTTCCAGGGATCCGTCGAAACCCTCCTTGTCGGTCGAGCAGTGCCGCGATACCGGGTACGGGTCAGGCCACCATCCGATGGGGTTGCCCGGGCGCTGGAAGCGCACGACTGGGTTCTCTCCATCGACCGCAACGGTGCGGACGAGCTGCGAGTCACGGTCTCTTCGCTGGACGATGCAGAATCGAAGCTGGTCGGGGCTCTCGCTGCGTCCGGCGCCCGCGTCATCTCGATCGGGCCCGAAGCAGTGACACTGGAGCAGGCGTTTCTGGAGGTCACGCGATGAGCCTCTGGCGACTGGAGTGGATGCGCCTGACGCGCACCAAACGGTGGATCGCACTCGTGGGTGTGTATCTGTTCTTTGGGCTCCTCGGCCCGCTGACAGCGAGATACCTGGGCGAGATCCTCGACCTGGCCGGCGGCGATCTCGAGGGCGCAACGATCGAGCTCCCTCCCCCGGTCCCCGCCGACGGCATGGCCCAGTATGTGGGCAACGCCCTTCAGATCGGGACGCTGGTCGCAGTCGTGGTGGCCGCCGGAGCGCTGGCGTTCGATGCCATCCCGGAGATGGGCATCTTCCTCCGCACCCGCGTGTCGGACGTGAGATCGCTGCTCACCCCCCGGTTCGTCGTCACCGTCGGTGCGGTGGTCGGATCGTTCGTCCTGGGTGGCCTCGCCGCCTGGTACGAGACCTGGGCGCTGATCGGTGGTCTCGACGCCGGCGACGTGCTGGCCGGTCTACTGCTCGGTTCACTGTTCCTCGTGTTCGTGGTTGCGCTCGTCGCCGCCGTTGCGGGCCGGGCTACGTCGGTGCTCGGAACGGTGATGATCTCGATCCTCGTGCTGCTCGTGATGCCGATCTTCGGGGTCGCGGATGCGATCGGTCGCTGGCTCCCGTCACACCTGGGCGGGGCGCTGGCCGCGATTCCGGCCGGGACCGAGTCGTTCGGTGACTATCTGCCTGCAACCGCCGTGACGCTCGTCTCGACGGTGGCGCTGTTGTTCCTCGCAGTCCGCTTCGCCGCCTCTCGCGAACTCTGAGTGGGCCGCCCGTCTCTCCCCGGGACGGGCCAGTCTCAACGCCGGCTGGTGGCGATGTGGTCGCGATACCAGGCGTAGCTGGCCTTGGGCAGGCGGGTCTGGGTCTCGTAGTCGATCCACACGATGCCGAATCGTTTCGAGTAGCCGAACCCCCACTCGAAGTTGTCCATCAGGGACCACACGAAGTAGCCCTTCACCGGGACGCCGCGATCGATCGCTGAGGAAACCGCCGTGAAATGCCGATCTAGGAAGGAGATCCGGTCCTGGTCGTCGACGTGGCCCAGCTCGTCCGGCTCGTCCGGGTAGGCGGCGCCGCTCTCGGTGACGTAGATGCGCTCGTAGCCGTAATCGTGAAGGCGCTCGAGGAGCGGGACGATGCCCTCCGGCGCAACCATCCAGCCCATCTCGGTGTATTCGGTCGGCGCATCCACGATCCCGGTCCTGTCGCTCTCGGCGACGTCGTCTGATCGAACGATCCGGATCGAGTAGTAGTTGAGCCCGATCTGATCGATCGGGGCGGCGATGACGTCGAGATCGCCGGGGTGAACCACGGCCATGTCCCACCCGTAGTCGTCGACTGCAGCCTGCGGATACCCCCGGCCCGAGACCGGATCGAGGAACCAACGGCCGAACTTCTGGTCCTCGAGGTCGGCGGCGGCGTGATCGGCGGGATGGGCGGATGCCGGTCGCATGTGATCCATGTTGAGGACGATGCCGGCATTGCATCCGGCGGCCTGGATGCGCGGGACAGCGAGGCCATGGGCCAGCAGCAAATGGTGAGCTGCATTCAACCCGTTCTCCACCCCTGTGAGGCCGGGAGCGTGGAAGCCCGCCATGTAGCCGAGGAGTGAAGAGCACCACGGCTCGTTCAGCGTCATCCAGTTCTCGACCCGGTCACCGAGCGCGTCGACCACGACTTCGGCGTAGTCGGCGAAGGCGTGGGCCGTCTCCCGACTCAGCCAACCCCCGGTGTCCTCGAGCGCCTGAGGCAGGTCCCAGTGATACAACGTGGGATACGGTGCGATTCCCGCCGCCAGCAGCTCGTCGACCAGTCGGTCGTAGAAGTCGAGACCCGACTGATTCACGTCCCCGACTCCTTCGGGAACGATCCTCGGCCAGGCGATGGAGAACCGGTAGGCGTCGATGCCCAGCCGCTTCATCAGTTCGACGTCCTCAGGCCAGCGGTGGTAGTGGTCGCACGCAACATCACCGTTCTCTGCGGTCAGGATCTTGCCCGGCGTGTGGGAGAAGCGATCCCAGATCGACTCGCCCCGACCATCTTCGTCGACCGCCCCCTCGATCTGATACGAGGCGGTTGCGACGCCCCAGACGAAGTCCTCGGGAAACGAGCCGGCGGGGCGATGGGTCGATGACACCCCAGCATCGTATCGCTCGAGCATGGTGGAACCTCTCCCCCACGTCCTTGTCGCCCGTCACCCGACGACCCATATCCGCTGTTCGAAAGGCGTGACCGGCGCAGCCACGGTCACCTCGACCGATCCCCCGGGACGCCGACTTGCCCCTGCGGTGGAGTCACAGAGCCTGCATGAAGTCAACGGGTCGGCATAGCCCCTGTGGCGAAACGACGGGCTTCGGCGGAGAGCTCACCCAGACTCAGCGTCGCCGCCGATGCCCCGACGGAGTCGAGGTCGGACACGCTGTCCCGCTCCCGGATGGCAGCCAAGCCGGTTTCGGCGAATCTCCGGTACGGGTTGCGGTCGGCTGCGATGGAACCGAGCAGAAGACGTGCCGCCTCGGCGTCGCGGCCGTCGGCCGACAGGGCGAGGCCGATGCCGATGATCCCGTAGTGGATGGCGTCTGGGATGTCGGTCTCCTCGGCGATCTCGATGGTCCTGAGGAAACGAGCCTTCGCCTCGGTGGTACGCCCGAGCTCCACCTCGGCGAGCCCGGCACGGCTGTGGGAGATGGCCATCCCCCACCGGAGGTTCATCGACTCGAAGTGCTCGAGACCGTCGAGCGCGTAGCGAAGCGCGAGCTGGTGGTTGCCGAGGAGGTAGTGGGTCCAGCTCAGACGACTGAGCGTGTACCCCTGGCCTCCTGCGTCGCCGGCCTTGACGAACACCTCCCGTCCTTCGTGATGGTGGTCGGCCGCAGTGGCATGGTCCCCCATCTCGTCGGCGACGACGCCGAGCTTGCTGAGGAGAAAGGCCCGAGCGATGCCGTTCCGAATCTCGGTGGCCCTGGCCAGATACTCGGACAGGACCGAGCGGGCTTCATCGAGTCGCTCGAGCAGGTAGAGGGCCCAGCCCTTGAATGCGCCGAGCTGGAGGTCCAGCATCGGGTCGCGATCGACAGAGATGCTTTCTGCCCGGTCGAGCCACTCGAGTGCTTCGACGTAGGCCGAGCGCTCCACTTCGAGCATCCCGCGTGCCAGGCATGCCACCAGGAGGACGTCACCTCCGATCGGCTCGGCCAGCTCGATGAGCCGCTCCAGGTCGCCGATGATCGCGTCCGGGTGTTCGAACTGGGTGCGTTCGATCAGACGGAGGCCCCGGAGGAGGAGGTGCGAGGGCCGTTGCCATGTGCCTTCGGCGCCGTTGTGGTCGATGAGCACATCGATCAGATGGCCCGAGTCCACGACCCAGTCGGCCCAGCTGTGCAGCATGAAGAGCCGATACGTTGCGAACAGAATCGGGACGAGCTCGTCGTCTTCGAGATGGGTGACGGCCCAGGCGAGGCCGGCGCGGAGGTGATCGAGCTCGGCGACGAACACATCGCGGACTGCGATCTGGTCTGCACCGACGAGGTCGTCCGCACGGTTGAGCAGCTCAGACAGATAGCGACGGGCGTACCGCTCCTCGGCAGCGGCGCGGCCCTCACCGAGCTTCTCGAGGGCGAACTCCCGCAGAAGAGGGTGAAGCCCGTACGTCTCGTCGATCGCGTTGCGTCGGAGGAGGGAAGCGTTCACGAGTTGGGCGAGCACGGGTAGGCCCACACCCGCCACACTGGCGGCGTCCTCCCTGGAAAACGGCGCAACGAAGATCGCGAGACTGGCCAGGCCGGCTCCGATCTGGGGGTCGAGACGACGCCAGGTCTGCTCGAAGACGGCCCGTACGGAGCGATGCCGGTCGGGGGTGTCCTGCTGGGTCGAAGTCAGGAAGTCGAGATCTCTGCGGATCTCCACGGCGATCTCCTCGACCGGAAGCATGGCTGCCCACGCAGCTGCCAGCTCGAGAGCGAGGGGCATCCCTCCGAGAAGGTCGACGAGCCGGCGTACGCCGGGAGTGGACCCGTCGACACTTGCACCCGCCGAGCGGCACCGGTCGGAGAACAGCGCGATTGCATCGGAGTCTGCGTCGAGGCCACCGAGGGGGTAGACGCGCTCGGCGGTGATCTGGAGGCGCTCCCGGGACGTGGCGATCACGGTCACGGATGGCACCTCGGCAAGCAGATCTGAGATCCAGGAGCCGGCCCCGGGGAGGTGCTCGAGATTGTCCAGCACGAGCACGAGTTCGTGGGCGCGGAGGAAGTCGAAGAGCTGGGTGCGCTCGCTGAACGTGCCCGAGATGTGCAGATCGACCCCGAAGCCGATGCTTCCGGCAACGGCCGTGGTCATCGTGCCGTCGTCGGTGAGCGACTCGAGTGAGAGGAAGTGACCGACGGCGGCTGACGAGTCGGTGAGCCTGCGGGCCGTCTCAACTGCGAGTCGGGTTTTCCCCATGCCACCGTTGCCGACGATCGACAGGAGACGCGTGGTCGGTTCCGAGGCGATGGCGACGAGCTCGTCGAGTTCTCCGGCTCGGCCGACGAATGGCGTGGTGAACGAAGGGAGATGCCCCTTGATCCCCCGTTCGGTCCGAAGCGGTGGGAACGAAGCGTGAAGACCCTCGACGGCGATCTGGTGGATGTGCTCGGGAGCCGATATACCTCGCAGGCGGTGGGTACCGAGGTCGACCAGGGTGGCACCTTCGGGGAGCGCGTCTCCGATCAGTCTCGCCGTGGAGTTGGACGCCAGGATCTGGCCTCCATGGCCAGCCGACTCGATACGTGCGACCCGGTTCACCTCCGGGGAGAGGTAGTCCTCACCAGTCGGTTCCACGTCGGCCGTGTGGAGCGCCATCCGAACCTGGAGTGGACCGGTGATCTCGGGCCAGTCGCCGTCTGCGAGCTGTTGCTGGGCCTCGACGGCGGCGCGCACGGCGGCGAGGGCGGACCCGAACGCAATGAACAGTCCGTCACCGGTGTGTTTGACGACGGTCCCGCCGCTCGTCTTCGTAGCGGTGGTGAGGATCTCGTCGTGGAGAGCCAACGCTGTCCGCATGTCGTCGGGGAAGGAATCCCAGAGCCTGGTGCTGCCTACGACATCGGTGAAGAGAAACGTGACGGTTCCAGCGGGAAGCGACATGGCCATCCTGGACGGGCTCGCAACGATAGCCAACACCTCGTCGAGGGCGGGCTCGCGACCGGTCATGTTGAGAGATGGCCCCAGACGACGGTTCTGCCTGCTTCCGAAACATCGAACGATCCGCGCTACGCAAACGTGAACCTTGGACCGTTGACGCGCTTCAGTCCCTGAAGTTGGTGAACTGGACCGGGTAGTCGAGCTTCATCTGCTTGACGGCACTGATCACTTCCTGGAGGTCGTCGCGCTTCTTGCCGGAGACGCGCAGTTGATCTCCTTGGATCTGCACCTGGACCTTCATCTTCAGATCGCGGATCTCTTTCGAGAGGCGCTTGGCAGCCTCGGACTCGATTCCCTGATTGAGCGTGAACACCGCCTTCGACCGAGCTCCCCCAACCGGTTTGATCTCCCCGCCGGATACGGCCTTGACGTCGACGTTGCGCCTGACGAGTCGGGTCTTCAGGACCTCGATCGCCGCTTCCACCCGGCCCGGTGAGTCGGATTCGATCGAGATCTCGTTGTCGGTGAACACGACCTCGGTGTCGGTCCCTCTGAAGTCGTAGCGATTCCCGACCTCGCGCAACGTCTGATCGACGGCGTTGGTCACTTCCTGTCGGTCCACTTCCGACACGATGTCGAATGTCGGCATTCGATCCTCCTCGAGACTCTGGGTGCAGCGAGCGACCCAGTATGGCGTCTCCGGAACCGCCGTCCCACCGACCAGCAACACAGGCTCACAACTAGCGTCGGACTCTCGACTCGAGGCGGCATCTGGATGAATGTCAAGGATCAGCTCGTCTTCCTCACGGGAGGCGGCAGCGGGATCGGCGAAGCCCTGAGCCGTAGATTCGCCGCAGAGGGCGCCCGAACGCTGGTCGTCACGGACCTCGACGGTGAGCAGGCGACTCGGGTTGCCGCTGAAGTCGGCGGGATCGGAATGCAACTCGACGTGAGCGAAGAGGCGGCTGTCACCTCGAGCATCGAGACGGTCGAATCGGAGCACGGCCCCATCGGACTGCTCGTCAACAACGCCGGAATCGCAACCGGAGGGTCCGTCGACGTCCCCACCGCGCTCTGGCAGAGGACGTGGGACGTCAACGTGATGGCGCACGTGTATGCGATCCGGGCGGCCCTGCCCGGGATGCTGGCGGCCGGCTCGGGCTACATCCTCTCGACCGTCTCGGCCGCCGGGCTTCTCACCAACATCGGGGCTGCACCGTACGCAGTCACCAAGCATGCGGCCTTGGCGCTGGCCGAGTGGGTGTCGGTCAGCTACGGCAGGCGGGGCATCGGGGTCTCGGCGCTGTGCCCGCAGTTCGTCGAGACCCCGATGCTCGACGTGTTCGGAGACGCCGCCAGCCAGGAGTGGGTGCGCAGCATCGCCATCTCCCCCGATGACGTGGCGGATGCGGTCATCGATGGGCTGGCAGCCGAACGATTCCTGATCCTTCCTCACCCGGAAGTCGAGACCTTCTTCCAGAACAAAGCCAACGACTACGACCGCTGGCTCGGTGGGATGCGCAAACTCAACGAACAGCTGAACAACCCTCAGTTCGATTGAATTCGGGACCGGCGACCTACCGACAGTGACCGGGTTTTCTCGTACGGTCAGAATGTGACGACACGGTCCGACTCAGGCTCGAACACCGAGACTCTCGAAACACCCGGGTTGACCCGCCGCGAACTCCTGCGGACCGGAGCCCTTGGAGGAGCGAGCGCAATGTGGATGGCTCCGGTTGTGACGATCCACTCCATGTCTCGATCAGTCGCCGAACCAACGAGCGGCTTCAGCAGTCCCGAGGTGCCCGACAGTTCTGACGAGCCCGAACCGAAGGACACGACGGCGGGGACTCAGCCGGAGAACACCGGTGGAACCACTGGACCCGAGGACACGACCACTGCGACTCAACCCGAGGATGAGAGCCTCACGCAGAGCCCGACGACAACCGCGCCGGACGTGGACGTCCTCGACACCGAGGTGACAGGGACTGCGGTCCCCGACGCGCCGTCGACCGACGACGTCACCGTCGCCGGCAAGGTCATCACCCCAGACGTCGATCAGCCCACCGTCGCCGCGCCGACCGCGAACCCGGCCGTGATTGCCCAGGTCGAGTTGCCGAAGACCGGATTCGACGTCGACAGGGCAGCCGTGGTCGGGACGGCCCTGACCGGTGTCGGTGCTGCCCTGCTCGCAGCGACGAGGGAGCAGCCCGAGGACTGATGAGCACTGCGAGTCGACCTTCCGCCCCGCTCCTCGGCCTCATCCGATCACGAAGACCGCCTTGCCCATCACGCTCCGACTCTCGAACACGCCGAACGCTTCTTCGTACTCGTCGAGAGTGAACCGCTGGGAAATCCGGGGCCGGATGACGCCGGCTTCCGCGAGCTCCGCCAACTCCACGAAGTTCTGAAATGCCCGCTGTGGCTCCTCACGCAAGGATCGTCCCCAGAACACGCCGACGAGTGATGCCCCCTTGAGGAGAGCGAGGTTGACGGAGAGTTTCGGGATATCGCCGGAGGCGAACCCGACCACGAGATGACGCCCGTTCCACGCGAGCGATCGGAATGCGATCTCGGTGAAGACACCACCGACCGGGTCGTAGACGACATCGACGCCCCTGCCGCCGGTGATCTCTTCCAGCCGCGTTCGGAGGTCTTCGGTCGTGTATTCGATGAGATGATCGGCGCCGAGCTCCGAGGCGAACTGGAGCTTCTCGACCGTCGAAGCAGCCGCTATCACCGTTGCTCCGAGATGCCTGGCGATCTCGATTGCGGCGCTTCCGACTCCACCGGCGGCGCCAAGAACCAGGACGGTCTCACCCTTCTCGAGTCGAGCGCGCTGGACGAGCGCGTGATAGGACGTGCCGTATGCAAGCCCGAACCCTGCAGCCGACTCGAAGTCCAGCGCGTTCGGGATCGGGATGACGCCGGTTGCGGGGACCGCCCATTTCTCGGCGAACGCCCCGTGAGTGGACAGGGCGATCACGCGCTGACCGACCGACAGATGCTCGACGCCGTCACCGACCGCCGAGATCAACCCTGACGCCTCACCACCGGGGGTGAAGGGGAGCTCGGGTTTGAACTGATATTTGCCCTCGATGATGAGGGTGTCGGGGAAGTTGAGGCCGGCGGCCTCGACGTCGACGATGACCTGACCGGCATCAGGCTCAGGATCGTCGACTTCTCGCACGGACAGCTTCGAAGGCGGTCCGAGTTCGCTACACACGACAGCTCTCACGATTCCTCTGTTCTCGAGACGGCTGTCCACCCTATTCGGTGTTGAACGACCCGTGAGCGGAGTCTCGGGGTCCCGCCCGACGGCTCCGGACTCGTCACCTCTGGGTTTCGATCAATGGTGCCCAGGTTTCGGACCGGGTTTCGTCGATCCAATCGGGAGACGCAACTGGAGCGATCTCATACGGACTCGATCACGTCCTTCGGGCCAAACCGAAACAACAGAGCACAGACGGGGCTCGGCCTCCTGGCCGCGTTTTCGCTCGTCGTCTCGCTCCTGGCCGACCTCGGCACCGCAGTGGCCGGCAGTGCAACCGTCGATGTCGAGCTCATCATCCGCGAGGCGAAGCCGGCATCGAATGCGGCCGAGCTGCTGATCGAACGGCTTGGAGGAGTCGTTGGCGACCATCTGGATCTCATCGGTGGCTTCACGGCCACGGTCCCAACTGGGGCAACCGGCCTGCCCGAAGCCGATGCAAGCGTCACGAGTGCAGTTCCGAACGCATCGCTCCGCCTGACCCGGTCTCCGCTGGGAGTAGTCCGGGTCAGGCAACCTCGAACAAGCCGGCCGCTCCCTGGCCTCCACCGATGCACATGGTCACGACGACATAGCGGGCGCCCCGACGCTTCCCCTCGAGAAGGGCATGGCCGACCATTCGCGCACCGGACATCCCGTACGGATGCCCGATTGAGATGGCGCCGCCGTTGACGTTGTAGATCTCGTTGTCGATTCCGAGCTCGTCCCGGCAATAGATCGTCTGCACTGCGAACGCTTCGTTGAGCTCCCACAAGTCGATGTCGTCGATCGTGAGATTGTTCCGCTCCAGCAGCTTCGGCACGGCATAGACGGGTCCGATCCCCATCTCGTCCGGTTCCACCCCGGCCACGGCCATGCCCCGGTAGTAGCCGAGCGGATCGAGGTCGCGACGCTCAGCTTCGCCTGCCTCCATGAGCACGAGCGCAGCTGCACCGTCGGAGAGTTGGCTGGCATTGCCTGCCGTGACGTTCATCCCTTCGCCCCTGACCGGTTTGAGACCGGCCAGACCCTCGAGCGTCGTTCCCGGGCGGTTGCCTTCGTCGAGTGACAGCGTCGCCTCGACCTTGGAGATCTCTCCGGTGTCGCGATCCTGAACCGCCTTCATTCGGGTGACCTCGATGATCTCTTCGTCGAAGACGCCGTTCTCTTGTGCCTCTGCGACCCGAGTCTGTGACTGAAGCGCGTACTCGTCACACGCCTCGCGGGAGATGCCATAGCGCTCGGCAACGACCTCCGCGGTGTCGATCATCGGCATGTAGGCGGCCGGGTGGGCGTCCACGACCGCAGGATCGATCGCCCGGAACCGATTCATGTGTTCGTTCTGGACGAGACTGATGGATTCGAGCCCGCCCGCCACCACCACGGGCGCGTGATCCATCACGATCTGCTTGGCGGCCGTGGCAACAGCCATGAGCCCCGACGAGCACTGCCGGTCGATGGACATCCCCGCAACGGTGGTGGGAAGCCCTGCCGCAAGCGACGAGAGGCGCGCGATGTTCGGCCACTGGGTGCCCTGTTGCATGGCGCAGCCCATGATCACGTCGTCGACTTCGGACGGGTCAACGCCGGCGCGTTCGACCGCAGCTGCAATGGCGAGTCCACCCATCGTCGGCGCCTCGGTGTCGTTGAAGAGACCGCGGTACGCCTTGCCGATCGGAGTGCGTGCGGTCGAGACGATGACTGCTTCTCTCATGGGATCTCCTGTCGACGTGATCAGAGTATGGCTGCTTTCCCGGGATGCGTGACGCTGCAGCCTCGACGATGCTCGCAGGGGTATCGTGTTGGTATGCGGGAGTCGGGTAGGCGGATCGGAATCGTGATCGCGCTGGCGGTCGCCACGACGCTGCTTCCGATCGGGTTCGACGAGGCGGCGGCGTGCTCTCCTCGCCTGTTCCGAGAGTTGGGGCCCGCACCCGGTCAGGTGTCGAGCACTCCTGCCGAGACCGCATCTGCGGACGTGGCCGATCCTGCTGCTGCGGAGACGCCTCCTCAACCGGTCGCCCCTCCCCCACCGAGGTGCTCGTTCTATTACAACATGGACCATCCGATCGCGGGCCGCTCGGCAACGCTCTCGGTTTTCGGAGCGATCAGGGAGGGTGGGGAACGCTGGCATGCCGGCCTCGACATCGCGGCAGCCAAGCTCACTCCCGTGGTGGCCGTGCGATCGGGAACCGTGCTGGAGGTGAACCGCAACGGCCAGGGAGACTGCTGTTGGGTCAAGATCCAGCACAACGATGGTTGGCAGAGCCTGTACGTCCACCTCAACAACGACGTGGCGGGTACGGACGACGGCGACGGCGTCGGGATCGTTCGAAGGCTCGAGGTCGGAGACCCGGTTCGGCGCGGTCAAGTCATCGGCTACGTCGGAGACAGCGGCAATGCCGAACCCGGCGTCGCTCATCTGCATTTCGAGCTCCGCACGCCGTGGGGCGAATCCGTCGACCCCTTGCCGAGCGTGCGCAGGGCCGCCAGACGCGGGGTCTCCGCTTTCGCGAACATGACGGAGCCCCCGGCCGGGTTCTCCGGCCCGTTCGCAGACCTGGACGAGGTGTCCTTCGACATGGTGGCCCTGGGAGTGTCGCTCGGCATGCCGCTCGCCTGCGACGACTTCGGGCTCTTCTTCTGTGGTGACTCCGAAGCCGACGTCGAGAGCCTCCGCGCATGGGCGGAAGCACTCACGACGGACCGCCTCGATCCCACGACCTGGGGGCCGGAGGCCGAGGCGGTTGGGCAGGCGGAGCAGCCCCGCGAGTTTGTGAACGGTGTCCGCGCCCCGGACTTCGATCTCGGCGCCACCACCTCCGACCAGACGACGCCCACGACATCCGAGTGGGACCTTCGGGAGATCGAGCGATTCCTTCAGTTGTGCACGGTGGCGTGCCCCGACTCCATCGACCGCCAGGACGTGGTCGAGCATCTCCATTCGATCGACGTCGCACCGGCGGGACCGGTCTATCTCGAGACGGACGCGAACAACTGCTCGACGCCACCGGCAGATGAGGCGATCACTCGTCTCCAACTGCTGGAGATGCTGATGCGGGCACTAGCGGTCCTTCCGCCTCTCGTCGAACCTCCCTGCGACCGGCTCTCCTGACGCTCAGGCCGAGTGGATGGCTTGCTCTGCTCTCAGTGCTTTCATCGCCCAGAGCCCGACCGCCGGTCCGATGGCGAGCCATGCCAGTCCCCAGCGCCAGCCGATCTGATCGGCGATCGCCGGCGTCACACGGATCGTGACGAGGGTGAGGAGGAAGCCGAGCGCGGTCTGCAACGTCAGAGCGGTCCCCCTGATCTCACTTCGAGTCACCTCGGTGACGATCACCGAGAACTGAGCGGAATCTGCGACGACGGCCGCACCCCACAGCAACATCAGCGGGACCACGACGAGCGGGCTCACACCGAAGAAGACGGGCGAGAGCACCGCCAGGGATCCCGACACCCCGAGCGCGATCGAAGCGGCGATCTCGCGGCCGAGGCGGTCGGATACGAGGCCGGCGAGCCATGAGCCGATCCCTCCTGCCGCGATCACGAAGAAGGTGATCGTGGAGATACTGCCGTACGACACTCCGGCGGCGGATTCGGACGCGGCGAGGAACAGCACGGCCCACGTCCACAGCGCATACAACTCCCACATGTGCCCGAGGTATCCGATGGTCGCGAGCCGGAATCTGCGGTTTCTGAGGATGCGACCGAGGTGAGAGAGGTCGAAATCCGAGGTTCCCGTCGAAAAGGGGCCGTCGAGGACGAACCGGCCCACGATGACTGCGGCGGTGACGGCCGCCGCGCTGGCCGCAACGACGACGAACTGCCACTCGAGCCCGAGACCCCGAACGAGGTGTGGGGATGCGCTCCCAACGGTCAGCGCCCCGACGAGGACTCCGAGGGCCATGCCGCGGCCGCGCTCGAACCAACCGGCCATGATCTTGAGACCGCTGGGGTAGACGCCGGCCAGGGTGACTCCCGTGACGAATCGCAGCACCATCGCAGAAGCGACGGCATCTGCGTCGATGGCCAGGAGGCCGAGATTGGCAGCCGCACCGAGCACGGCGGCTCCTGCAAACAGCCTGCGGCTGGGGACGACATCGGCGAGATTGGTCACGGCGATGATGAGTGCACCGACCACGAAACCGATCTGCACCCATCCGGTCAACCCGGCGATCTGGCCGGTGTCGAGTTCCCACTCGGCGGCAAGTGTCGGCGCAACCGCAGACGCCGAGAACCACAGCGACAGCGCGAGCAATTGGCTGAGCGCGATCCACCACAAGGCTGCCCCGCTGCCCGCTGCGTCGCCGAACACCGAGAGCCTCGAAGTGCCGGCGACCGAGGTCATCAGATCCCGAACAGCTCGGCGATCCGCTGGCGCAGATCCTCTTCGAACAAGGTCCCGGAGTGGACGTCCACGACTTCCCCGTCAGCCCCGATGAAGACGGTGGTCGGCATGGCGATCCCGCCGAACTCGGCATAGAGAGCGCCACCCTCGTCTTCGGCGAGTTGGTATTCGACACCGGTTTCGGCGATGAGCGTTTCGGCTGCAGCCCGGTCATCGGGAAGCACGTTCATGCCGATGAACGTGACAGAGTCGCCCAACTGCTCGCTCACTGCCTGGAAGTCGGGAAGCTCGACCACGCAGGCGGGACACCACGACGCCCAGAAGTTCACGACGACTGGGCCGTCGAAGTCTGCGAGGCTCGCCGGGGTCCCGTCGTACAGCACGAAGTCGGCTTCGGCAGCGGCCTCGGACTCACCGGTCGAGGCGTCGCCGAGCACAGGATCGTCACCTGCGCCGATCGAGCGCAGGAAGAACCAGCCGACGGTCACGAGGACGATGGCGATGAGAAGGCCGATGAGCCATTCCGGTGTGCGCTCTGCTGGGGGTTTCTGTCGGAGATGTGTCATGGGTTCGTGCTTGTCTCAACGTACCCGCACGGACGCATTGTGCTCGAGAGTCGCATTCCCGACAGTATGGGCCGCTCAGACAGTCGGGGTCTCCCCGAGGATCAGGTCGAGCGCAACCGCCTCGAGGTCGGCCCGGCCGAGTCGCACCCGCACGTGCGGACGGTCCCCGGATTCGGCCCACGAGACGAACACCCCGTCAGGGGTCCCGTGAACGGAGACGGCCAGATCGAACGACCCGTTGTCGGCATTGTGCGTGGACCTCAGCAGAACGGTGTGCAGGGCCCGCTCGGCGAGGGCATCGGCGTCGGGGCGAAGGTCATCTCGATGCGCGGCCCGCATCGGCCGATCAGAGACCGGACCGGCGGTGCCGTGGCGGTCGAGAATGGCGCCGAGCGCATTCGAAGCCGAGCCAGGGCTCTGGAGGATGAAGTCGTGGAACCCACCATCGGCGACCTCCTCGGTCAGCACGAGCGACGGAGAGACCAGCCCGAAGGCATACCGGATCGATTCGTCACCCGGAACGTCCAGCCGGAGCCTGGTCACCAGCGGTGCGGCCGAACGCAGATCGGCGAGCACCGAGTATGCACCGGCGAACTCGAGGCTCGACGGTTCCTCGGGGTCGACGTCCACCATGCCTTTGGCGATGAGCGAGCGGAGCCCAGAATCGGTTGCGACCTGGCGAGCCCGATCGTCGAGCGTGGACAGATATGGCTCGTCCATCGCCGGATCGGGGGTCGATTCACCGTTGCGGAGCCAATACAGCTCCTCGTCGGTGAGACAGTCGATGAGGACGTCACCGTCGATCACGGCGTCCTCGAGGTCTTCGAGCGACACGTCGTGATTCGACGCCACGATTGAGAAGAGGGAGTCCATGTGCCGCTGCAACGCTATCGGCGGGCTCACGGGAATTGGCGGACTCGGAGTCTCAGTCGGGCCGCTCTCGCTCGACCCGGAGCGGGTCGGAGATCACATTGCGAATCGTCGGGTAGGCGAGGTCGACGGTCGGTTCCGCATCGAACGACTCGAGGATCGCCCGCCACAGTTGGTCGCTGACATGACGACGTTGCCTGGCGGGAACCAGGTATCGGCCGTAGATCATCACGCCGGAGTCCTTCACCGTGACATAGGTGTTCGGAGTGAGATGGGTGTATCGGATGAGGTAGTGATGGGCTGCTTGACGAATGGCTCTGGCGATGGTCCCGTCGGTCGTGTCGGGGGCGTGTTCGGTCATCGCCTGGCGCACGATCTCCTCGGTGCGCTTCCAGTCCGACTCGAAGGTCACCATCACACCGATCTCGTCCCAGATGTAGGGGAAACCCTCCGTGAAGTTGGTGACCTGTTCGGAGAAGACCTTCCCGTTCGGGACGTGGACGAGCCTGCCGGTGGATTGGTCCGCATCGACCCATGCTCCGATCTCGAGCATCGTGAACCGGAAGACCCTGATGTCGACGATGTCACCCGCCCGGCCCTCGATCTCGATGCGGTCGCCGACCTTGAACGGGCGCCGAACCACGATGAACGCCCACCCGGCCATGTTCTCGAGAACGTCGGCGAGCGCGATCGCGATACCGGCGGAGAGGATCCCGAGATAGGTGCCGAGGTTGGCTCCGCGTTCCGTCCAGATCGTGAAGATCGAATAGGCACCGATGGCGAACGCGGTGTAGGCCATCCACTTCCGGGTCCTGAAGTACGACGCCGAGTCCTCGAGCCGTCCATGGATCGCTCTCAGCACGGCCCACCGCACCAACAAGAGGAGTGCGATGACGACGACCGTCTGAACCATCTTGGTCGAGTCGTTCATCTGATCCCACAGTGATTCGAGCAGTTCCACGCATGCGATGGTATCGACCGCGGCCGTCGATGCGGACTGGGCGGATCCCCCTTCTACGCTGTCGACGATGGACGCCCCCATCGCCCCACGCCGTTCGACAATGCGCGAGTTGCACGGCGAGAGCCTCATCGACGACTACGCCTGGCTTCGGGACCGCTCCGATTCGGCGACGATCGAATACCTCGTGGCGGAGAACGAATTCACCGAAGCCTCGATGTCGCATCTCGCCGAACTCCGGCAACGCATCTTCGAGGAGATCCGGTCACGGGTGCTCGAGGACGACGTCTCGGCGCCCGCCAAGCGAGGCGAGTGGTGGTACGCCTCGGAGACTGCCGAAGGGTCGCAGTACCCGACACTCGTCCGCATGAAGGGCGCCCCCGACGGTGAACGCCACGTCGTCCTCGACGTCAACGCCCTCGCAGAGGACCACGACTACACCCAACTCGGCACCTACAACATCAGCCCGAGCCAGCGGTACGTCATGTACTCGGTCGACCACGACGGCAGCGAGTCCTATCAATTGCGGATTCGCGAACTGGAGACGGGACGCGATCTGGAGGATCGGGTGGACGGCACCTACTACTCGACGGCGTGGTCGGCGGACGAGCGCTACGTCTTCTACACGACCGTCGATGCCGCCCATCGGCCGCACCGCGTCTGGCGGCACGAGGTCGGGACGGATTCGAGCTCAGACACGATCGTGATGGAGGAACCCGACAATCGGATGTTTCTCTCGGTCGGCACGACCAACGACGATCGATATCTGACGATCTCGGCGTCATCGGCCGAGACGGCGAGCGCCTGGTTTCTCGATTCGGAGAACCCGACCGGAGCCTTCTCCGAGGTGATTCCTCGCAAGGAAGGAATCGAATACACGGTCGAGCACAGAGAAGACACCTGGCTGATCGTCACCGACGAGAACGCCCCGAACGGCAGGCTGGTGGCGATCGACGTCGACACGGGGCACGAACGAGAGCTCATCGGCCACGACGACATGAAACGGATCAACGGTGTGCTTCCGCTCGCACATCACCTGGCCGTCTTCGGCCGCTCGAACGGTCTCCGCTCGATCGACATCATCGATGACGAGGGAGCAGTCCGACCGCTCACGTTCGACGAGGAGGTGTACGCGGTCGGCGGCTCCAGCAATCTCGAGTTCGACACGACCGTCCTTCGTGTGGCCTATCAATCGATGGTGACCCCCGCGCAGATCATCGACATCGACCTCGACACCGGCGGGCGAACGCTCGTCAAGGAAATGCCCGTTCTCGGCGGCTACGACAAGACCGAGTACACATCCCGCCGGGAGTGGGCGGTCGCAGCCGACGGCACCCGGATCCCGATCTCGATCGTTCACCGCTCCGACCTCGACACGAGCACCCCGAAGCCCATGCTGCTCTATGGCTACGGCTCCTACGAGGCATCGATGGACCCCACGTTCAGCTCGGCGCGCCTGTCGCTGCTGGACCGGGGAGTGATCTTCGCGATCGCCCACGTCCGAGGAGGGGGCGAGATGGGCCGACTCTGGCACCGGAGCGGAAAGATGGCGTCGAAGGTGAACACCTTCACCGACTTCGTCGCCTGTGCGGACCATCTCGTG
Source organism: uncultured bacterium (assembly GCA_965364515.1). Lineage (GTDB taxonomy): Bacteria > Actinomycetota > Acidimicrobiia > Spongiisociales > ZC4RG35 > JAHEDH01. The sequence continues at coordinate 17,877 of CBDTXZ010000049.1, forward strand.
GGCGCCGGGTATACGGCGTCTTCGCTGCTCGCCGCCCGAGGTGGGAGTGCAGGCGGGCTGTTGATGGGAGCCGTCATGAACCTGAGGCCCGAGCTGTTCAGGGCAGTCATCGCCCAGGTGCCTTTCGTCGACGTCATCAACACCATGCTCGACGATTCGCTTCCCCTGACGGTGATCGAGTGGGAGGAGTGGGGCAATCCCACGATCCCCGAGCAATACGAATGGATGCGGGAGTACTCCCCGTACGACAACGTCACGCCGGTCGAGTATCCGGCGATGCTGGTGACGGCAGGCCTGAACGACCCCCGAGTCGCCTACTGGGAGCCCGCGAAGTGGGTGGCCAAGCTCCGTTCGACCGCGACGTTCCGGGGACCACTCTTGCTCAAGACCGAGATGGGCGCCGGCCATGGCGGGCCGTCGGGAAGATACGACGCCTGGCGGGAAGAGGCGCTGGTGATCTCGTTCATCCTCGACCAGATCACCGATCTCTGACCGTCGAAGCATCGGACAGTCCGCACTGCGTGACGGTCAACGCCGGCCATCCGTGGTCCGGGGCCTCGAGCCACCGGATCCGGCGGGTCCGGAGATGACCGGAGCCGTGTTCGAGGTTCACCCGATCGGTGGAGTCCGATCCGGCCAGGCAAGGACGGCCTCCAGCTGGGCC
>CBDTXZ010000050.1:0-18410 GCA_965364515.1 uncultured bacterium
GGAAGCGCCTTGCGGAGGCCGATCGAGAGGCCCTCGCGCCACGTCGTCTGTCTCCCCTGGTAGGCGTCGCCGATCACGCCCACGGCAGCCGCCTGGACGACGAGGCTCCCCAGGGCGCCGATGATGCCGGTCAGCACAGAAAGGCCGATGAAACCGGCGAGCTCGTCAGCGATGTCGAAGTTCTCGGGGTCGCTGACGATGTCGAAGTAGTCGAAGTTCCCGACCGCGGTGCTGATCACCGCGTTCACGATCGCGATCGGGACGAGGATCACCGCCGCAAGGGTGATGAGCTGCTTGAAGTTGGAGGTGAACAGCTTGAAGCCCGCGTCCAGGTTCTCACCGATCGATCGCGGTCGTAGATCAGGTCGTGACGTCATGAATGCTGTTCCTCCGATCGAACCGCCTCAAAGCTAGCCGAGGTCGGTGGCCACGACGTGGGCGAGCACATGGGTCCGGCGGCACAGTCGACCTTCTGGGAGCGGTCGCCGGGCCTGTCGGCGCGCGGATTTGGTGTGGTGTGTGAGGGGTTCCATGCTGGCGGGGTGCCCGAACTTCCGGAAGTGGAGACGACGAGGCGGTTCATCGAGCCGGTACTCGAAGGTGCGCGACTTCTACGGGTCGACGTGAGACGGCCGCGCACGGCCCGACGGAACGTGAGCCCCTCCGACGTGGTCGAGCGGTTGACGGGTCGGCGGGTGCTCGTGGTGGGGCGGCGGGGAAAGTTCATTCTCGTCGACGTCGAGGGCGACCTGACGTGGGTGATCCATCTCGGTATGTCCGGACGACTGCAGGTCGCACGCCCCGGCGAGTCGGAGGCTCCGCACACCAATGCCGTCTTCTCGACCGACAGAGAGGAGGAACTGCGGTTCGTCGATCCGCGCACGTTCGGCTTCGTGGCGGTGTTCACCCCCGACGAGCTGCCGGCGTCGGGGCTCTCGAGGGTCGGTCGCGACGCGATGACCGACCTGCCGACCACGCCCGAGTTCATCGAGGCCTTTCGGGGCCGAATACCGACGGTCAAGTCGGCGCTTCTCGATCAGCGGTTCGTTGCGGGCCTCGGCAACATCTATACAGATGAGGTGCTGCATCGTGCAGGTATCCATCCGGCGCGCCCGATCGGGTCCCTCACCGCAGCCGAAGTCGACCGGATGAGAGAAGCGATCGTCCCCGTGCTCACCGACGGCGTCGCGCACGGAGGAACCTCGCTCAACGACCTCGCCTATCTGCTGCCGGACGGTCGAGCCGGAGGCTTCCTCGAACGTCTCGCCGTCTACGGAAGACAGGGGGAGCCGTGTCGTGCATGTGGCACCCCGATCGAGCGGGTGGTCGTCGCCCAGCGATCGTCGCATTACTGCCCGAGCTGTCAGCACCTGGCAGACTGACGCCATGAAAGCCGCACGCGCAACCGTCTCGGGTCGAGTCCAGGGAGTGGCCTTCCGGCAGAGCACTCGCCGTGAGGCCCGTCAGCGCCATCTCCACGGCTGGGTCCGGAACCTGAAGACCGGCGACGTCGAGGTCTTCGTCCAAGGTGACGAGGATGCCGTGAACTCGCTGATCGATTGGTTGTGGACCGGGCCACCGACTGCAAGGGTCACCGGTATCGAGTCCGACACCGTCGAACCCGATCCCAACATCCAGGACTTCCTCATCACGAACTGATGGCGGAGTCGTCGGTCCGTCGGTTGCTCGTCTCGCACCACGAGGACGTTGGTGTCATGACGACACCGCTCCCAGAGGACGTCCGTCATGTGGGCGATCGGGCGGGTGTTTCGATCACGACGAACCCGCAACCCCGGCGGAGAGCCTGATACGCTGGCGTGAACCACACTGATGTAAGTCGGATCCATGTATCTCAAGTCCCTCAAGCTCACCGGGTTCAAGTCGTTCGCAGATCGGACGCGTCTCGATCTGCGGCCCGGCGTGACGGTGATCGTCGGCCCGAACGGGTCAGGCAAGTCGAACATCGTCGACGCCGTGGCCTGGGTCATGGGAACCCAGTCCCCGAAGGCGCTCCGCACGTCCAAGATGGACGATGTCATCTTCGCCGGGACCGCCACGAGACCGGGCCTGGGGAGGTCCGAGGTGACACTCGTCTTCGACAACGGATCGCGGACGCTTCCACTGGACCTGCCTGAGGTCAGCATCACCCGGCGGCTCTATCGCGATGGGTCGTCGGACTACGAGATCAACGGGGTCGGATGCCGCCTGCTCGACGTTCAAGAGCTGATGTCGGACTCCGGGGTCGGCCGCCATCAGCACGTGATCATCGGCCAGGGGCAGATCACATCCGTCCTCAACGCCACCCCCGACGATCATCGGGCGGTCATCGAGGAAGCCGCCGGGATCCTCAAACATCGCGTGAGGCGAAACAAGGCTGAGAAGCGCCTCGAACGGACCGACTCGGATGTCATTCGCCTGCGCGACCTGCTGGGCGAGCTCAGCCGCCAGATGCGGCCTCTCAAGCGCCAGGCGGCCGCCGCCGAACGACACGATGACGTCGCAGCCGAGGCGCAGGCCCTCCGCCTCTACCTCGGTGGTGAGGACCTCAGAGCGATCACGGCTCGCCAGGCCGAGGTCGCCGAAGTCCAGGCGGCCGCGAACGAGATCGTCTCCACTCGAACCGACCTGCTCCGGTCTCTCGGGTCCGAGTTGGACCTCGTCAGAAACGAAGCCGGCATGTTCGGACAGGCGCTCGAACGCGACACCGCCGCCGCAGCCAGGCTCGAGACCCTCGGAGAGCGTCTCCGGCGTATCGCGCAGGTCGCCTCGGAGCGGGCCCGGACATCGAAGGAACGGCTCGAAGGAGCCGAAGACCGCAGGCAGGGGCTGATCGCAGAGCGGGCGCAGCTCGAATCGGATCTGACGGCTGCCGTCGAAGAGGAACGACGTCTGGCCAATTCGGCGGAGGCGGCCGAGCGGGTGTTTCGATCGCTCGAAGACGAGGAGCGCAGCCTGGCGGACCAGGAGTCCATGTCTACGGAAGGCGCAATCGCCGTCGTGCGTGGCGATCTGCGATCGATCGAGGCATCCGACGAGCGTGATCGCCGTGAGTCTGCATCCATCACCGAGCGGATGCAGGGCCTCGAACGGAGGATCGCCGAGCATCGCGCAGAGTCCGCCGGCCTCGACGCAGAGGTGAGGGACCTGGATTCGATCGTCGTCGAGGCCCAAGACCGTTTCCACACGACCCAGTCGGAGCGCCAACGACTCCAAGGGGATTGGGAACGAGCCGAGGCGCAGCACAACGAGGCGAGGGTGGCGGTGGCGGCAGCCCGGGCCCGGCTGTCCGCCGTGGAAGAGGCCGCCGACGGTCTCGCCGATCCCGAGGCGCGCTCGGTGATCGAAGGGAGCGGCGGGTACGTGGGGACCATCGCCTCACGCCTGGACGTTCCGGAGGAGTACGCCGCAGCGGTCGACGCAGTGCTCGGCCATCTCGCCGACGCCCTGGTGATCGGTCCCGACGCCTCCCTCGAGGATGCAGTGTCGTCGCTGAAGGGCAAAGGTCTCGGAGGTGTTTCCATCGTCCGGGCGGCCACAGGTGATCCGTCTTCAGAGCCTGCCACCCCTGGGGCAGGTGTCACCTGGCTACCTCAGGTCCTCGGTCCGCGCGCCGACCGGACCCTCGCTGCGACACTCCTGGGCTCGGCCTTCCTGTCCGAGAGCTGGAAACACGGATGGCAGCTCTCGCAGGCGGACGCCGCGTCGATGTTCGTCACGCTCGAGGGAGACATCTTCCAGGGGGGTTCGGCCCGAGTTGCTCACCCGGATGGGGCGACGCCCGCCATGCTCGAGAACGCCCAGGTGGATCTCGAGCGGGCCGAAACCGATCTCGCTCGCTCCCAGAGTCTGCTCACGCAGGCGAAGCGGGCTTTCGACGACGCCCGCGCCGCCGAGCGCGACGTCCTCGAGACGCTCGAGTCACTCGAAGCGCGGCTGTCCGGGGCCACCGATTCGCTCGGTCGTTCCGAGCGAGTCGTTGCAGAATCGGAAACCGAGCTGGTCCGACTCGACGAACGTCTCGAGTCGATCAAAGAGGCGATGGCGGAGCGGACCCATCAGCGGGCCGTCCTCACAGAGCGGCTCGCCAACCTCGAGGGCGAAGAGGCGGAGCGCCAGCGGGCGTGGGAGGAGCTGACCGCCCGCCGAAACGAGATCGCCACGAGACGCGAAGCAGCGCGCGCCGAATGGCAGGCGCTCGACACGGACGCATCTTCGATGCGCAGCCGTCGATCGATGATGGAGCATCGCATCGAAACGATCGCCGAACTCCTCGACCAGGAGACACGCACCGACGAGAGCCCCGAACGCATCGAACGTCTGCTGAGGGTCGAGTCCGCAGCCAAACGAGCACTGGAGATCCTCGGTGCCCATCTCGAGGCGCTCAGGGCCAGACAGGCCGAGCTGCGTGAGCAGGCAGGTGAGGCCGGCCGCCGCCTCGATGCGCTCACGAGGACCGAGCGGGAGTACCGGACCGAGATGGATGACGCCGAGCGGAGGCTTTCGCGGATGGCGGTCGAGGAGGCGGAGCTCCGGGTCCGTTTCGAATCGGTCGCCGAACGACTCCGTCGGGATGCCGATGCCGACGAAGCCACGGCGCTGTCGGCGCCCCGGCCCGACATCGACTCCGAGGATCTGGCGGGTGTGCTGCGGTCACGAGAGGCGGAGTTGAAGCGGATGGGGCCCATCAATCCGCTCGCTGCGCAGGAATACGCCGAGTTGTCCGAGCGGCACGCCTTCCTCTCCGCTCAGCTCGATGATCTCGAGGAGAGCCGATCTGAGCTTCGGAGGATCATCGAAGCGCTCGACGCCGAGATCCACAACCAATTCATGTCCGCGTTCGCAGAGATCGCAACGGCCTACGAGGAGAACTTCGCGGTGCTGTTCCCGGGCGGGCGCGGACGGCTCACGCTCACCGATCCGGACGACCCGATGGCGTCGGGTGTCGAGATCGGAGCACAGCCGGTCGGCAAGCGAGTCGCCAAGATGAGCCTCCTGTCGGGTGGCGAGCGATCGCTCGCGGCACTGGCGTTCCTGTTCGCCGTCTTCAAGGCACGGCCGAGCCCGTTCTACATCCTCGATGAGGTCGAGGCTGCGCTCGACGATGCCAACCTCCGCCGGTTCCTTCGCCTGCTCGCATCCTTCCGTGACAATGCCCAGTTGATGATCGTCACCCACCAGCAACAGACGATGGAGAGCGGCGACGTGCTCTACGGGGTGACGATGGAGCCCGGTGGCTCGTCGAAGGTCATCGCCAAGTCGATGGCCGAGGTCGAGCAGACGGTCTGACGTTTCGGTTCCCGGCTCCCGGGTAGACGGGGCCCGAGCCCGACCGTCGGGCGAGAAGGAGCCGACATGGACACCAAGACCGAAGTCACCACCTGGACCGATCTCGGACGCGACATGTGGTCGTATCTGACCGGCAAGGAAGCCGCCATCAACTATGAGTTCGTCGACATGGCCGTCGACGTTCCCCGCGACACCGGGACGGATGCCCCGACCGCAACGTGGCGCCTCAACGGAACGCTCAGAATCACCACCACCGACGCCGATCAGGGCTGAGATGTCCGACTCGGTGCTCGCCATCGACGCCGATGTCTCGATCAGTGCCGGAGCCGCCACAGGTCACCTGGGCGGCTCCGGATCGAGTCTGGTCTTCGAAGTCACGAACCTCACGCCGTTCATCTCCTCTTCCGGCTCACGCTCCTCTCTCAACGCGATGGCCGACCGGCTGGCCTATGCAGGAGTGACGATCAACCTGACCGAAAACGGACGTGCTGTGGCCGAACTCGGTGCAGTCGAGCGGTCCTGGTTTGCGAGGCTCTTCGGCCTTCGCAACCTGCACCTCCGTCGGCCCTTGCTTCTGCTCAGGAGGTATCTGACCGGCTGAGTCTCGGCCCCGTCGAGGCTCACTAGCCTCACGTCGAGCGGATCGACGGAGCATTGTGGAACCCATCTATCTCATCATCGGACTCGTGATCATCGTTGCGATCGTCGGCTATGTCGTCTCGGTGCGGCGCCGACCGGGTTCTATCGCGCGAGAGATCGCAGAGGCGCGAACCGCAGGAGAAGACCTCGCAGACCGCCTCTCGAAGACCCGTGTCTCGCTCGGCGGTGCACTCCGCAACGTCTTCAGCCGTTCCCAATTGGATCAGGAGTTCTGGGATCGCCTCGAGGAAGCACTCATCGGAGCGGATGTGGGGGTCGAGGCTTCGACCGCCATCGTGCAACGCGTGAAGGACGCCGATCCTGCGTCGGCCGTGGAAGCGAGGGATCTGCTGCGTCTCGAGGTCCGGCATGCGCTCGCCGCCGAGCACCGGGAGTTGGTGATCGAAGGGGAGCCTGCCGTGATCATGGTGGTGGGCGTCAACGGCACCGGGAAGACGACCTCCATCGCCAAAATCGCTGCCCAGCTCAAGCGGGATGGGGTCGAGCCGCTGCTCGGAGCAGCCGACACGTTCCGTGCTGCCGCGGACACGCAACTCCGCACCTGGGCGGAACGAGTCGATGTCGACATCGTCGCCGGGCAGGAGGGCTCAGACCCGGCTGCGGTCGCCTTCGATGCGTTCCAGGCGGCCAGAGCGCGAGGCAAGGACGTGGTGATCGTCGACACGGCGGGCCGCCTTCAGTCCAAGAAGAATCTCATGGGTGAGCTCGGCAAGATCAAACGTGTGGTCGAGCGTGAGGCAGGCCCGATCAAAGAGGTCCTGCTCGTGCTCGACGCCACGGCAGGGCAGAACGGCATGTCCCAGGCCCAACACTTCCTCGACACCGCCGGCGTCACCGGCATCGTGCTCACGAAGCTCGACGGGACCGCCCGCGGCGGGATCGTCGTCGCGATCGAGGCCGAACTCGGCCTCCCCGTCAAGTTCATCGGGGTCGGTGAGGGGATCGACGACCTCATTCCGTTCGAACCGGAGGCCTTCGTCGACGCGCTGCTGGCCGACGCATGAGATCGGACCTCGCACTCGTCGAAGCAGCCCGCAAGGCTGCTGAGAAGGCGTACGCCCCGTATTCGAACTTCCGGGTCGGCGCGTCGGTGCTCACATCCGAGGGGGCGATGTTCTCGAGTGCCAATGTCGAGAATGCCGCCTACCCCGTGTCACAGTGCGCCGAGGCGAACGCCGTCAACTTCGCGGTCAGCCAAGGAATGACCAGGATCCCGGTGGTGGCGGTGGCGTGCATCGACGCCGACGACGTCTCGGGGGCCTATCCATGTGGACGATGCCGGCAGATCATGTCGGAGTTCGGGGTGGAACGTGTGCTGGTGACCACCGCCGACGGCGAGATACGCGAGCACAGCCTCGACGACCTGCTGCCGTTCCGCTTCGACCTCTGATTGCGTTCTTGTGACGGGAACGCAGGCAATATCGATGTTCCCGTCACAAGAACGGTCACACCAGTGAACGGCTGCGCTCGACGGGCTGGCGGTCGGCGCCGTGGCCGACACGGCGATAGGAATACGCGGTGGCAGCCAGACACACGAAGTAGGTGATCAGGACTGCCGCCCCGGCCGACGGTCCCACCCGGAACGCTGCACCGATCACCGCCCATTGTGCGAGGTAGAACGACATCAGATACGGCCAGAGCCAGCGGCTTGCTCTCACTTCGAAGTCCGCCACGACGTCGACGCCGATCTCGATGATGGCGAAAGCCACGAACACCAATGGAAGTGCGATGTCCCACGGGTGCATCCCCTCCAACCATGCAACGAGACTGGCCGCTGCCAGCGGAACCGCCATTGCCGTCCCGAAGAACCCCAGTGAGCGCGCTCGTTCGGGTTGTTTCACCCTGGCGACGAACATGGCTGCGATCGCCAGGTTTGCGAGCGACCCGGCTGCAACGACGAGTGCCGCATGCAGCGTGGTCATCTCTTGCGGCGGCTCTCCGCAATCGAGATCCCGGTCACGAGCCCGATTGCGAGGAAGACCGGCAGGAACACGAAGACATCGGTCGTCATCCAGAGCGCGAACCCCGTGAGTCCGCCGAGCACGCCTCCGAGTGTCATCACGAGCAGCGGGTCCATGTGACGCTGGGTCTCCGCCATTGCTTCTCCTCTCGACGGTCAACATGGTCTCTCAGCACTACGCCGCCTGCGAGGGACGGATGTCACTTCGGCTGCAGCCCCGTTCTTGTGACGGGAACGTCGATATTCCCTGCGTTCCCGTCACAAGAACGGGTTCAGCGAAGCTCTGTGCGGATGACGAACTTGAGGCCCGACCAGATTTCGTCGATGGCACATACCTTGACGTCGACCAGCCCGGTCGGTAGGAAAAGTTCGCGGAGGCGGTCCTCGGTGATGTCCGTCGGCACCTGCGACGCCTTCTTCGGCCAGGCTGTCCAGATCACGCCGTCCGGTGGGATGACCGAGCGGGCGAGCTCGACGTCCGACTCCAGCTTCTCGGCCGATGTGTTGAAACACATCACCAGATCGACGTTCGACCGCTTGCGCCGCGACAGCGACACGTCATCGGGGAGCCCTTCGAGCAGACCCTCGAAGTCGTCAGGCGCGTGATGGAGCCACACGCGCATTCCAGGCTTGATCCCCAGCTTCTTGGTGAGCGGCGTCCCGCTGTACCCAGCCATCCACTGACCGTAGGTGGTTTGTGTAGTCCAGGATCTCCAACCGTGCGGTGCTGTCAGCTGTCAGCCCTCGGCTCTCAGACTGCGTCGAGACCCAACCTGAAAGCCGAAAGCTGAGGGCCGACGGCACCTCTTCAAGAGGGCATGTGTGCCCGAGGTCCCGGCTACACGCGCTTTTTGAGTTCCTCGGCGAGCTTGGGGAGCACGTTGTTGACGTCTCCGACGACGCCGAGGTCTGCGACGTCGAAGATCGGCGCGTCCGGATCCTTGTTGATCGCGATGATCGTCTTGGAGTCCTTCATCCCGACGAGGTGCTGCATGGCGCCGGAGATGCCGGCTGCGATGTAGACATCCGGCTTGACGGTCTTGCCGGTCTGACCGACCTGCTTGGCGTACGGCACCCAGCCGGCGTCCACGATCGCGCGGGTCGCTCCGGTCGCTGCCTTGAGGGGCTTGGCCACGTTCTCGATCATCTCGTACTTCTCTGCGCTGCCGAGACCGCGCCCGCCGGAGACGATGACCGCCGCCTCTTCGAGCTGCGGGCCTTCCTTCTGCTCGACATGGCTCTCCGCCACGGTCGCTGCCGAGCGCCCGGCGTCGACGAGATCGAGCTCCGTCACAGACGGGGCGCCGCCGCCGGCGGGCTCCGCCGGGAAGCTCTTCGGCCGGGCCAGCACGATGAACGGCGCCGAACCGGTGAGCCTGGCGGTGGCGATCTGCGTGCCACCGAAGATCTCGTGCTGCGCCTCGGCCTGCCCGTTGAGGGAGACGTCCACGGCGTTCGAGAGAACCGACTTCCCGAGCTTTGCAGCCAGGCGACCGGCGACGTCCCGGTCGTCGTACGCCTGTCCGAACAGGATGAGGTCGGGAGCCGAGTCCGCCACTGCAGCTGCCAGCGTGGCGGCGACGGTGCCGGATACGAGCTGTGAGCCCGGATCGATGTGGAGGACGTTGGTCGCCCCGTACTCGCCGACGGTTGCGAACGCTGCATCCGAACCTGGGCCGACGTAGACGGCCGTGACGTCACCGAGGGTGCGTGCCTTGGTCAGGAGCTCGAGGCTCAGTGAGCTCGGCTCGCCGTTCATTTCTTGAGTGAACACCCATACGTTCGCCATCTCAGATCACCTTCGCTTCCTCGAGCTTCTCGACGATGCGGAGATACGCCTCTCCCTCGTCCTCGATCTTCTCACCGGCGTCACGTTCCGGGGCTGCCGTGATCCCGGCGACCGTCTGCTCGATCGTGGTGTCGACGCCGAGGTCGGCGATGCTGAGCGTGTCGACCGGCTTCTTCTTGGCCTCCATGATCCCCTTGAAGGTGGGGTAACGGGGCTCGACCACACCGGCGGTGACCGACACCAGCGCGGGCAGTGAGGCATTCACGACGTCGTATCCGAGGTCGGTCTGGCGGTGAATCGAGACGGAGTCGGATGTGAGATCCACACTGGTCGCGTAGGTCAGCGCAGGCACGTCGAGCAACTCGGCGATCATCTGCGGGACGACGCCCGAATAGCCGTCGGTCGATTCGGTGCCGGCGATCACGAGGTCGAAGCCCTCGTTCTCGATCGCCTTGGCGAGGATCCGGGCCGTCGTCAGCGCATCGGAACCCCGCAACGTCGAGTCGTCGACGACGATTGCCTTGTCCGCTCCCATGGCCAGGGCCTGTCGGATTCCCTGCATGTTCCCGGCGGGACCCATGCTCACAAGCGTGACCGATCCTTCGTTGGCTTGGGCCAATTGAAGGCCCATCTCGACGCCGTATCGGTCGCCGTCATCCAGCACCTGCTCGCTGGGACGGACCAACCAATGGCTGTCCGGTTCCAGGGTGTAGGGGCTGGCCGGATCGGGAATCTGCTTGACGCAGACGACCACCTTCATCGCCGTTCTCCTTGCTCGTTTCTGATGTCTCGAAAGGTTACCGACCAAACGGTCGGTAAATAAATCGGGGGGCTCGCCGCGCTCGCAGCTACCGGCCACCGGCTGTCGGCTACCGGCTACCGGCTACCGGCTCCATTGAGCCCACTCACCGAAGCGGCGAGGTTGGGCGTCATCGCCGCACGCCATCGTGCTCTCACCGTGCCCCGAGCCGACAGGTGCGTTTGCCCCGGCTGAGAGGGACGAGTCGACACTCGTAGGGCACGACGGGCGGTCTTGTGCCAGGGTTCGGCCCCCGGCTCCGGCGTGCCGCTCGCCTCGTGGAGCCGATGGCTGAAAGCTGAGGGCTGAGGGCCTACTCGATCAGGTCGAGGATCAGCGAGGCCGGCTTCGGGGACTCCTCGGAGATCGTCCAGGAGTGCTCGAGAATCCGGAGGGCTTCGTCGAGGCGGGCCTGGTGGCGGTATTCGAGGACGGCGAGGGGAGTGCCGGCCTCGACCTCGTCTCCTGGTTTGGCGAGCACGGTGATGCCCACAGCGGGGTCGATGGTGTCCTCCTTGCGCGCCCGCCCCGCGCCGAGGCGCATGGCGGCGATCCCAACCGATCTGGCGTCGCAGACGGAGATGTACCCGGCTTCCTTGGCCTCGATCGTCCAATGCTTGCCGGTCGAAGGAAGCAGATCGGGGTTCTCGATGGCCGCCGGGTCACCGCCCTGAGCTTCGACCACCTCCATGAACTTCTCCAGTGCCGACCCATTGTCGACACACCGTTGGAGGTCGGCCCTGGCGGACTCGGCGTCTGAGGCGACGCCCGTCCTCAGCAGCATCTGCACGCCGAGTTCCATCGTCACCTCGGTGAGGTCTTCGGGTCCGTCGCCCCGCAACACCTCGATCGACTCGATGATCTCATTGGCGTTGCCCACCTGACGGCCGAGGGGTGTGTTCATGTCCGTGAGAAGCGCAACCGTGTCGACGTCGTGGCCCTTGCCGATCTCGACCATGGTCTCGGCCAACTCCCTCGCCCGGTGAACGTCGGTCATGAAGGCGCCTGATCCGAACTTGACATCGAGGACGAGCGCATCGAGACCTTCGGCCAGCTTCTTGGACATGATCGAGCTGGCGATCAACGGGATGGATGCAACGGTCCCGGTGGCGTCGCGGAGTGCATACAGCTTCATGTCGGCGGGCACCAAGGTTTCAGACTGTCCTGCCATGACCAGCCCGGTCCTGGCGAGGACCTTGCGGAATGTGTGCGGATCCAACCCGGTCGTGAAACCCGGGATGGACTCGAGCTTGTCGAGCGTGCCTCCGGTGTGCCCGAGGCCGCGACCGGACATCATGGGAATCGCGACACCGCATGCGGCCACCATCGGTTGGAGCGGGATCGAGACCTTGTCGCCGACGCCGCCGGTCGAGTGCTTGTCTGCCTTTGGCGCGTCGATGTCGCTGAAATCGAGCACGTCGCCCGAGTGCAGCATCGCCTCGGTCCATGCTGCCAGTTCCTCGGTATTCAACCCATTGAGGAAGATCGCCATGGCCATCGCCGACATCTGATAGTCGGCGATCACGTCGCTGGTGTACGACGTGATGAACCACTGGATCTCGTCGGTGGTGAGCGTTCCACCGTCTCGCTTGCGTTCGATCAATTCGACGGTGTTCACGATTTGGTCTCCCCCTTGAGAACGTCGACCACCACGCCGGAATGGATTATTGCCTCGGTCGGTACGGCCAGCTCGCTGTCACCGAGTCTGCGTCGCGAGATCGCTGTGCGGATGCTCGCCGTCTGGCGGTCAGGGATGGAGCTGTCCGTATAGGTGTTGGTGAGCCGGCAAACTTCGTTCGCTCGGGACAGATCTTCGTCACGTCTGTGCTCTGTGAGGTCGATCACGCCTTTTGGCGTCACCCGGTTGAACGGTGTGGTTGAAACTCTCATCGAGTGCCAGTATGGCGGAGTAGGCATCCGGTTTGAGCGATCTCAGGTGGTCCCATGCGAGCTGTAGACATCATCATCAAGAAGCGCGACGGAGGAGAACTCTCTCGAGAAGAGATCGAATTCCTGATCGCCGGCTTCGATAGTGGGGATGTCCCCGACTATCAGGTGGCGGCCTGGGCCATGGCGGTGCTCCTCAACGACATGACGGATGAGGAGACGACTCATCTCACGATGGCGCTCGCGCGCAGCGGCGAGATGCTCGATCTCAGCGACATCGCACCGATGGTGGTCGACAAGCACTCCTCGGGCGGGGTTGGTGACAAGACGACGCTTGTGGTCGAGCCGATCGTGGCGGCGTGCGGCTTGCCGGTGGGGAAGATGTCCGGCCGAGGTCTCGGCTTCAGTGGCGGGACGTTGGACAAGATGGAGTCGATCCCCGGCTTCCGCACGAACCTGACCATCACTGAGTTCCGTGATCAGCTGGAAACTCACGGGATCGTGCTGATTGGCCAGACGGCGGAGATCGCGCCGGCGGACGGGAAGCTCTATGCGTTGCGCGACGTCACCGGAACCGTCGAATCCATACCGCTTCTGGCGTCTTCGATCATGAGCAAGAAGATCGCGGCGGGCGCGCAAGCGCTGGTGCTGGATGTCAAGGTGGGCGTCGGGGCCTTCAAGCCCGAATTGGCCGACGGACGCAGGCTCGCCGAGCTCATGGTGGCCATCGCCCGACTCACCGGTCGGAAGGCGACGGCGTTGCTGTCCGATATGAATCAGCCGCTCGGCCGAGCTGCCGGCAACGCATTGGAGGTGCGCGAGGCGATCGAAACGCTGCATGGTGGCGGGCCGGATGACTTCAGGGAGCATTGCTTGACGGTGGCGAGCCACATGCTGACCCTCGGCGGGGTTGTTTCAGACGGGGTCGCCGCCCGGGAGCGAGCCTTGGAAGCCTTGGACGGCGGAGACGCCTGGCAACGCTTCAGGACGCTTGTGGGAGCTCAGGGCGGAGACATCGCAGTCATCGACCGGCCGGAACTGCTTCCTGTGGCCCCGCTGGTGGAGACAACCGGATCTCCGAGTAGTGGCTTCGTAGCCGGCATTCATGCTCGGCAAATCGGAGAGGCCGTCGTGGCTCTCGGCGGCGGACGCGCCAAGAAGGGCGATGCGATCGATCACTCCGTGGGAATCGAAGTGCTGCGCAAGGTCGGCGATGAGGTGGAGGAGGGGGAACCACTCTTCACCATCCACGCCAGCAGCCAGTCCAAACTCGAGGAGGCCCGTGCCAGGGCCGTCGAAGCGCACATGATCAGCCCTGATGCTGTCGAACCACTGCCACTCTTCCACGGGGTGGTCAGTGACTAGCGAAGATCACGTCGCGTTGAGTTCGTGATCGTCAGCGCGCTCACGTCGAGGAAGCGGTCACTTCCGCGAGGAACGACTCGCCCTGGAATGGCAGCGGAAGGCCGAGCCCCTCGGAGATCGTCGCGGCGATGTCGCAGTATTGTTGCCTGATTCCCAGATTGATGCCGGCAGCGTTCATGCCACCCACCAGCAGTGGCACGTACTCCCTGGTGTGGTCGGTGTCGCCGTCGGTCGGGTCATTTCCGTGGTCGGCTGTGATGAACAGCAGGTCTCGTTCGCCGAGGGCATCGAGGAGATCGGGCAGGAACGAATCGATCAGCTGGAGTCCCTCTGCGTAGCCCTCGGGGTTCTCCCGATGGCCATAGGTCATGTCGAGATCGACGAGATTCGTGAAGATGATCCCCCGCTCGGTTCGGTTTCGGATGGCGTCGAGCGTCTTCTCGAGGCCATCCTCGTCGCCTTCGGTATGCACCGCGTCAGTCAGGCCCTGTCCGGCGAAGAGGTCCTCGATCTTGCCGATCCCGAAGACGGACAGACCCGCCGATTTCGCATTGTCGAGAACCGTGAGCGAATGCGGTGGCATGGCGAAGTCCTGGCGGTCGTACGTGCGTTTGAACGCGCCGGGCTCACCGATGAATGGGCGGGCGATGACACGTCCGATGTTGAAGTCGTTGCAATGCCTCCGAGCGATCCGGCAGATCTCGTACAGCCGCTCGAGCGGGATCACGTCGTTGTGGGCTGCGACCTGGAACACGGAATCCGCCGACGTGTAGAGGATCGGGTTGCCGGTCTCGAGATGCTCCGGGCCCAGTTCGTCGATGATCACCGTCCCGGAGGCGGCGTAGTTGCCGATGAATGTGACGCCGGCCTCCATCTCGATCGCCTCGACGAGCCTCGCCGGGAAGCCGGTGTCCGTGAAGGTGGCCTGGGGTTCGGTGGTCACGATTCCGGCGATCTCCCAATGCCCCGTTGTCGAGTCTTTGCCCTCCGAGACCTCTCGGTTGCGCCCGTAGGCCATCGTCGGATGAGCGGCCGGCGGAACGCCGAGGATCGAGCCGTGCAGGTTGCCCAATCCGGCTGCTTGGAGATTGGGGAGGTCGAGGCCTCCGACTGCCTGCGCAGTGTGGCCGAGGGTGTCGGATCCTTCGTCGCCGTACTCGGCGGCATCGGGAGCCTCACCAGCCCCGACGGAATCCATCACGAGAATGATTGCCCTGTCGATGTCAGTCATGTTCGTAGTATGCCTGTTCGTAACTGCCAGGTAGGAGAGTGATCGCCTCGAGGGTGCGACTCGTCGGTCGCTTCGAAAGCGGTGGCTCAGCCCCCGTCTTCATAGGTGAACTCATCGGGAAAGGTGACCGACTCCCTCCACCACGCTTCGGTTGTCGACGCGTCTGCCCTGGTCAGGTCGAGCGGGTCCCAGATGAACGCCTGTTCCATCTGTTTCCCCAGCGCCAGGAGACCCCCGGGGCGGGTGGTCTCTTCTGGGCGGGCGCGGTTGTTTCGACTAAGCCGATAGGCGGTGCGTGATCGGATCGACGTTCCATCCTTCCGCGCGGAGGAGGTCTGCCTGTTGCTCAGGGGGATCGGTGGAGATGCGGAGGGAGGAGCTGACGACACGCCACCAGGGGAGCCCGTCGGATGACTTCAGGACCGATCCGACGCCCCGGGCGGCGCCGGGATGTCCGGCTTCGGCGGCGACTTCGGCGTAGGTCATGACGTCGCCCTCGGGAATGCCGGCCACCACCGTGCAGACGGACTTCGCAAAGGGTGACGGTTCGCTCATACCGTGCCGAACAGCCGGTCTCCCATGTCTCCGAGCCCGGGCCGGATGTAGAAGTTGTGATCGAGATCGCGGTCGATGGCGGCAGTCACCACGCGAACGTCGGGGTGTTCGGATTCCATGTGCTCGACTCCCACCGGCGCTGCGACGACACACACGGCGGTGATGTCGTCGGCGCCGTGCTCTTTCACCTTGTTGACGGCCCACGACAGCGATCCGCCCGTGGCCAGCATCGGCTCGAGGATCAAGACCCTCGTCCCGGCCATCGGCGGGAACTTGGTGTAGTACTCCATCGGCTCGGCAGTCTCCTCGTTCCGCTGGACGCCCGCGTAGCCGATCTTGACGTTCGGGAGCAGTTCGACGGCAGCATCGATGAGTCCGAGTCCGGCACGAAACACCGCAACCGCCACGGTCGGCTTCGCCAGCATCGGCGCCTCCATCCCTTCGAGCGGAGTTTCGATTTCGACCAGTTCCGTCTCGAGGTCGTTGGTGGCCTCCGCCACGAGCAGGAACGCGAGCTTCTTGGCGGCTTCTCGGAAGGTCGGAGTCGGCGTCGAGCGCTGACGGAGAACGGTGAGATAGTGCTGTGCGAGCGGGTGTTCAACGACAGTGAGTGGCATGGTCGCTGAGCGTACCGTCTGTGCTCGACGGTGTCCCGGTGTCATGGTGACGGATCGATCTGGACGACGCGCACGCGTTTGCCGGAGTGGAGGTCGATCAGAACCCGATCTCCCAGCGGGTCTCGGAGTTGGATCTCGAATGCATCAAGACAGTCGTCGCCTCCGAAGAAGAGCGAGCCCCATGATGACACCACCGCGACTTCGACCGTCCGGCCGGACTCTTCGAGGTGAGAGAGCTCGGGTTCCCCGTGACAGGTGTTCACCTCGAGGATCACGCGGCCGCCGGAGTAGGACTCCGCTCCTACCACATCGACGCCTCCACGCCACCGCGCTTCGGTGAGCGCCACCCAGAACAACAAGGCGATTGCTGCGACGGCCAGAGCCACTCCGACCGAGAATCTCAGGCGCTCGGTCATCGTGGTGTGCCTTGAATCGTCAGGTTTCATCGAGATGAAGGATGGCACAGCTCGGTTTCGAGGTGCGAGCTGCGGGCGACCAACGCCGTCCTCCCTCGGCTGATCGGCCCGGCACCGACGAGCACAGTGTCCCCGGCTCCGCGCCTGCGGATGGGTGGTTCGTCGACCGTGATGCGTTTCGGGCGGAGCAAGCTCAGCCCCTACGCGTCAGCCATCTGTGGGGATCCACAGCAACGTATCCGGATGGAATTGACTCCAGGCGAACCAGAAGGCCTGATGCGAAGCGATTGGCTTGTCGTCTTCGAACGCCACGAGACCTGAACCGTCGAGTGCCAGGCGGACGCCGTCCAACTCGACGGCTTCAGCGGCATCGAGTCGCTCGCGGGCGGCTGCGGCCGGGAAGGCGATGGGCGTGCCGTCCGTGGCGATCACACCGAGGACCTGGGCCTGGACTGGGAGTCGCAGGTCTCGGTCGCCGATCGGGAAGATCGGGCCCTGGTCGTCCCGGCCACCCAGCGGATCGAGGCTGTAGGTGCGGCCGATCCCGCCGTCCTGCGCGACGATGGTCGTGTCGGGGTGTGCCGTCTTCCAGTCACCCCAGGTCGAGACGACGACCGATCCTTGCGGAAGCCTGACTCCGGCTTCGAAGAGCGGGCCGGCGATCGCCCGTCCGGTGAAGGTGTCGAACACCGACCTGGTCACCAGGTCGTACATCACCTTGTTCGAGCGTGACAGCAACCCGGAGGTGCGCAGGACCGGGCGCTCGAACTCATCGACGTCGTCGGTGAAGAACAGTTGTGCGGATCCGCAGAGTGTGCAGTAGGGGAGCCCGAAATCGCGACCGCCGAGCGTGTCGTTGACCATCTCGTGGACTTCCATGATGTTCTTCGGGTACGCGCGGGCCTCGCCCTCGATCTCGATCCCGAACACGATCCTGTCATCCGGGTACCAGTCGCCCTCGGATGCGGGTGTGACGGCGGGCTCGTCGAGTGCCGGAATACAGCCGAGTGCACAGGGCTGGTCGTCACCGAATGGCCGATCGTCAGGTGGTACGCCACCCCATGACAGCAGCCGATAGTCGATGTCGTTCGGTTCGGTGAACAAGAAGTCCCATCGGGGATCGATGAAGGTGTACAGCCGCTCCTTGTAGGCCTCGTACCCGGGGAACGCAGGCAGGTCCCAGGCAATGAGATGGTCGCTGATACCGACCCACGGCACGGGCCCGGAGAACTCCACACCGGTGAGCGCCGATGCAGCGTCGACGGCGGATTCGTTGACCGACGGGACCGTTGAGAACCTGAGCAGGTCTGCGATGACCCATGCCAGTCGGGGGTCTCCTGTGTCGGCGAATGCCGAGAACTGGGATGCAACGATTGGCCGATCGAGCCGATCGAAGATCGCATCCACTGCAGCCGTCGCTTCGTCCGACAGCGGCCCGTCCGGCACTTCGGGCGCCTCACCGAACAGCGCAGCCAGTGACAGCGGATCCGTCGTGGTGGTTGTCTCGATTGGTGTGGTCGTCACGGGCGAGTCGGCGGTCGACGTCGATGTCGGCGAGCCGGCTTCGGCGCTGCACGCCGCTACGACCAGCCCGAGAGACAGGATCAAGGTGATTGGTTTCACGCCTGCCACCCAACCACGAGCTGAGCGCTAAGGGTTCGCCTCCCTTCGAAACATTCGATGAACGATGTTCGTATCGCCGTTGGGCGCGTCAGAACACGATGGCGGTCCTTCGGATGTCGTCGACCTCCACGGGGTGCCGGCAACGCGAGACCCCGTGGAGCCGACAGCCGACAGCCGACAGCCGATAGCCGACAGCGGGTGGCCGCCAGGCCGACCCTCCCA
>CBDTXZ010000051.1:0-18398 GCA_965364515.1 uncultured bacterium
CGCCGGTGAACCAGGACATGTTCTCGACGACGCCGATGACGTCCTGATCGACCTCTCGCGCCATCAGTGCGGCCCGTCGGGCCACCCGCTGAGCAGTCGGCTGCGGCGTCGTGACGACGACGACCTGAGCTCTGGGGAGGAACTGCGACAGCGAGATCGACACGTCACCCGTGCCAGGCGGCATGTCGACGAGGATGAAATCCGGGTCGTCCCAGAAGACGTCCTTGAGAAACTGTTCGATTGCCTTGTGGAGCATCGGCCCCCGCCACACGACCGCCTTGTCTTCACCGACGAAGAAGTCCATCGACATGACCTTCACGCCGTGGGCGACCGGGGGGATGATGGATTCGTCGATCACGACCGGTGGATGATCGGCACCGAACATCCGCGGGAGCGAGAAGCCCCAGATGTCGGCATCGATGACGCCGACGCTGTGTCCGAGCTTGCGGAGAGCCAACGCGAGGTTCGACGTCACCGACGACTTGCCGACGCCTCCCTTGCCCGAGGAGATGGCGACCGTGCGGGTCCGCGATCCCGTCTCGCCGATTCCCGCCGTCGATTCCGCTCGGAGCGACTCCATCATCGCAGAACGCTGGTCGTCGTTCATGACTTCGAACTCGAGATCCGCCGACAACCCTTCTGCGCCGAGCGCTTCCTTGAGACGACGCTCGAGCTCTCCGGTCACCGGGTAGTTCGGGACGGGGAGCAACAGCGTCACCCGGTCGGTTCCAAGCCGACGGGGATCGACGGACGCGATCATGCTCAAATCGCCGAGAGGACGCTCCAACAGAGGGTCGACGACGTTCGAGATGACTTCTTGCAGGTTCGCCTTGTCGGCCATGTTTCCCCTACGCACGTGGTGTTTACAAGCAGGTCGAAACTATAGTTTTCGGCGTGGCACAACCCATTTCCCCGGCCTCCCAACACCTCAGCGAAACGATCAGCGACCTCACGTCGGCGCTCGGCGATCCGACCCGGCGCGCCGTGTACATCGCCATCAGGGAGTCCCCGGAACCGCTGAATGCCGGCGACATCGCCTCACTCTTCGACATCCACCCCAACGTCGCCCGCCACCATCTCGACAAGCTCGCCGGTGACGGATATCTCGACGTCTCCCACCGCCGACCCAACGGTCGTTCCGGGCCCGGCGCCGGCAGACCGGCGAAGTACTACACGGTCTCGGCCAAGCAGATCGACGTCCACTTCCCCACGCACCGACACGATGTCCTCTCAGACATGCTGGTCCGCATCATCGAGCGGATCGCCCCGGCCAACATCAAGGAGATCGCCGAGGAGGTCGGAGTCGAGGTCGGACGCGAGCTCGCGGACGAGATCGGGTCGCCCAGCGACTCGGGATACGAGGGAGCCGTCCGGGCGGTCGTCCGGGCCATGACCGGGATCGGCTTCGGCGTCTCCTCCGACGTTGCCGGCCAGCGGCTCCTCATGTCGCATTGTCCGTTCGGCGAGACGGCCGCCTCCCACCCGGACGTCGTCTGCTCGCTGGACCGCGGCATGGTCACGGGGCTCATGGGCTCACTCGCTCACGCCTGCGAGCCGGTACTGCATCCCGCAGCCGATCCCCGCGAAGACTGCGTCACAGAGGTTCCGGTCGAGATCACTCGCTCCTGACCTCACGCAGAGTTTCGTCACCGGCGCCTGTCGGTGGCAGACTCCGCCCATTCGCGAAGGGGTTCGTGCATGGTGGAGATCAGGAGCGGGGCCGCGACCGCGGTCGTCGAGCCCACACTCGGCGGGTCACTGCTCGCCTTCACCATCGACGACGTCGACATCACCCGACGGGGCCTCGCAGCCACGGACCCATGGCAATCGTCCCTCTTTCCGATCGTTCCCTGGGTGAATCGAATCGACCGGGGCAAGTTCGCCACATCCCATCATGTGCATTCGATTCGCCCGAACACCGATGAGCCCCACCCGCTCCACGGCCACGGCTGGCTGTCTGAGTGGTCGGCCGACGGTCACGAGGAGAACTCGGTGACCCTCCGCCTCGACCACGCCGGCGACTCCTGGCCGTGGCCATACACCGCGTTCATGCGGTATCTGCTGGAGCCGGATCGGCTCGTCGTGGACCTCGAGGTCAGGAACCGTTCGGACGAGCCCATGCCGGCCTCGCTGGGCTTCAATCCCTCGTTCGAACGGCCGGCACGCATCAGCGCCACCGTGGACGGACGCTGGAAGATCGACGAGACGTCGATACCGACATCGTGGGAGGCGACCGACAGCTTCCGCTTGACCGACGTCGACGGCCTCGAGTCGGACCACACGTACACCGGATGGGACGGGAGGGCGTTCATCGATCTCGACTTCGCCCGGATCGAGTTGGTCGCAGACACCAAGCGCCTCCATCTCTCGGCACCACGCTGGATGCATCACTTCTCACTCGCACCCGTCTCGGCATCGCCCGACGCCTTCAACCACCCCGACCGGGGCGCGGTCATGCTGGAGCCGGGTGAAACGCTCCATCATTGGATGCGCCTGGTCGTCGACCAGAGCTGACTTCACGAAGACGCCTACGGGCCAGTGATCGGCGCCGAATACAATCGGCTCCACACTGACCAGGAAGGCCCCTCCATGTCATCAGACCCGTTCGGCGCAATCGAGACACTCTCGACTCCACTGGGGGATCGCAAGATCGCTCGCCTCTCATCGGTCGCTGACGTCAGCCGGCTTCCCTATTCGATCCGCGTCCTGCTGGAGTCTGCCCTCCGCAATCTCGACGGCGTCGCCGTCACCGAGAGCGACGTCAAGACGATCGCCTCCTACCGCAGCGACGACATCGGCAATGCAGAGATCCCTTTCATCCCTGGTCGGGTCGTGCTCCAGGACTTCACCGGCGTTCCTGCCGTGGTCGACCTCGCTGCGATGCGAGCCGCCATCGTGAGGATGACGGACGACGATGACACCGCAGAGAAGGTCAACCCCGGCGTGCCGTGCGACCTGGTCGTCGACCACTCCGTTCAGGTCGACGCCTTCAATCGGCCGGACGCCCTCATCATCAACAGCCGCAAGGAGTTCGAGCGCAATCAAGAGCGCTACGAGTTCCTCAAGTGGGGCCAGTCCGCCTTCGAGAACTTCCGAGTCGTCCCACCGGCGACAGGCATCGTCCACCAGGTCAACCTCGAGTATCTCGCCAAGGTGGCATGGGAGGACGGCGAATGGATCTATCCCGACTCCCTCGTCGGGACCGATTCGCACACCACCATGATCAACGGGCTCGGCGTGGTCGGTTGGGGGGTCGGCGGGATCGAGGCCGAGGCCGCCATGCTCGGCCAGCCCATCTCGATGCTGCTGCCCGAAGTCGTCGGCTTCAAGCTGACCGGCAAGCTCGCCGAGGGTGCCACCGCAACCGACCTGGTCCTCCGGGTCACCGAGCTGCTCCGCGAGCACGGCGTGGTCGGGAAGTTCGTCGAGTTCCACGGTCCTGGCCTGGCGACGATGCCACTCGCCAACCGTGCGACCATCGCCAACATGGCGCCCGAATACGGCGCGACCATGGGCTTCTTCCCCGTCGACGACCAGACGCTGAAGTACATGCGGTTGACAGGTCGCTCCGACGAGCTGCTCGAGGCAGTGGAGACCTACTACAAGGAACAGGGCCTCTGGCGCGACGACAACGCCCCGATCGAGTACGCCGCAGTGCTCGAACTCGACATGTCCACGGTCGAGCCAGCCCTCGCCGGGCCCAAACGCCCGCAGGATCGGATCGCCCTCTCGGCCATGAAGGACCAGTGGCAGCAGGAACTCGCCAACACCTTCGGCAAGACGTCGCCGGCATCGGCCGGCACCGTCTCGGATTGGGCCGCCGAGGGAGGCGCAGTCGCCGGGGACGATCGGCTCGAACCGACCGGCCAGGCGCTCGTCGACTACGACGGACAGCAGTTCACGCTCACGGACGGCGATGTCGTGATCGCAGCGATCACCTCGTGCACCAACACGTCGAACCCCGACGTCATGGTCGGAGCCGGGCTGGTCGCCCGCAAGGCGCGTGAGTTGGGGCTCGAGCGCAAGCCTTGGGTCAAGACGTCGCTCGCCCCGGGCTCGAAGGTGGTCACCGAGTATCTCGAGTCCTCGGGACTCATGGAGGATCTCGAGGCGTCGGGCTTCTACCTGGTCGGATACGGATGCACGACGTGCATCGGAAACTCGGGCCCGCTCCCCGATGAGATCTCCGAAGCGGTGAACACCCACCATCTCGTTGCGACCTCCGTGCTGTCTGGCAACCGCAACTTCGAGGGCCGCATCTCGCCCGACGTCCAGGCCAACTACCTGGCCTCGCCTCCTCTGGTGGTCGCGTATGCGCTCGCCGGAACGGTCAACTGGGATCCGCTCAACGAGCCGCTCGGCACAGACGACGACGGCAACGACGTCTTCCTCGCCGACATCTGGCCGACCCAGGCCGAGATCGACGAGATCGTCTCGGCCAACGTCACCGAGCGCCAGTTCACCGAGAAGTACGCCGACGTCTTCACGGGCCAGGAAGAGTGGCAGGGGATCGCCACCACGGGCGGGGCGCTCTATGACTGGAACGAGGCTTCGACCTATGTCCAGGAGCCGCCGTTCTTCCTCGGGCTCACACCCGAGGCCGAACCGATCGCTCCAATCGAGGGGGCGCGGGTGCTCGCAAAGCTCGGCGAGTCGGTCACGACCGACCACATCTCGCCGGCCGGATCGATCGCAGTGGACTCCCCCGCCGGGCAGTACCTCATCTCGAAGGGCGTCCAGCCGGCGATGTTCAACTCCTACGGCTCGCGTCGCGGCAACGACCGCGTGATGACCCGGGGCACCTTCGCCAACATCCGGGTCCGGAACCAGATGGCCCCAGACACCGAGGGTGGCTGGACGACGGACCTGCTCACAGGAGAGGTGACGTCGATCTTCGACGCCGCCATGCACTATCGCGAGGAGGGGATCCCGCTGGTCGTGCTGGCCGGCAAGGACTACGGGATGGGGTCTTCACGCGACTGGGCTGCGAAGGGAACCTTCCTGCTCGGCGTGAAGGCGGTCATCGCCTCGAGCTACGAGCGGATCCACCGGTCGAACCTGGTGATGATGGGAGTCCTGCCCCTGCAGTTCATGGATGGTGAGAACGCCGACTCGCTGGGGCTCAGCGGCACCGAGACCTTCTCGATCGACGTCTCCGACGATCTCGCACCGAAGGACCGCATCTCGGTCACGGCCACTGCCGAGGACGGGACGACCACCAAGTTCGAGGTCGTCGCCAGGGTGGACACCCCGATCGAGGTCCACTACCTCCGCAACGGCGGCATCCTCCACTACGTCCTCCGCCAGATGGCGAGATGAACCCGTTCTTGTGACGCAAACGCAGGGAATACAGCGGTAAACGTCACAAGAACGGGTTCAGCCCCAGTGCACGTGTCATGGTGGCAACGATCTCGAGCCGGTCGGACCTCAACTGGTCGGACGTGAACCTGAGCACTGTGTAACCGAGAGCGGTGAGGCGGTTCTGACGCGACGAATCCGACGACCGCTGGTCTCGGGTCGCGTGATACGAGTGCCCATCGACCTCGACGACGAGATCGTGCTCGGGCCAGAAGAAGTCGACCCGACCCACGAAGTCGTCTCCGTCTTCGATGACGTGTTGGGTGACCGGCGCTGGAAGCCCGGTACTCAGCATCAGGTTCAGGAAGTCGCGCTCCAGCGGACTCTCGACCCGAGCGGCATCTCCTAGCTCGTCGAGCACGCCAGCCAACACTCCAGCCCCTCGCCGGCCACGGCCGCGCCGTCGCTGATGCACGTACTTCAACAGGGCCAGATCGGTTCGGTCACTGCGAAGCGCCTCCTCCACTGCATGTCCGACCCGACGCGGTGAGACGACTGCACCCAGGTCGATCAACGTCCGCTCGACCGACGTGCAGGTGAGCTCTCCGACCCGAATGAGGTCGGCTCTCGGAAACACGACCGACGTGTGGACCACCCACGAGTCCGGAAGCTCTCGCGCACGTCGGCGGCGCGGCGTGCAGATCTCGACGAGTTCGGGCAGCCGGAGGAGCTCGTGAAGCCGCGCCGCGGTTCGGTGCGACAATGCCGACCCGGGGCCGCAGTACAGCAATCCAGCCATCAGATCAGACCTCCATGTCTGCTCGCTGCCGGCCACCCGATACACCCGTCTGAAGACGCGATCGAGATGACCGGTCTCGAGCCGGTGGGCGATCTTGGCGTCGGTGACACCGGCCTCGAGCAATTGGGATCGGCCCACCAGGCCGTACTGGCGGGATGCAAGACGGGCAACGACGTGATCTGTCGAGGACACCGGACGAACATGCCTGCGAACCGGCCCCGATGCAATCCCCCTGACGTTCTTGTGACGTGAACAGCGCTATGACAGCGGTTCCCGTCACAAGAACGAGATCAGTCGCCCCAGTAGCGCTGTTCCTTGAAAGGGTCGCCGTACATGTGGTAGCCGTTGCGCTCCCAGAAGCCGGGCTCGTCGTGATCCTGGAAGCGCACACCCCTGATCCACTTCACCGACTTCCAGAAGTACAGGTGCGGGACCACCAGACGGAGCGGCCAGCCGTGTTCGATGTCGAGGTCCTCACCATCGAACTTCCAGGCGAACAGGTTCTCCGGCCGAAGGAAGTCCTCCAGGGGAAGGTTGGACGTGAACCCCTGCTCGGCGGTCATCAGCACGTGGGTGGCCGACTTCGGAACGTCGAGGCCCCCCACCAAGTCGACGACCGCAACGCCCTCCCACCGGGTGTCCAGCTTCGACCACTTGGTCACACAGTGGATGTCGTAGGTCCACGAGGTGGTCTCCATCTCGCGGATCTCAGAGAGCGGAAAGACCCGATCGGGCCCTTCGAGGCCAGAAAACGTCAGGTCGTAGGTGGCCTCGTCGACCTTCGGGGTTCGCCCGGCGTGCAGCACCGGGAAACGCTCGGTGACGTATTGACCCGGAGGAACCCTGGCGGGATCGATGCCCTTGGCCTCGAGGTCGTCGGTCTTGCGATTGAAGAAGCTCACAGCGGTCTCCGGATACGTGGTGGAGAGTCGTACCCTATCTCATCATGGAAGACACGTCGGCGGCGCCCTCCAGCGAGGCACCACGGGCACAGCCGCTCCGCCCGGCGAGGGGCCGGCTCACCCTGGTATTCGTTGCGACGATCGCAATCGGGTTGGTCGTCGGCAATGCCCTGAGCGCCCCCGACACCCAGTCCGGCCCGATGGTCGGCCAGATCGCCCCGGAAGTGACCGTGGATCTCTTCGACGGGGGTCGGTTCACACTCTCCGACCATCTCGCAGACGACGGGCGGCCGCTCGTCCTCAACCTCTGGGCCAGCTGGTGTCTGGAGTGCCGGGAGGAGTTCCCTGCGCTGTCCGCCTTCAACCGAGACAACCCGGAGATCGCCGTCGTCGGCGTCGCCGTCAACGATCAACTCGAGGACTCGATCGCCTTCTGGGAAGAGACCGAGTCCGAGTTCATGGTCGGATACGACGCAACCGGTCGACTCCGCACGGCGTATCCGGGGTTCGGCCTCCCGGTCACCTTCGTGATCGACACGACTGGAGTCGTCACCCACCAACTCGAGGGTGGGGTCACCGTCGCCGATCTCGAGGCGCTCTTCCGCTGAACGTCAGGCGCCGGCCGTCTGCTCGAAGAGGAACTCGACGTACTCGAGGTTCGGTCCTGCCGACAGCTCTGCGAACACGATGAGTCTCTCCCGAGCCGACAGCTTCGGGTGACACGTCGTGAGCGTCAGCCAAGCCCCTTCTCTCGGCTCCGTGACCCAGACGTCGGTTGGAGTGACGATGATCGTCTCGCGCACCGTGTAGGTGTGGGTGCCGATCACCGTGTCCACCTCGATCTCGTCTCCCGGCTCGAGCAGGTCGAGGTCGTAGAACGGAGCACCGTACGTCGTCCGGT
Organism: uncultured bacterium; assembly: GCA_965364515.1. Classification (GTDB taxonomy): domain Bacteria; phylum Actinomycetota; class Acidimicrobiia; order Spongiisociales; family ZC4RG35; genus JAHEDH01. The sequence continues at coordinate 7,901 of CBDTXZ010000051.1, forward strand.
GCCCGGAGATCACGGCGTTTCCGGGTTGGCCGGGCAACGGAGTCCACGGCATGTGGCCGGGACCGTTCCGCAAGGTCGGGGCGGTGACTCCCTCGAACACCACGGCCTCGAGGCCGATCTGAGGGATCCGGATTTCGCCGACCGGAATCCCTTCTTCATCGATGTCTTCTGGCTGAAAGGAGATCGGTTCGATCCGATCGCCCACCACCGGGGAGTCGTCGGACTCCTCATCGATTGGAGCATCCTCGGGGATCTCGTCAACGACCACGGGCGCGGTGAGCGTCTCGCGACGCAGGTCCAACTCCTCGCTCAGGTCCGCCCTCGCCTCCGCCTGAACCGAGTTGTTGATCAGATCGGTGACGAAGAGCTGGTAGCCGACGAGTCCGAGCGTCATGCTCCCGGACCACACCATGGTCCACCCGATGATTCGAACAAGCCTCCGCATCTCGAAAAGGCTACGGCAGACGGGAGCTTCTGCAACCGATCATGCGATCACGAGTCGGTCCATTCGGGACGCCGCTTCTCCAGGAACGCCGTGATTCCTTCGACGGCGTCGTTGGTGGAGGCGACCGCCGTGAGCCCACCTTGGAGCCGGTCGAGTGCGGTGTCGATGTCGCTTCGAGCAATGGCGAAGAACGCGTCCCGCCCCATCGTCATCGCCGCCTGCGACTTCGCGGCCAGTACCTCGGCCGTTTCGGCGACGACCCGATCGAGGTCCCCCCTGGCGACCACCCTCGACACCGCCCCTAGTGCGTGCGCCTCGGCGGCAGTGATGATCCGGCCGGTCATCATGAGCTCGAGAGCCGCCTTCTCTGGCATGCAACGGGTGAGCGCAGCCGTGATCATCATCGGCCACAGCCCCACATCGATCTCGGGGACGCCGAGCTTGGCGTCGTCGACACAGATCGTGATGTCGCAGGCCACGGCGAGACCGAACCCGCCTGCCAGAGCGTGACCGTTCACCCGAGCGATCGTCGGCTTCCCGCCGCGCCACATCGTCCTGAACAGATCGGCGAGGACACCCCTGTGGCGATGGAGCCCGACCGGGTCGTCGACGAAGCCGCCGGAGAGATCTCCGCCGGCCGAGAAGGCCTTGTCGCCCGCCCCGGTGAATACCAACACCCGGACATCCGGATCCGAGACGGCGTCGGCGGCGTGACCTGCGAGCTCGGCCATGGTCTCGGTGGACATGGGATTCCGGCGTTCGGGCTGGTTGATCGTGAGCGTTGCGACCCCGGCCTCGATCTCGTACTCCACCATCCGATTGCCTCCACTCTCGATCTGCAGCGACCGAAGTTGGTCTGCAGTGGGCATGTGATACCGTTGACCAATGCTATGGCTCAGCCTCGTACTTTTCGTGGCCATGGCCGTTGCGGTTGTTCGCGGGGGACGCTTGAGCAATCTCGGGGATATCCGGCTGCGTGTCTGGCTACTCCTTCCGATCGCGTTCGGGATGCAGGCGGCGACCGCCTGGCTGCCCGATCGTGGATGGGCCGAGACCCTCGGCTTCTGGCTCATCCTCTTCAGCTTCGTGTTGTTGCTGCTGGTCATCGTCGCCAACAAGGACCGCAAGGGCATGTGGCTCGCCGCAATCGGAGTGGCGATGAACTTTCTCGTGATCGCGCTCAACGGCGGGATGCCGGTGTTGGAAGGCGCCGTCGTCGTCGCCTCGGGTTTCGAGAGCGGGCTGAACGTCATCGGCGGCATGAAGCACGTTCCACTCGACCAGAGCACGCGGTTGGCGTTCCTGTCGGATGTGATCCCACTCCGCCTCGCCGGCCAGGGCCAGGTGCTCTCGCTCGGAGACGTCTTCCTCGCAGTGGGGATCGGGCGGTTCCTCGAAGCCGAACTGCGTCGGCCCGTCCGCTGGTTCAAGCATGGAGTGAAGCTGAGCGGCGGTTCGGCTACGCGGGTGTGACCGTGGTGGGCTGGTTGAGCATCCCGCGCCGTTCCAGCACACCGCGGAGCTCGCGAACCACATCCGGATCGAAGTCGTAGACCGTTCCGCGGTGGATCCGCTCGAGCGCCTCCAGCGGCGAGAAGCCCATTTCGTGCACGGACTCGTCATAGGCGCTGCACACCTTGATGATTCGTGAGGCGAGCGGCAGGTCGGGGTTGGAGACCTCTCCGGGGCTCCGGAACGGCTCATGCTGACGCCGGACGATCGTTGCCACGTCCTCGAGGTACTTGGTCTCGCCCACGATCTCCGCTCCCCAACCGGCCAGGTCCACATCGGTGAAACCCTGTCGCAGAATGCTCGGCTCGTTCAGCGTGATCCTGCCGATGTCGTGCAGGAACGCGGCATAGCTGATTCGTTCGTGCTCCCTGGGTGAGACCCCGATGCGTTCGGCGATGGCCGTCGCAAGGTCGTTGGTCCGGTCTGCATGACCGAGCTGGGTGTGACCGCCGACCTCGGGAATCTGTGCGAGGGCCACCAGTGTCTGTTCATAGGTTCGCTTCGTCTGTGACAGCCGCCGGAACGCTCCTGCCGTGAACGCATATGGCAGAACGGCGACGGCGAGCGCCCACTCCCCGATCGCCTCGTAGGCCAAACCGAAGAGCGCACCGGTGGCGATCAGCGAAACGAACACCGCCGCATCGGACGCGCTGGAGGCGAGACCGTGACGGATGCGTCCACCGAACACCCGGCCGGTGAAGACGAGGTCGGCGATCGCCTCGGTCAGAAACGCACAGATCGCGGCGACCGAGAGCAGTACCAGACGGCGCCACTCGCTCCCAGCGAACAGGTCACTGGAAGCGATGACGTCGAAGATCCCCAGGTAGGCACCGAAGACCAACAGCCTCCGGACCAGATTCCCAGCGACTTCACGCTGATCGGTGCCACGAGACGTGCGATAGACCGCGACGGCGGCGACCCCGGCCAGCATCGCCGAGAGCGAGGCCTGCAGGGTGAACACCGGTTCGACACCGGCGACGGTTTCGCCGGGGATGATCCGGGTCGAGATCAGCGGGAGCGCAGCGACCACGATGTAGGAAGACGTCAGCCGGTTACCGCTCGCCGTCGGGACCTCGAAGATCCCGCTGACGGCGATCGCTGCGGCAGCACCGATGATCCACCATCCGTCTTCACCGATCGCTCCACCGACTTCACGCTGGAACAGCACGGCCGAGCCGAGCGCAGAGCCGATGGTCAGGACGGTGGTGACCAACCAGACCCATCGGGCGGCGTGACCCTTCAAACGGTCACGCATTCGCCGCCTCCTCGCTCTCGAGGGCGATCTCGGGAGGTCCGTAGGAGCGCCCGACGCCGGCGAGGCCTCTCTCGAGTGCATCGATCACGTCGTTGTCGTACAGCGGTGTCTCGTCGTCACGCAGTGTTTCGAATGCCCTGCGCTGCGAGAACGCCATCCGGTAGCCGCGGGTGCTCGTCATGGCGTCGAACGCGTCGGCAACCGCCAGGACCTTCTGCTCGAGCGTCGGACGGGTCGTGTGCGAGTGGCCGCTCTGTCCGAAGTCCTCGTGGGGCAGCCTCGGATGCGAACCGGAACAGATCTGGACCATCGGGTTGAGGAAGTCGACGTCCGAGAGGAGATCGTCGACCTTGTGGCTGGCCGTGCGTAACGCCCGATACTCCGAGTCGGTGAGTCTTCCCTGCTTCTCCATGATCTCGACCGGAACCGCCAACTTGCCCATGTCGTGGATGATGGCCGCCCACCGCATGCGCTCCATCTGGGTCCCGGTGAATGCGAGTTGCTCGCCGATCAGCCGACAGAAGTAGGCGACCCGTTCGGTGTGACCTCGCGTGTACAGATCCCGAGCTTCGAGCGCCAGGATGAATCCCTTCAGCGTGGACTCGTGCGCCTCCCGGAGTTTCGAATACGACAGGAACACGAGATGACCCACGACATAGACGATGAGCACGAGCGGGATCGTCGCGGCGTTCGAGTCCCACAAGACGACGCCCAGCAGACCTCCGAGCGCTCCCATGAGCACCTGGGACAGGAACAGGATCCCGAGTCTCGACCACGGAATGATCTGACGGGTCCCGTATACGAGGCGAGCGCCGATCTGAACGAGCACGTTGTTGATCGCGGTGTAGACCAGAGCGGCGGATCCGGTGGCAACCATCACATCGGTGAGGTTGGGGCGGCTCCCACCGGCCAACTCGTCGATGAGGAAGGCCAAGACAGTGCCGGCGGCGAAGGCGCTCAGGATCAGCTGCCCGAAGTTGAACGCCGGAACGAACACGCGCCTCCTGGCGATGTCGCTCCGGGTCAGAGGCCCGGCGGCAGCCAGCAGAGACATCGCCAGCACCGGCGAGGCGTCCGGCTCGAGCGCGAAATAGACCCCGGCGGTGAGGACCACCATCATCGACGACGAGACGTACTGGCGGTCGTTGACCTCGACGGATTGAAACGACAGGAGGAAGAAGGCGACGGTGAAGATCGACCAGAGCGGCCAGTCGAACGAGTCACCTGGCGGCCATGCGAATGCGAGTGCCACAAAACCGGCCATCACATAGATGGCTCCGATCAAAAACCGCTTTCGCTTCTCTGGTCTCATGGCCTCACTCGCCATCGATGAAGGGAAGTCCCGGCGACCGATCAGCCGAGCTTGACGCTGGCGGAGCCCGCCACGATCATCGTTGCGAGGCCGCCTGCCGCCTGTAGAACTCGTGCGAGTCTGGTCTTCATACGACTACCACCTCTTTGAGGGTGTGTTCGCCATTCGCTTTCGAACGACGTCACGTTCCGCTCCGCTTAGGGGTTTGTAATCACACGATGAATCGGTGACCGACCGCCGGGTTTCCCGTTACTCCGACGCTCTCGCGCCGGAATCCTCACATGTCAATGCGAGGCCCCTCACAGGTCCGCCCACCTCCAACCGGACGTGCCAGCGTGTCCGGTTTCCCGCCAGCCTCCCTGTGGGTGAGGCCAACGGGGTCGAATGTAGACCGTACGACAGGAGGATTCAACCCTGATCGCGAAGTTTCGGCGCATACCACTTCGCTACCCTCCGCGCGATGGACATCCGAGCGTTCGAGGACATCATCAAGAGCCTGCCTGGAATCGAGACCGTCCGGGTGATCACCGACGGTGGCGAACCGAGTGAGGTTCACGTGCTCGCCCAGCCGGGCAAACCCGCCAAGCAGCTCGTCCGTGACATCCAGTCGGTTGCCCAGGCGCAGTTCCACACGGCGATCGACCGGCGAATCATCTCCGTCGTTCAGATCGAGGGCGCCGACCTCCTGACCGGGAACCGTCCGATCGTCAAAGACGTATCCGAGTCGGTGAGTGGTTCGCGGATCACCATCGAGGTCGAGCTGTCGTGGCACGACGAGAAGATCGTCGGGACGGCCACCGGGCCGGCAGCCCGCTCCACGAAGCTTCGCATGGTGGCAGAGGCGACGTTGAACGCCCTCGAGCAGGCGCTCGACGAGGATGTGGCGTTCGGGGTCAGCGCAGTCGACATCACCAACGTCGGTTCGCATCTCGTGGCGATCGCGGTCATCGTCTTCGTGATCGGCGGATCCGAGCGAGTGCTGACGGGCTCGGCGATCGGCGGCGGCGATCCGTCGCAGGCGATGGTGCGAGCAGTACTCGACGCTCTGAACCGCCACGTGCCTTCACTCCGTCGCACGACATGATCCGTCCGTCATGTTGACGACGGGTCGCGGTGACGCCCGCGGATTCGGCGGTGCGGTCGCGAGCCCCCACGTCCTCACATCGATCACCGCAATCGAGGTGCTCTCGCGGGGCGGCAACGCCGTCGACGCGGCGATCGCAGCGAACGCCGTCCAAGGGGCCGTCGCTCCCGAGACGTGCGGGATCGGAGGCGACCTGTTCGCCTTGATCTGGCGTCCCGGCGACCCCCGCCCGGCCGCACTCAACGCATCGGGATGGGCAGGCTCGAATGTGTCGGCGGCGACGATGCGATCGGAGGGACACGATGTGATCCCCAACGACCATCCGGCGAGTGTGTCCATCCCGGGCGCGGTGGCCGGCTGGTTCACACTGGCGGAGCGCTTCGGGACCATGCCGGTGGCCGACCTCCTCACTGCGGCGATTCGCCATGCCGAGCGTGGGTTCCCGGCGTCGCACGAGCTCGCCCGGGCGACCGACGCCCGCCGAGATCAACTCCTCGCTGGCCCGTCCGGTCGGGAGCTGCTCGGCGGTTCTCGAGTCGTTTCGGAGGGAGACCGAGTCCGGCGGCCGCTCCTTGCCCGGACGCTCCGGCGGATCGGCGACGAGGGGCGCCCCGGCTTCTACTCGGGGTCGGTGGCCGGCGACATCACAGCTGCGACGGGCGGGCTCATCACCCTCGAGGACCTGGACGGCTTCGACCCCGAGTGGGTCGACCCGCTCCGGAAGGAGGTGTTCGGCTCGGTGGGATGGACGATCGGCCCGAACACCCAGGGCTATCTCACGCTGGCGACGCTTCGCATCCTGGAGATGCTGCAGTCCGAGTTCGATGCGGAGGACCCTGCGAGCCACCACCGGCTCATCGAGGCCTACCGATCGATCGCGACGGAACGTGACGACATCGTCACCGATGCGAGATTCGCACCCGTCCCCGATGAACGGCTCCTCGATGACGAGCGCCTGGCCGACTTCGCAGACCGCATCGGCGATCGAGCCGGACGGTTCGAAGCACCGCGTCCAAAGCCGGCAGGGACCGCCTACTTGTGCGTGGTGGATGACGACGGCATGGGTGTGTCGCTCATCCAGTCGAACTTCCACGGCCTGGGATCCGGGATCGGCGCCGGAGACTCGGGGTTCCTGCTGCACAACCGCGGCGCCGGCGCCAGCCTCGTCGCCGGTCACCCGAACGAGCTGATGCCGGGCAAGCGCCCGCTCCACACCCTCTCCCCGACCATCTGGTCCAGGGGCGGGGAGCTCTCGTTGGTGTTGGGAACCCGCGGGGGACATCAGCAACCCCAACTCCTGGCACAGGTCTCGGCCCACCACCTCGCCGCGGGTGACGAACCTCGGGTCGCCCAGTCGAGACCGAGATGGACGACCGAGCACTTCGCTCCCGGCACGACGTCGTCGCTCAGGCTGGAGTCCTCGTACGCCGTCGACATCGTCGATGATCTGCGCACGCGCGGGCACACCATCGAACTGGTCGAGGGCCCGACCGGAGGTTGGGGACCGATCTCGATGATCGCGGTCGGCTCCGATGGGCTCCGCACGGCTGCCGCCGACCCGAGGGTGGCCACGTCCAGCGCGCTCGTCACCTGATGGGCAGCGTGGTTCTCATCCGCCACGGCGAGGCCGACGGGAATCGGCATCATCGTCTGATCGGCTGGTCTGATGCCGGGCTCACCGAGACCGGCCGACGGCAGGCGGAGCAGGTCGCCGAGCGTCTCGCCGGCGCACCGATCGACCGGATCGTCACGAGCGACCTCAGGCGGACGATGGAGACGGCTGCTCCACTGGCCGAAGCGGTCGGACTGGAAGCGGTTCTCGACCCTCGCTTCCGCGAGATCCACAACGGCGAGTGGACGGGGCTCACCCCCTCCGAGGTCGCGGCCGGCTGGCCGGACGTCTGGCAGCGCTACCTCGACGGTGCCGACGTGGACCGTCCGGGAGGCGAGCGATGGTCCGACGTACGTTCCCGCGTCATCGAAGCTCTGCAGGGCCTGCTCACCGCGGACGGCGTGACGGCCGTGTTCAGCCATGGCGGTCCGCTCGTGATCGCGGCGGCCTGGGCGTCCGGCCTCGAACTGCGGGGAAACGTGTTCAAGGGCCCGATCGCGTCTGCAGAGAACGCCTCCCTCTGCACGATCGTGCCTGGGCCGAGACTGCTGGGATACAACGACGTCGGCCACCTGAGTCCGATCGCACATGTCGACATCCCATACGTTCCGGCGGATGACGACGACAACTGACGCTCGACCGCACCTACCATTGGGGACATGAAACGGGTTGGTCGGATCATTGGACTCATCGGAGGCGCCGCCGCAGTGCTGTGGGCGATGCGCGATCGGCTCATTTCCATCGCGGCGCCGGCAGAGCCGGAGCCTCCCCGTTTTCGCGTCGTGGAGCCCCCGCCGGAGATGCCGTCCACCGACAGCGTCACCGATGACCTGACTCGGGTGAACGGGATCGGGCCGGTGTTCGCTTCCCGGCTTCGAGCCGCCGGCATCGACACCTTCGCCAAGCTGGCGGCTTCCGACGACGCCACCCTGGCACGGGTGGCCGACGTCGCAGAGACACGCGTCGAGGGTTGGCGCGACCAAGCCGCCCGTCTGTAGATGCCCTATCTCACCGATCCCCGCGACTTGGGGACTCTGATCGGTGACGAGCCGAGCTATCGGGCCGATCAGCTTCACGACTGGCTGTACCGGACGCCGGTCCTCACGACCGCGGAGATGACCAACCTCCCGCCGAGCCTTCGCGAGTCGCTGGCGGACCGCCTGTGGCCGTTCGCGGTCGAAGCGGAGCAGTCGGCCGACGACGGCACGACCCGCAAGTGGCTGTTCCGGGCGCACGACGGGATGGCGATCGAAGCAGTTCTGATGGGCTATCACAATCGCACGACGCTGTGCATCTCCAGTCAGGCGGGTTGCGCACTGGGATGCACCTTCTGCGCAACCGGCCAGTTCGGGTTCGACCGCCACCTCGAGGCGGGTGAGATCGTTGCGCAGGTCCAGTACGCCAACGCATGGCTCAGACGCCATCCCATGGACGGGTCACCCGGACGAGTGACGAACATCGTGTTCATGGGCATGGGAGAGCCGCTCGCCAACTACGACCGTGTCCGGGAGTCGATCAGGAGGATGATCGACCACATCGGGATGGGGGCTCGGTCGATCACCGTGTCGACCGTCGGGATGGTTCCCGGCATGCTGAAGCTCGCCGACGACCCCTGGCAGGTCGGTCTCGCAGTGAGCCTCCATGCCGCCGATGACGAGCTGCGCTCCTCGATCGTGCCCATCAACAAGCGCTACCCGCTCGCCGAAGTCGAGGCGGCGGCGGCCGCCTATTTCGAATCGAAGGGACGTCGCGTCTCGATCGAGTGGACCATGCTCGCAGGCATCAACGACACGATGGACCAGGCCGAGAAGCTCGCCCCCATCGCCCGGCGCCTGCGGGCGCACGTCAATCTCATCGCCATGAACCCGACGCCGCTGTCGATCGACCAGCCGTCGACGCGGCCGGTCATCGAGCTGTTCGCATCGAGGCTCGAAGAGCTCGGTGTGAACGTGACCATTCGGAACACCCGAGGTCAGGAGATCGACGCTGCATGCGGCCAGCTGCGGGTGCGAGCCGCCACCACGAATCCGGGGTGAGACGGGCGAGGCGCCTCGGACGGGGGTCCGGACGGCGCCACAGACCCAGATTTCGCGGTATGGTTTTCTCTACAGCGGGCGCTGTCAGGGGCATTTCCAGGGGGATACGGAGATGCCACACAAGATCAAGCCACCGAGGCCCGGACGCCTCGCCACTGCGGCGATGACGCTCGCGCTCTTCGTCTCGATGACCTCGGCCGGCTACGAGGTGAAGCCCGGAGACACTCTTGCCGGGATCGCAATCGAGCACGGAACCACGGTCGCGGAACTGGCCGATCTCAACGGCATCACCGACCCGAATCTCATCGTCGTCGGCCAAGACCTCGTGATTCCGGGGGGCGACACCGAAGCGACACACAGGGTCGCTCCTGGCGAGACGCTCGCCGAGATCGCCTCGCTGTACGACACCACCGTCGGCGACCTCATCGAGGCGAACGGGTTGACCAATCCCGACCTTCTCAGGATCGGCCAACTCGTCTCGATCCCCGGAGCCCCGACGGCGACGCCGGCCGAGAGCCCGGCGATCATCGGCACGCACCTCGTGGCAGCCGGGGACACGCTCGGCTCGATCGCCAGACTCTATGGCACCACCGTCGATGGGATCGCCCAGGTGAACGGGATCACCAACCCGTCACAGATCTTCGTTGGAACCCAACTCACCATCGTCGACGGGGTCGCGCCGCCGGTCTCGTCTGCGACCGAGCCGAGCGGCACGTCGATGCACACCGTCGAGCCGGGCGAGACGCTCGCCGCCATCGCGTCCCGTTTCGGCACGTCGGTGCAGTCGTTGGTTGCCACCAACGCAATCCGGGACCCTGATCTGATCAGACCGGGCGACCAGCTCACCGTTCCGTCCGCAGGGTGGGTGTGCCCGGTGCCCGGCTCCCGGTACTTCAACGACTGGGGCTTTCCACGGTCGGGGGGCCGCTTCCACCAGGGCAACGATCTGTTCGCCCCACGCGGCACCGAGGTCCTCGCACCGGTTTCGGGATTCGTCGAGCTGAAGTCGGGTGTCGTCGGCGGTCTCCAGTTCTGGCTGGCAGGCGACGACGGACGCACCTACATCGGCACCCACATGGATGGTTTCGCGCTCGCAGGTGACGTTCCGGCCGGCGCCGTGGTCGGCTACGTCGGCGACAGTGGGAACGCCATCGGATCGGACCCGCACCTCCATTTCGAGATCCTCGTCGACGGCTCCCCCATCAACCCCTACCCCATCCTCCAACAAGCGGGCTGCTGAAA
>CBDTXZ010000052.1:0-18274 GCA_965364515.1 uncultured bacterium
GCCACCGCCGGAGACGACCGCCTCGGAGTCACACCGGTGGGTGCCGACGAGCATTGGATTCTCGATTACGGGGGCCCGAACGTCGCCAAAGAGTTGCACGTTGGCCACCTTCGGACCGCGATCATCGGCGAGTCGCACAAGCGAACCTTGCGGTTTGCAGGCGCCCGGGTGACCGGCGATGTCCACCTGGGCGATTGGGGCGTGCAGATGGGTCAACTGCTCGTCGAAGTCCGCAACGAGCACCCGGAGCTGATCTACTTCGACGAGTCCTACACCGGGCCGTATCCGGACGAGTCTCCCGTCACGATCGAAGACCTCCAGCGGCTCTATCCGATCTCGACCGCCAAGATGAAGACCGAGCCCGCATATGCCGCCGCCGCCCGGCTCGCCACCGTCGACCTCCAGGCCGGACGCCCCGGCTATCGGGCGCTCTGGCAGCACTTTCGCGACGTCTCGGTTGCGGCCATCTCCACTGTCTACGACGACCTCGACGTCAGCTTCGACGTCTGGCTGGGCGAGAGCTCGGTCCATGATCGGATCGGTCCGATGATCGAGCGCCTCGAGTCGTCCGGCGCAGCCGAGCCGTCGGATGGAGCCGTGGTCGTTCACGTGAGCACCCCCGACGAGGATCATCAGATCCCGCCGCTCATGCTCGTCAAGAGCGATGGCGGCTACGCCTATGCCACCACGGACCTCGCCACCGTCGAAGAGCGGGTCGAGGACCTCGAGGGAACGGGAGCGATCTACTTCGTCGACGCCAGACAGAGCCTGCACTTCGAGCAGGTGTTCCGGGCGGCGCGCAAGGGAGGCATCGCCCCCGAATCCTTCCTGCTCGAGCACGCCAAGATCGGAACGGTCAACGGACTCGATGGCACACCGCTGCGAACCCGCGACGGCGACCTCCCTCTTCTCCGTGACCTCCTCGCCGACATCGAGGCGATCGCCCTCGCCAGCATGGACAGCAAGGGCCTGGCAGCCGACTACCCGGCGGACGAGCGTGCCGAGATCGCGTGGCTGGTCGGAATGGCTGCGGTCAAGTTCGGTGACCTCTCCAATCATCGAACGTCGAGCTACATCTTCGATCTCGAGCGGTTCAGCTCGTTCGAGGGGAGGACCGGGCCGTATCTGCTGTATGTGGCGGTGCGGATCTCGTCGCTGCTCAAGAAGGCGTCCGAGCAGGGTCTCGAGCCTGGCGAGATGTTGGCACCGAAGAACGACACCGAACGGGCGCTGATGCTCCAGATCGCCGGGTTCGCCGACGCGGTCGACCGGGCGATCACACTCCGGGCACCGAACCACATCGCCGAGTACTGCTACGAGCTGTCGGGTGCCTTCAACCGCTTCTACGAGCAATGTCACATCCTGAGCGAACAGGACCACGCACTGCGCTCCTCATGGCTGTCGCTGGCGGGCCTGACACGTCGCGTCGTGGTCACTGCGCTCGACCTCCTCGGGATCAGCGTCCCCGAACGGATGTGACCATGCAGGTCCGGCCGGCGCGAACCACGGACCTCGACGCAGTGCGGGCGTTCACGACCGGGACGTTCGCCTGGGGCGACTACGTACCCGACCGATTCGAGGGCTGGCTCGACCACGACGACTCCACCGTGATGGTCGCCGTCGACGAGGCCGACACGCCGATCGGACTCGCCAGGGTTCTGATGATGAGTGCACGCGAGGCCTGGATCCACGCCGCCCGGGTGCATCCCGACCACCGCCGGCAGGGTGTCGGAACCGCCATCAACCACGCACTCTGCGAATGGGCTGCGCGGCGCGGCGCGGTCGTCGCCCGCCTCCTCATCGAGGACTGGAACGGGGCCGCCCAGCAGCAGGTCGAGCGCTCCGGATATCGGCGGGTGGGGTCGTGGTCATGGCCGATGCGCGATCTCGGGACCGGGCGGATCGACCCGGTGACGAACGGCGGGCGAAGGGTTCCAGGCGAGGAACAGCTGGCGTCGGGCTCACGCGCCGAGATCGATCCTGCATGGATCGCCTGGTCGAGTTCGGAGATGGCAGCGGCAGGCCGGGGCATGTTTCCGATCGGGTGGACCTTCCGGCGGATGACGATCGACGACGTGGCAGAGGCCTCTCGGAAACGCGAGCTGCTGCAGTGTGCTTCGGGATGGGTCATCGCCAGTACCGACGGCGATCAGCTCACCGTCCCCTGGGTCGTGACCAACCCGCTGGACGCCCCGAAGCTCGCCCGTGCCGTCGTCGATCTCGCAGCCCGTCGGCGCGTGAAGTCTGTGATGGTCATGATGCCGTCACTCGACTGGCTCGACGAGGCGTTCGAGCACGCCGGATGTGAGGTCCACCACGGCTATCTCTACGCCCGCACCCTCACAGACTGACCGCGACGAGTGGCCCATCGGCGGTCCTGGTCAGGATGATGGTCGCAGTTCGGTGTCCCTCGAGTCTGAGGCGCGGTCGCAACTCCTCGGGCGTGATCGGACTACCCCGCTTCTTGATGGTCACGACACCGACGTCGAGCTCGGCGAGACGTGACCGCAGCGCCTTGAGATTGAACGGCATCACCTCGTCGATGCGGTGGCTCGTCACCATCGGATGGTCCACCGGTGAATCGGAGGTGAGATAGGCGATGCTCGGGTCGATCATCGCTGCTCCGGTCTCCGCCGCAACACACCGGACCAGCCCGGCCCGCACGACTGCGTCGTCCGGTTCGTGCAGCCACCGACCGATCGGGGCGACCGCGATGCCGTCCGGCTCCGGGCCGGTGATCGTCGCTCCCGACGGAAGCACGGTGGCCCGACGCTCTCCGGGCACCGCTGCCCCTCCAAACCACAGCACGGCTTCACGGAGCGCCCCGGAGAGCGAGATCCACTCCGCTGCTGCGTCATCGGGGATCTCCTCGTCCGGCACTCCGGGAGCGACCTTCACGGCCATCGCGCCGGCGTGCGGCCTCCAGCGTTCGATCAGCGCTCCGACCGGTGGGAGGTAGGCGTCGAGACCTCGCAGTCTTCGACCTCCGGCCCGCCGGGCAGGGTCGGCGAACACGAACGCCGACGCAAAGGGCTGGATCGTCATCGAATCGCCCACCACGGGATGAAACGGATGATCCCCACCGACGGTCGCACAGTTGTGGGCCGCCATGCGGACCCGGTCGGGGTCGATGTCCACGCCGATCACCGGGGAGCATGCTGTCAGCGCGATCGCGTCGCCTCCGATTCCGCAGCCGAGGTCGAAGACCCGCTCTGGAGCGAGCTCGGCGATACGCGCCGCCCGATACTCGGACACTCCGAAGGCGGTGGCCTGCTCCAGGCCGTCTCGATCGAACAGCATCCGACTCGCTTCGGGGAACTTGGCCGAGGCCCGGAGCCGGAGCAGCGCCGTCTCGACGATCGCCGAAGCCACGTCTCGGGGGAATCGCTTACGTAGGGCGGTGAGCTCGCCCAACAACTCGGGCTCGCCGAATCGGGCCGAAACCAGTCGATCGACCTCTGCGGCTCCCGGCCCCGAGGTGACCTGCTCGATCCAGTCGAGCGTCACGCCGCCGGCATCGAGAACGCAATGAGGGCGAAGACCGCCCAGAGGACGTAGATGCCTGGCAACTCGATGTCGGCTTCGAACCCCGCCCGCCTGATCCCCTGCCGCAACAGCCACACACCGGGGACACCCACGAGCACGGCGAGCAAGCCTGCGGATCCGGTGGCCCGGATCACCTCTTGGCCGACCCGGAACGGCAGCTCCTGATCGACGACGAGCGATTCGAGCTGGCCGGCGATCCAACCCAGCAAGAGCGCCACCAGCAGCCCACCGAAGATCCTGCCGGCGACCACCTCCAGCGACGGATACCGGGCCATGAGCGCAGCCGTCCCGTACCTGCCCTCGGTTGCGACGCCGAACGCGAAGGCGGCGGAGACTCCGATGACGACGAACGAGCCCAGCACCTCACCGATCGAGAGACCGAGTCCGATCTCGACGATCCCGAAGCCGTCGAGAAACACGGCGATCGCCAGTCCCATGAGCCCGCTTCCGACGACGAGCATGCCCATGGACAGCATCGTCCGGAATGTGCTGCCGATGAGTGCGAAGTAGTACCGGATCGATTGCGGATGACTTCCGATGTGCTCAGTGATGTTCACAGTGCTCCGATGCGATCGTTCGATCCCCGGCCGGCCGGCAGGGAGCTGGATTCGAGAAGTGCCTCCCAGTAAAGCTCGACGGGATGCGAGACCTCGATCTTTCCGTCGAGGTGGGACCGCAACTGCATCTCGCAGCCGGGATTTGCGGACGAGACGATGGACGCCGAGGTCGAGCGGATCTGGTCGGCCTTGCGGGTCCCGAGCTCGTGTGAGGTGTCCGGATGGAGCACCGAATAGATCCCGGCGGCTCCGCAACACAGGCCGTCGGGGTCGATCTCGACCGGGGTGTAGCCGGCCGCCCGAAGGATGACCCGAGGCGCACTCGTGATCCGCTGGGCGTGACGCAGGTGACACGGATCCTGCACGGCGACGGTGCCCCGATCGGCCGACAGGGTCGGCAGGTCCCCGGCATCGATCAGTTCGGCGACCAGTTCTGTGACGTCGCGGACCCGATCCTGAAAACCGGGCCCAGCCCAGTGGTCGTACTCCTTGAGATGCGCAGTGCAGCCGGCAGCGTCCGACACGATCAGGTCGACGTCCGAGAACGCCTCCCGGTTGGTCCGGGCGAGCCGACGAGTCACCTCGACATGGCCGTCGTGCGCCGCCAAGGCCCCACAACAAGTCTGAACCCGCGGAACGATCACCCGGTAGCCGGCCGCACGCAGCACCTCGACCGTGGCGTCGTGCACCGGTCCGAACCAGTCGTCCATGACACACCCGGCGAGCAAGCCGATCGTTCCGCGTGGAGAACCGGCAGGCAGCACCTCCCGGCCGACCCACGAACTCCGCCCGCCGAGGCGACGCATCCCGACGAAGGACCTTCTGATGGTGGCGGGGAGCATGCCGCCGAGGCGCACCCGCTGGACGAGTGAGGCACCGAAGGTGACCAGCGACATCGCTGTTCGGTTCGGCAGGATCGAACCGAGCAGGAGACGCCGGGTTCGCCGTTGGGGAGTCGGTCGCTGCACAGCGAGCTCAGCGCGCGCCCCCTCCATCGCTCGACCGAACGGGACCAACCCGGGGCACACCGCCTCACACGCCCGGCATTGGAGACAGAACGACATCGCATCGTCGAACGCCTCATCGACGGTGAGGACACCATCGAGCACCGCGCTCATCGCCATCAGCCGACCGCGAGGGCTCGCGGATTCCCGACCCGTGAGGCGAAAGGTCGGACAGTGAGGGAGACAGAGACCGCACTGCACACACGCCGACAGCTCGGACCTGGTCGGTGCGTCTGGTGTGACGTACGCCATCAGATTCCTCCCGGCAGTCTGCCGCGATTGACGATTCGATGCGGGTCGAAACCCGCGATGAGTCTCCGTTGCAGCGCCAGCGCCGGCGGCGGGGTTCCCCACGGATCGAAGGTCGAGATCACGTCAGGCGGAACAGAACGGGACGTCACGACGAGGGAGCCACCGACCGACTCGCACCATCCCCGCGCGTCGGTCAACAGATCCGCATCCTCCGATGCGAACTCCACCACGCCGACCCCGTGTTGGGCGATGAATGGAACCTCGAGTCGAGCGACCGCTTCGGGAACGAGCGAGGGCGCAACCCGCATTTCGGCGGTGCCCGGCCCGTCCAACACCGGCCAGGTGAGACCGTCGGATTGCTTGGTGCCTACCTCGGCTGCGGACGCAACGTGGGCCGCCGGCCCCTGCAGGTACGCCCAGGCACCCTCCTCGGTCTCGAGGACGGCGATCGGCCGGTGGAGCCGCCCCGCGTCGGCGACGGCGTCGAGCCGAACCGTCGCCTGAGCTTCCGGCTCCGGCCACAGCTTCAGACAGACGGACGCGATCACGCCGAGCCCCCCGAACGAGCCGGTCGCGAGGCGAGGAAGGTCGTAGCCGGAAACGTTCTTGACGACCCGGGCCCCACCCGTCACCACCCTCCCGTCACCGGTGACGAGGGTCACCTCGAGCACCCGGTCGCGGGTTGGACCGAATCGGTTTCGTCGATAGCCGGACAAACCGGCGGCGACCACGCCGCCGATTGTCGCAGTCGGGCTCGTCTCGAGGAGCGCCGCCGTCTGGCGGTGCGGCGCAAGCAGTTCCTCGATCGAACCCAGCGTGACGCCGGCCTCCACCGTGAGGGTGAGGTCCTCGGGCTGGTGATCGATCACCCTGTCGAGGCCTCCGGTGGAGACGACCGCATCGGCCAGGACGGGATGTCCGACCCCGAGGTGGTTCCCCCCGCCGACCACGAGCGTCGTCGTCTCGCTGGAGTCCAGGGCCCGATACAGGATGGCCATCTCGTCGATCGTGCCGGGCTCGTGATATGCGGCAGCGCCTGGGAGGATTGCGCGTGCCTCCTGCAGCCCAGCGCGTTCGGTCTCGGTCTCGCCCACGATCGTCTACACCCACACGCCTTCGGGGACCGGAACGGTGCGCCCGAAGTCGAAGCACCGGGAGCCTCGAGGGAGGATCTTGTCGGGATTGAAGACGCCGCCGGGATCGAACGCCTCTTTGATCCGGGCCTGAGCGTCCAGCGCATAGTCGTCGAACATCAGGCCCATCAGGTCCCGTTTCTCCTTGCCGATTCCGTGCTCACCCGACAGGACGCCGCCTCTGGCCACGCACATCTCGACGAGTTCGTCTGCTGCCGCGTTGACTCGCTCGATCGCTCCGGGCTCGGATGCGTCGAAACTCATCAGCGGATGGAGGTTGCCGTCTCCGGCATGGAAGACGTTCATCATCTCGAGGCCGTACTTCTCACCGATCGCGTAGACCTCTGCCATGGCCTCAACGAGCTGTGTCCGCGGGACGACCGTGTCGTGGAGGTAGTAGTCCGGCGCCGACTGTGCGACCGCACCGAACGCAGACTTGCGTCCCTTCCACAACAGTTGGCGCTCGGCATCGTCGGCTGCAAGCGACACGCTGGACGCTCCCGCCTCCTCGGAGACCCGTCTGATCACGGCCGCCTCTGCATCCACCGCTTCGGTCGAGCCGGACACTTCGGCCAGCAGGATGGCCGCAGCATCGGTTGGGAGCCCGGCCCCGAGCCAGTTCTCGACCGCCACGGTCATGCGTTGATCCATCATCTCGAGTGCAGCGGGCACGACACCGGCGGCGATGATGCCGGAGACCGCCCTCGCTGCGTCCTCGACGGAAGCAAACGCGCACAACAGCGTTCGGACGTCGGGTGGATTCGGGGTCAGCCGCACCAGGACCCTGGTGACGATCCCGAGCGTACCCTCCGAGCCCACGAGGATTCCACGGAGATCGAGTCCGATCGGGTCGGGTGCGACACCGCCGACGGTGACCACCTCACCACCTGCGAGCACCACTTCGACGCCCAGCACGTGATTGACGGTCGAACCCTCGGTCAGACAGTGCGGCCCACCGGAGTTGTTGGCGACGTTGCCGCCGATCGTGCACGCCGACTGCGATGAGGGGTCGGGAGCGAAGTGCAGCCCAATCCGCTCCGTATGGCGAGAGAGATCGAGATTGATGACTCCTGGGCCCACCCATGCGGTGCGGTCTTCCGGAGAGACTTCGGAGATCTCGTTCATGCGGATGGTCGACACGATGACGTTGCGAGAGAGCGGAACAGCTCCACCTGCCAGTCCCGTGCCTGCGCCGCGGGCGACCACCGAGGTGTCGTGACGCTCGGCGATACGAACGATCTCGGCGACCTCCGCTGTCGTCTCGGGAAGCACGACCACGTCCACGTCGCCGCGAAACACCCCGGCGTCCTTGCCGTACGTCCAGGCATCGAGCCGGTCGTCGAGCACGCGTTCGCTCCCGAGAAGGTCGACGAGGTCTGACACGATGCTCATGGGCGGGATGGTACCCAGCGACACTCGTTGAGGCAGCTGGGGGTCGGAGGCCCGGAGTAGGGTTTCCGCCGCTCGGAGGTCTCGATGGGTGAAAGCGGGCGCTCGGACGTGGGCCGGCGCATTCATGTGATGGGGAACAGCTCATCCGGCAAGAGCACACTCGCCGAGCGCCTCTCCCGGGCGCTCGAACTCCCCCTCGTCGAACTGGACGCTCTCAACTGGGAGCCGGGCTGGGTCGGCCTCAACGAACGCGACCCCGCCGAGCTCGAACGCAGGATCGAAACCGCGACCGAAGGGGACGGGTGGGTGGTGGCCGGGTCGTACGCATCGTTCTCCCAGCGGGTCTTCTGGGACCGGCTCGACACGGTCGTCTATCTCGACCTGGGAGTACCGCGACTCGTCTGGCGGATGCTGCGCCGATCGTGGCGTCGGATGAGAACGGGCGAGTTGTTGTGGGGCACGAACACCGAACGATTCTGGCCCCAGTTGATGGTCTGGCGCCGCGAACAGTCCCTCGTGTGGTGGATCGTCACTCAGCAACGCCGGAAGCGAAACCAGTTGGCGGGTTGGATGGTCGACCCGACCTGGAGTCACATCCGATTCGTGCACCTGACGTCGCCACAGGACATCGAGGCATTCGCAGTCGCCGTTGAAGAATCGGCTCGCTGAGAGTCTCCGATGAACCTACGTGCCGTAGCCGCCTCCACCCGGCGTGCGCACGAGGAGGACGTCGCCGGGCTCGACTTCAACGGTCACCTTTCCCGGCAAGCGCTCGACCGTGCCGTCGGCCCTGGTCAGGAAGTCCTCGCCGCAGGCCCCCGGTCCGCCACCTTCGAGACCCCAAGGCCGATGCCGGCGCCTCTCACCCATGAGCGAGAGGGTTGCCGGCTCGTCGAACGCGATCTCACGCTCGATTCCTTCGCCGCCAAGGAACCGGCCGGAGCCTCCACTCCCGGTGCGGAGCATGTAGCGGGTGACCCGAAAGGGGTAGTGACGTTCGAGCGACTCGATCGGCGTGTTTCGGGTGTTCGTCATCCCGGTCTGGATTCCCGACTGCCCGTCACGACCGGGCCGCGCTCCCTGGCCGCCGGCGACCGTCTCGTAGTAGGCGAAACGGTCGTTGCCGATGAGAACGTTGTTCATCGTCCCCTGCGAGGCGGCCGGAACCCGACCCCTCGCAGCGTGGGCGAACGCACCGAGGAGCACGTCGGCGATGCGCTGGCTGGTCTCGACGTTGCCGGCGGCAACGGCCGCAGGCGGCGATGCCGAGACGACACTCCCGGGCCGCGTCACCAATGACGTCGCCCGATAGCTGCCGCCGTTGGCCGGGATGCTCGGGTCGGTGACCACACGGAGTGCGTAGTACAGACACGAGCGGGTCACGGCCTCGACGGCGTTGAAATTGGCCGGCACCTGATCGTCGGACTTGGAGAAATCCGCAGTGATCCCGTCACGATCGATCGTCAGGTCGACTCGTATCACCACGTCGTCCTCGCCGTGTTCCATGTAGTCCTCGAACGCGAACGTCCCGGTGTCGAGCTCACCGATGGCGGCTCTCATCCTCCGCTCACCGTACGTCAGGATCGACGACGCCATCGTGACGAAGCCGTCGACATCATCCGAAACCAATGCTTCGATCCTCCGAACGGCCACCCGGTTTGCTCCCAGCTGGGCCGAGAGATCGCCCCGACGCTCTGCCGGCGTCCTGGTCGCAGCCAGGAACGGATCGAGAAACGCGTCGAGCCATTCTCCGTCGCGAACGGCGGGCATCGGCGAGATCACGATCCCCTCTTGCGTCACGTGTGTCGCGTGGGCAGGCATCGAACCGGGAGCCTCGCCGCCGACATCGGCGTGATGCGCCCGGTTGCCGACCCAGGCGATCAGCTCTCCACCGGCGAAGACCGGCTCGACGATGGTCAGGTCGTTGAGATGGGTGCCGCCTGCAAACGGGTCGTTCACCGCGTACTGGACGCCCGGCTCGGGATCGAACCGGTCGATCACTGCGCGCACGGACGCCGGCATGGCGCCGAGGTGGACTGGGATGTGCTCGGCCTGGGCCAGCATGTCGCCGGACGCGGTGAAGACTGCGGCCGAACAGTCCGCGCGCTCCTTGATGTTCGGCGAATACGACGTCCTCCGGAGGACGATGCCCATCTCGTCGGCGATGCCTCGAAGACGGTTACGTGCGATCTCGAGATCGACCGGTGATGTGGTCATCGGCGCAGCTCCAGCTCTCCACCCTCGAGCACGGTCGCCCGGTGCCCAGGCGGGGTCCAGATCGTGGAGCCGCCATCCTCGATGATCACCGGTCCAGACACCGCCCATCCGGGAGCGAGGGTCGAGCGTGCAAGGACGGGGACATCGACCGGACCGGCAGCCGTCTCGACCTGCCTGCGGCCGGGCGCGCCCGAGCCGACATCGGGAGCCGGGACTGCGACCTCGGAGGCCGCCGTCGCGGTGGCGCGCACGGCGACGAGCTCGATCGGGTCATTCGGCCGCTGGAAGCCATTCCGCTGCTCGTGCACGTCTCCGAATGCATCGACGAGCTCGAGACCACCCCATCCCTCGTCGATTGGCACCGAGAGCTCATGGGACTGTCCGGCGTATCGCGCCATTGCTGTCAGCTCGATCGTCTCGGGCTCGGACCCGACACTCGAGATGAAGTGGTCCGTGACGGTTGCGACCGCATCTGACGACAACCGGCCGATCCGATCCGGATCCAGATCCAGGGAGGGCACCGTGACGTCGACGCGGATCGGACTGAGGAGCAATCCGACCGCGGAGAAGACCCCGGCGTGGTTCGGAACCACCACGGAATCCATCCCGAGCCGGGAAGCTAGTGCCGCAGCGTGGAGTCCACCCGCCCCGCCAAACGCGACCAGGGCGGCCGCACGAGCGTCGTAGCCCTCCCTGACGGAGACCTCGCCGATCGCGCGTTCCATGTGCGATTCGACAACCTCGACGATCCCCAGCGCCGCTTCGACCGCTGACAGGCCGAGCCGGGCGCCGAGTTCGGACACTGCTCGTTCGGCGGCATCGAAGTCGATCCCGACACCGTCCCCGAAGACCGCCTCGGCGTCGATGCGCCCGAGGACGATGTTGGCATCCGTCACGGTCGGTTCCGTTCCTCCCCGCCCGTAGCCGGCAGGGCCGGGAACTGCCCCTGCGCTTCGGGGCCCGACCCGGAGTGAGCCGCCTGGATCGATCCAGGCGATCGATCCGCCGCCTGCGCCCACGGTGTGGATCGAGACCGTCGGCATGAGACACGGGTAGCCGCCCACCTCGGTGTGTTGGGCGATCACGGGAACTCCCCCTTCGATCCGACAGACGTCGGTCGACGTGCCTCCCATGTCGAAGGAGATCGCTCGACCGAGATCTAGCCGACTTGCGAGCTCGGCCGCTGCGGCCACCCCGCCTGCAGGTCCCGACAGCAGGATGGTGGTCGGGTTCGCCGCCGCCGTGCCGACCGGGGCAACGCCCCCGTTCGACCGCATGATCAGCAACTCGTCGGCGATATCCGGTGTCGCTGCGCTGGACAGGCGCCCCAGATATCGTTCGACGGCAGGGCGGAGATAGGCAGCGGTGATCGCCGTACTGGCTCGCTCGAACTCCCTGAACTCGTTGGCGATCTCATGACTCGCCAGCACGTCGACGTCGACGGCGGACAAGAGACGTCGCTTCAACTCCAGCTCGGGGCCACCGTCTCGATAGGCGTCCTTGAGCGCAACGACGATCACGTCGGGCGCCGCCTCGATCACACGTTGGAGCAAATCGGGGTCGGTGGCCTCGAATCTGTGCTCCCTCGCGACGAGGGGTGGTGGACGGTCGACCGACATGTCGTAGAGGGCCGGGCGGTCCGAGCGACCGATCTCGATGATGTCGCGGAACCCGCCGTCGGTGATCATCACAACCGTCGCCCCCTTGTGCTCGAGAAGCGCATTGGTCGCCGCGGTCGTGCCGTGGACCATGAGCGGCTGGGACACCGCACCGATCGCTCTCGCGCCTTCGATCACCCCAACGGACTGATCGGGCGTGGTCGACACCTTGCCGACACGCACCTGGTCGCCATCGACGAACACGATGTCCGTGAAGGTTCCACCTACGTCGATGCCGATCGCCACGGCTCCATGATGGTCGCTACGATCCGTCGCGAGTGGACCGTGGCGCGGCTCCCGAATCGACGACCAGAGGTGACACGTTCATGGCGATCGACATCGACAGGACACCGAACCCCAACGCTCTGAAGTTCACGGTCGGCACGCCGGTGGGTGGTCCCACCACCTACACCGAGGCCAACGCCGCCGAGAGCCCGCTGGCCGAGACCATCCTCTCGATCCCCGGAGTGGTGAGCATGTTCCTGACGGCGGACTTCGTCACGCTTACCAAGACGGGCGATGCCTCCTGGGACGAGATCCAGGGGCCTGCCGTGAGCGCGCTCGAAGCGCATTTCGGCTGAGTCGATCCGCCCGTCTCCCCCGACCGGTCGATCCCTGACCGCTCAATCCCCCGTGTGTCCGGAGCCCGTGGGCGCCGACACCCGCGACCCCGAATCGTCGAGCCACACGACGACCTCGAGCGGCACGCCGGCCGGATCCCGCACCACCCCGCCGAGTCGCCACAGCCCCCCGGCCGTCGAAGACGTGACAGACGACTCGTCCACCAGGCCGGCCTCGCTCATCACGGCTATCGCAGCACCGACCACGGCACCGGGCGCTTCGGCGGTCACCAGTTCGAGTTCGGCCGACCGTGCGACGGGGAGCGGACCGGGAGTCGGCAGATCGAGCACGAATGGGCCTTCGTCGCCGATGCCGACGGTGACGAGGAACACCCGAGGCGGGATTCGCAGGTATTCGCCGTCTCCAGTCGACGACAACGTTCGGACCAGCACGGCCACGTCCCAGACCGCCTGTGCGGCCTCCGTCACGGACAGGACGATGGCCGATTCGACGAAGCTCCGCACCGAGGCATCGACCGGAGCGAGCGAGGTGCCTTCCGGCGTCATGGATGCAGCGACCGGCGATGCGCTCCCATCCACGGTGAGCCACTCGGTCACGAACCACTGGGCGTGGGCGGAAACCGCCCGTTCGGCGTCTTCGGGGACAAGCGCCCGCAGATCGGCCTCGGTGACGGGCCGAGCCGGCACCGGGGACGGCACGGTCGGCGCCGGGGGCGGCGGAGCAGTTGTCGCGGCCACGGTCGGGGAGGTGACCGGCTGGACCGAGAGCGGAGGGGCGGGCCACAACGTTCTCGTCGCCGACGCAGTCACTGCCGCAACGAAGACGGCGAGGGCGACGACGACGAGCCTCCGGCGGTTTGCGTCGTCCGGCTTGCCGATGTGCTCCCACGGGACGGATTCCACTCGTTCGTCGGCGTCGTTCTGTGACTGCATGGTGCCGAACGTATGGAAGACCCTCCCGCTCATCAAGAGGGTCGTCTCACATGACGGGGAACCGGCTCCGGGCTGACTAACGTTTCCATCTCGATGGTGATGAACCCCGATCCCCGCCCCGGCCGCTGGCTGCTCCCTCTCGTGATCCTCGGGATGATGGTGTTCACCTACGTGTTCGTACAGAACCTCCCGGCCGCAGAGGACGACACCCAGGACATCGGCTCCGGCACCACGATCGCCACGACGACGACAACCGCAGTCACGGCGACAACCGCCTCGACCGCTCCCCCGCCGACCCTCTCGCCTGAGACCCAGGACTACCTCGGTCAGATCGCGACGGCAGAGACGGAGCTGCTCGCTTTCCAGGCCGAGATGGCAGACATCAACGGTCGTTGGGACGCAGAGCCCAGGGAGATCGAGTACTCCGAGGGCGAGGTCCTCCTCACCGATCTCGCCAACCGGATGGACACCTGGGCCACCAACCTCGGAGCGATCGTGCCCCCGGTCACGCTGAGCGAGGCACACGGGGTGTTGCTCGCGACCGCGCAGGCAGCCGCCGACAGCGCCGACGACGTGCTCACGGGGTTCACGGGCCCCGACGCCGCACCGCGGATCGCTGCGCTCGAGGAATTCGACATCGCCGTCACGGCGTTCACCGCTGCAGCCGACGACGTCGAACTGAGGGCGACGACGACCGGCTCCTGAGATGGTGTCCGTGCGGAGGGCCACACCCGACGACATCTTCCCTTTCTTCGAGGCGATGAGCCTCCAGTTCTCGTTCGATCTGCCTGAGGGTCAGGAGCAACGGGACGCATGGAGAAAGCGGATCCTCGACGTCGGCGGCATGGATCGGGGTTTCGTGGCCGAGGACGGCGACCGAATCGTCGGCACGCTCGGCTGCTTCGATCTCGACATGACCGTGCCGGACGGTTCGATCCCGTGTGCCGGCACCACGTGGGTGACCGTCGCCCCCACGCATCGCAGACAGGGCGTGCTCCGCAGCCTCGTGGAAGCGCACCTCACCGAAGCCGTGGAACACGGCGACGTCATCGCAGCCCTCTGGGCCTCGGACTCTGCGATCTACGGACGGTTCGGCTTCGGCGCCGCCGTCGAGTCGATCGCGATGGAGCTCGACCGAACCAGGGCTCGGTTGGGCAAGGCGACTCCGACCCCGGAGCGGATCGAACTGATCACCGCGGACGAGGCGGCGACTGCTCTCCCTCCCCTGTTCGAGCGCATCCGGAGGGAGATCCCGGGCAGCTTCGCCCGCACAGATTCGTGGTGGACACATCGCAGGCTCCGCGACCGAGGGGAGCGCCGCGACGGCGCGAGCGCACTCCGCACGGCGCTGTCAGTGGGCGAGGATGGCCGCGCCACCGGATATGTGCAGTTCCGAGTGGAGAGCAGATTCGACGGCGCACATTCGGACGACGTGGCCCACGTGGTGGAGTTGTTCGGCTCCACCCCCGGGTCGTGGTCGGGTCTCTGGTCGCTGGTGCTGGGTCTCGATCTGACAACGACGATCAGGAGCAGATACCGGCCCACCGACGACCCCATCTTCGAGTTCCTCGAAGGGATCAGGCGGGTGAACCGGACGCTCATCGACACGATGTGGATCCGCGTGCTGGACGTGGAACGCGCACTCACCTCCAGGACCTTTGCGGAGCCCGGCGCCGTCACGCTGGCGATCACCGACGACATGGGGATCGCCAACGGCACCTTCAGGCTCGGATGGGACGGCTCGCATATCGATTGTGGCGGGAGCGCAGGCGCCGCAGACCTCGAGATCGACGTGTCCGACCTCGGAGTCGCCCTCATGGGCAGGCCGCGATTCTCGGCCGGTGTCCTGGCCGGTACGATTCGCGGTTCGACGGAGTCGGCCGCCCTGGCGGACCGAATGTTCGTCCACCACCGCGCCCCCTACTGCCAGGAGCAGTTCTGAATGCTGGAACCGTTCACGGTTGCACCCGTTCTGGTCGAGAAGCCGTGGGGCGGCACGAGGCTGTCCGAGATGGGCAAGTTCCCCGGACGGGCGTACTTCGGCGAGAGTTGGGAGATCGCCGATCTCGCGCCCGACGTCGCCCCGCAGGTCGATGACCCTGTCTCCCGGGTCATCGACGGTCGGTGGCGGGGCTGGTCGCTGGGGGCGCTTGCGGCCAAGGTCGGCGAAGAACTGATGGGACCGGTTTCCCTCACGAGAGAGGGACGCTTCCCACTGCTCATCAAGCTCATCGACGCCAGGGAACACCTCTCGGTGCAGGTCCACCCGACAGCCGAGTACGCCGCAGCTCATCGGGGAACGCATCTCAAGACCGAGTCGTGGTACGTGGTCGACGCAGACCCTGGATCGTCGCTGTTCCTCGACGTCGACGCCGCTTCTCCCCGCCGACGGGTACTCGCCGATCTCGACGGCGTGACCATCGTGCCGCATCTGCGGACGGTCCCGGCCGTCGCCGGGTCGTTCCATCACATCCCTGCGGGGATGATCCACGCTCTCGGCGCCGGAGTGATGGTCGCAGAGATCCAGACGCCCAGCGACACCACGTTCCGACTGTACGACTGGTCCGGAGAATACGACCGACAGCCCCGGACGTTGCATGTCGAGGAGGCGCGTGAGACGATCGTGCCCCTCCATCCAGACGCCTTCGACCTCGCACCGGTCACCGAAGGCACGCACCGGGCGCTCGTCCGGACATCGCATTACTGGGTCGACGAGCACCGAGGAGATCGTTCGGTCTCACTCGCCGACGACCCGGGCGTCCGCGTGCTGATGTGCGTCGACGGCACCGCTCGATCCGGCTCGGTCGACCTGATCCCGGGCTCGACGGTCGTGGTTCCCGCCTGCGCCCTCGATGCAGAGACCGTGCTGGATGGCACGCTGCTGGAGATCGGCATCCCGACAGGGAAGTAGTGCCGAGCGCCGCACCCAGGGGATCCTTTCGATTCTGTTCAGACCTGCTTCAGAGCGGTGTTTCTTCTGACTCATACCTTGAAAACCGTGACGTCGACACCCGTTCGGCGCACAAGGAGAGACTCATGAAACGGATCACGACTCTGATCGCGATCATCGCTGCCGCACTGCTGCTCCTCCCCGCCAGCGCGTTCGCCGCCGGCAACGGGGCAGGCGGCGTGAGCGGCGTGGGTGCGTTCTACGTCGACGGTGTTGCCTACCGGACGGTCGGCACGCCCACCGACCTGTCGAACACGGGCGCGCCCGACCACAGCTTCGACACCATCTACGCGATCGGGAACGATCAGGCCAACGTCGCGACGGCCGCTCCGGGCGACGAGGGCTACAACGGAGGACGCTGGCGGGTCGAGGTGCTGACCTTCGTCGACGGCGGATACGACAAGGCGGTCGAAGACCACGACTACAACGACAGCGGAACCCTCGACTCCGCCGCCGAGGTCCACGCCGCGCTCGATGCCGGTCTCGCCACCCTTTCGGCGGGCCCCAGCTTCGTGTGCCCGGTCATCCCCGCCCCGCGGCGCTGAACACCCTCTGACCCAGACCCATGATGGGCTCGCCCGATCGGGCGGGCCCATCACGTTTCCGGGTCCAACACACTGGACCCGAGGCCGCCTGCGGCACCGCCATCCCCGTTAACACTGTGTTTCGGCTTGGGAACAGCGGAGTCGCCAGTGTTACCGTCTCGGACGTGAGTAGACAGGCCGATTACGTCCTCAGTCAGGTTCAGGAGCGGAAGATCAGATTCATCCGTCTCTGGTTCACCGACGTGCAGGGATTCCTCAAGTCCGTCTCGATCAGCCCCCAGGAACTCAGGACGGCCTTCGACGAGGGCATGACATTCGATGGCTCCTCCATCGACGGGTACGCCCGATTGCAGGAGGCGGACATGCTCGCCTTCCCCGACCCGTCGACCTTCCAGATCCTGCCGTGGCGTCAGGAAGAACAAGTCGCTCGCATGTTCTGCGACATCGTCACCCCCGACGGCGAGCCCTTCGCAGGAGACCCGCGGACGGTGCTCAAGAAGAACCTCCAGCGGGCATCCGACATGGGCTACACGTTCTATGTCGCCCCAGAGCTCGAGTACTTCTACTTCGCCGATTCCGGCCCAGAGCCGGTAGTGCTCGACCGCGGGGGCTATTTCGACCTCACACCCCTCGACTCGGCACGGGAGTACCGGCGCGAGACGATCAACGCCCTCGAGCGGATGGGCATCCCGATCGAACACTCCCATCACGAGGTCGCCCCCAGTCAACACGAGATCATCATCCGGTACACCGACGCGCTGACGATGGCCGACAACATCATGAGCTTCCGGCTCACCGTCAAGGAAGTGGCGATCGCCCACGGGATCCATGCAACGTTCATGCCAAAGCCTCTCGAAGCCCACGACGGCAGCGGCATGCACATGCACATGTCGCTGTTCGAGGGCGAGAACAACGTCTTCGCCGAGGAAGGCGCAGAGCACGGGCTGTCGAAGACGGGCGAGTCGTTCATCGCCGGTCTTCTCACCCACGCCAGAGAGATCACGGCAGTCACCAACCAGTGGGTCAACTCCTACAAGCGCCTCGTCGCCGGCTTCGACGCACCGATCTGGGTGTCATGGGGACACAACAACCAATCTGCGCTGGTGCGAGTTCCCACCGTCAAGAAGAACAAGCCCGACTCGGTGAGGGTCGAGTACCGCTCGCCCGATTCCGCCGCCAACCCGTATCTCGCCATGGCGGTGCTCCTCGCCGCCGGCCTCGATGGCATCGAGAAGGGGCACCAACTACCAGCCGAGCTCCCGGGCAACGTCTTCGCGCTCAGCGCTTCCGAGCGTCAGGCTGCGGGGATCTCACGGCTCCCCGAGACACTCTCCGAAGCGCTCGACGTGATGGAGGGATCCGAGCTGATCCGTCGAGCGCTCGGCGATCACGTCACCGACTGGTTCCTCAGGAACAAGCGCAAGGAGTGGGACCGCTATCAACACCACGTCTCGCGTTTCGAGCTCGAGACCTACCTGCCGGTGCTTTGATGGGCCCAGCATGGAA
>CBDTXZ010000053.1:0-18030 GCA_965364515.1 uncultured bacterium
TCCAACCGCACGAGATTGGCCGACAGCCGACAGCCGACAGCCGACAGCCGACAGCTGGGCCTGCCCCGGTTTGGTGGACAGTGTTTGGCTTTACGGTTTGGTGGGCGAGTGTCTCCTTTCGAACGTGTTTGGTGAGAGGTTGTCGAGGGCGGAGTGTCGCCGGTGAGGGTTGTACCAGCCTTCGATCCAGGTGAACACGTCATCGATCGCTTCGTTCCGGGTTCGGTAGCTCCGTCGCTGTACTCGTTCGGTTTTGAGGGTGGCGAAGAACGATTCGGCCATGGCGTTGTCGTAGCAGTCGCCGACCGATCCCATCGAAGGCACGACACCATGCTCGTGGCAGGTGAGCCCGAACGCGATCGACGTGTATTGGGTGCCTTGGTCGGAGTGATGGATCACGGCTTGGGGTTGACGAACCCCGATCGCCATCCGGAGGGCGTTGTCGACGAGTTCGGTTCGCATGTGATCGGCCATTGCCCAGCCGACGATCCGTCTCGACCACATGTCCTCGACCGCTGCCAGATACACCCAACCTTCCCAGGTGGGGATGAACGTGATGTCAGCGACCCACACTTGGTTCGGTGCGGTGGCGGTGAACTGGCGTTGCACCAGGTCGGGTGCCGGCCGCAGCTTCTCGTCACGGATCGTGGTCCGCACCCATCTACGGCGTGACACCCCCTGCATGCCAGCAGCCTGCATCAGCCGGGCCACCCGCTTTCTGCCAACCCGAATGTTGTGGTTGTCGGCGAGCTCGGCACGGATACGGGGTGCTCCATAGGTTCGATCCGAACGAATCCAGATCTTGTGGATCTGTTCGGTCAACGCCCGATCCTCCAGTTCACGATCCGACGGCGGACGTTTCAACCAGGAGTGATAGCCGCTGGTGGAGACCCCCAACACAGCACACATCCGCATGATTGCGTGTTCGGCCTGATGCGCTTTCACGAACTCGAACGCCCTCTCGGGGTCCGACCGGTCTCCTCTGCGAACCAGGCCGCGGCTTTTGCCAGGATCTCCTTCTCCTCACGCAACACCGCGTTCTCACGGCGCAGCCGCGCCAGCTCGGTCTTCTCATCAGTTGTGACACCCTCGATGTCACCAGTGTCGATCCCAGCCTGACGAATCCAAGCACTGATCGTCACACGAGTCGGTTCGAACTCCTGAGCAAGCGACCACGCAGTCCGGCCCCGACGGGCCAACTCCAAAATCCGCTCTCGATACTCCGCCGGATACGGCGGCCTCGTCCTCGGCATCGATGAACTCCTTCCCGAAGACCAACAGGCCTTCAGTCTCGAACAGTCCACCAAACCGGGTCAACTCCAAGCCGACAGCTGAGAGCCGACAGCAGGGAGGCCGCCAGGCCGACCCCTAGCCAGGCCGACCTACAGATCGATCGGGTCGGCGTCGATGCGGACGGTGGCTCCGGTGTTGCGCCAGCGGTCGACGATCGGGCGAAGCGCCAGCTTGAACGCGTCGAGGTCGGGGGCCTGGACGAGCCACCGGATGCCGCGGCTCGATTCCGCGGGACCGAGCACCGTGGCCCGGCCGCCGATCGCGATCAGTTCGCTTCCTGCCACCTCGACATCATCGAGATTGCGGACCTCGACCACCATCAGCTCTCCCGCGGGCGGGTAGCCGAAAGCTCGCCGGTGTTCGATCTCGACCTCGTGGAACCCGATCGGCTCGGCGCGTCGAAGGGCGACGATGGCGTGGTGGGCCGGATCACTCGTCTGCACGATCAGCCGGCCCCGATCGGTGACGGTTCCCGCCAGCCTGGCGCCGACGCGAAGCGCCTCTTCGGCGGCTCGATAGTTCGTCCCCCGCACCAGTCCGTCGGCATCCACCCAGATGGCGAGATCGCATCCGACCAAGCGGGGCAGGTCACGCTCGGTGCCGACCCGGATCGGTCGCCGCGCCTCCATGGGCCCGACCGATCGTTTGTCCACGATGCGGCCGATCTCCTCGATGAGCCTCCCGACGCCGGCGCCCAGTGGCTCGAAGCGGTCATGCCCACACGAAGCACACGGACCGATCGTCGCACCGCAGCGAGCACAGACATCGCCGGGATCGGGGCGGGACCCGCAGGTGTCGCATACGCGGAGCGTCCGGCATCTGACGCATCGCGACGCAGCGGAATAGCCGCGCCGGTGGGCGTAGACGAAGACCGACCCGTTCGGTGCGATCGCTCGGATCGCGTTCTTGGCGGTGGCACCCAGGAGGCCTCCTCCCGGCGGGTCCTCTCTGCGGTCGACCACCTCCACCAGTGGCCACAGGCGGCCCGCGCCGAGCCGGCGAACGTCGGGACCGGTCCCCATCAGCTCGGCGGACGGCGTCGGCCCGGCGAACACAGCCAGCAGAGACTCACGTCTCGACCTGGCGACCAACACGTCGCGCACGGCGATGGTCGGGCTCTGGCGATCTTTCATCGAACGTCGACTCTCCTCCACGGCGACCGCTATGGCGGGCGTTGCGACCGGCCAGGTCGCCACGCGGGGCGTGCCGATCGTCACTGCGGGGAGGTGACGCGCCCGACGCCAGACGCCGGTGATGTCCTTGTCGGCCATGTCGGGAAGCACGGTGGACACGCCGATCCCTCCTGCCTCGAGATCAGACGCGAGTGAGGTGACCTCGAGCGCGGTGGGGGCGACCACGAGGAGGCTCACCCCGGCGGCGATGCAGTCACCGGCGAGTGCGAGCATCCCGACCGGCGGGTGGTCGAGCACCACCACGGGCCGATGCCGTCTTCCGGAAGCGGCAGCGGTGACGATGTCCGACATCGGATGCTCCACACGGGTCGTCGCCACGGGGCCCTGAGCCTTCGGAGGGGCAGGCGGGACGTTGGGAGGGGCTGCTCGTGCCAGCATCGGTCCAACCGGAGACACGTAGTGAAGGGCAGCCCACCGCAGCGAATCCACGAGACCGGGCGTCAAGACCGGCGAGCGGCCGGACACCTGGGCGATGTCCCTCAGCTTCGTCGCAGGGCGTCGTGCCAACTCGATCACGAACCCCCGGACCCGTCTGCCGCCGAGCGGAACCCTGACCATGGTCCCGATCTCGATCCTGTCCGCGAGCGGGTCGGGGATGGAATACCAGAAACCGTCGTCGACGGCGTGGCTCGGAACATCCGGAACCACCCGGGCGGCGTCGACCTCCTCGGTCAGAGTGATGCCGCCGCAGCCGCGAGCTCCTCGGCGGCACCGGTCGACTCCCAGGGGAACTGAGGGCGGCCGAAGTGGCCGTAGGCGGCGGTCGGCCGATAGATGGGTCGACGCAGGTCGAAACGGTCGATGATCGCCTTGGGACGGAAGTCGAAGAACTCCCACACGAGCGTGGAGAGCTTGAACGGATCGATCTGGGCGGTGCCGAACGCCTCGACGAGCACCGAGAACGGCTCGGCCCTGCCGATTGCATAAGCGACCTGCACCTCGCAGCGAGACGCGAGACCTGCGGCGACGACGTTCTTGGCGGCGTGACGGGCGGCATACGCAGCAGAACGATCGACCTTGGTCACGTCCTTGCCACTGAATGCGCCGCCTCCATGACGGGCATATCCGCCATAGGTGTCGACGATGATCTTTCGACCGGTGAGCCCGGTGTCTGCGGTCGGGCCACCGACCACGAACCGCCCCGAGGGGTTGACGAGGATGTCGATGTCCCCCATCTCGTGGTAGCGCTCGGTGACCGGACCGACCACGAGACGTCGCAGATCATCCTCGATCTGATCGAGCTCGACGCCATCTGCGTGGTGCGTGCTGATGAGGATCGAATTCAGATCGGCGGGCACGCCATCGTCGTAGGCGACGCTGACCTGAGTCTTGCCATCCGGACGGAGGTAGTCGACCACGCCGTTCTTCCTGACCATCGCCAGCTGTTCGGCGAGTCTGTGCGCCAGCTGGATCGGCAACGGCATGAGATCGGGGGTCTCGTCACATGCGTAGCCGAACATGATTCCCTGGTCACCGGCGCCCAACTCGTCGAGAGCGTCGGTGGAGCCCTTTCGAACCTCGAGTGACTGGCTGACACCTCCGGCGATGTCGGGGCTCTGTGAGTGGAGCAGGTTCTCGATCATCACGGTCTCGGCTGCGAAGTCTTCGTCGAAGCCGTCGTAGCCGATGTCAGCGATCACGCCTCGGGCGATCTCGACAGGGTCGATGTCGGCGTCCGCGGTGATCTCGCCCGCTATCACGACCCGTCCTTTGGTCACCATCGTCTCACACGCGACCCGAGCCATGGAGTCCTGCTCGAGAACGGCGTCGAGGATGCCGTCGGAGATGGCGTCACAGACCTTGTCGGGATGTCCCTCGGTGACGGACTCTGAACTGAAGTGGGATCGGTGCGGCACTGGAGCAGTCATGGGTGTCCGAGAGGATAGGTGGCCGACGACAAACGCCCCGAACGTCAACCCACCGGAGACAACCGGCGCTCGATGAGATCCCAGAGCCGAGAGGCCACGTCGCGCTTCGTGAGCATCGGCCACGGGTCGGTGGTTCCGTCTGGCTCGACGATGGTGACCTGGTTCGTGTCGGTGGCGAAACCCGAGCCCGATTGACTGACATCGTTGGCGACCAGCAGGTCGACCCCTTTCCTGACGGCCTTGTCGACGGCACGGTCGAGCGAACCCGACTCCGCCGCAAAGCCCACGAGAAACGGGCGCACCTCGCGCCGCGACACAGACATGAGAATGTCGGGATTCGCTTCGAGGACGAGGTCGGGAGGGCCATCGCTCCGAGCGAGCTTGCCGCTCGAGACGTCTGCCGGCCTGAAGTCGGCGACGGCCGCCGCCATGATGGCGACATCTGGCGAGACCGCATCCACCGCCTCGGCCATCTGTCGAGCCGTCTCGACTTCGATCACGTCGACGCGGGGATCGAGTGGAAGACCCGACGTGGTCACGACGGTGACCTTGGCGCCCCTGGCTGCTGCCTCATCGGCGATCGCGTGCCCCATCTTCCCGCTCGACCGGTTTCCGATGTACCGCACCGGATCGATCGGCTCGCGGGTTCCGCCGGCGGTGACGAGCACGGAGACGCCGCTCAGGCTGGACGACAGCGTCTTCTCCACGGCTTCGAGAATCGCCTCTGGCTCTTCCATTCGACCTGTTCCGACGTCCCCACCTGCCAGATCCCCTGTGGCCGGTCCCACGATGATCACGCCGTCCTCGGCCAGCCGAGCGATGTTGCGGCGGGTCGCCGGGTACTCCCACATCTCGGTGTGCATCGCCGGGGCCACCACGAGCGGTTTGGTACTGGCCGTGACGGTGGCAACGAGGACGTCGTCGCTGAGACCGGTTGCCAGACGGGCGATGGTGGCGGTCGTGGCGGGAGCGACCACGATCAGATCGGCCCATCGCGCCAGATCAGTGTGGGGAGACACGGAGTCGTCCGAGACGGAGAAGTCGGTCGTGACCGGAGAGCCGGTTATCGCAGCCATGGTCGCAGTGCCGAGGAATTCGGTTGCGGCGTCGGTCATCACGACGCGCACGTCGGCACCGGCCTCGACGAAGCGCCGAGCGAGAATGGCAGACTTGTAGGCGGCGATGCCGCCGGTGACCCCGAGGAGGATTCGGCGCCCGCTGAGGGGCATCAGTCCTCCTCGCGCTCCACGGTGACCTTGCCCTCGGCGATCTCCTCCATGGCGATGGTGAGGGGCTTGCGGCTCAACGAGTGAACCTGCGGGGGCACGTAGTGGCCGATGCCCTCGCCGAGCTGGTGGAAGTAGGCGTTGATCTGCCGGGCGCGGCGCGCCGACACAATCACAGACGCGAACCGATTTCCGACTTCGTCAACGACGTTTTCGATCTTCATGCGAGTCAGCGTACCGCAAGTACGTGGATTCCAGCGACTCGCGTCCGCCGGCCAGGGGTCTCGCACCGGGCCCGAGCGGCGAGCCCCCGAGCCTCAGATCCTCGCTCGCCTTCAGTTCTCGAGGGGGCTTCGCCGGTGGGCGAGCAGTTCGATGGCCTCGTCGACGAGGTCGGCGACCGTCCGGTCGCCGGGCTGGTGGAGCACGGGGAATCCCGACTCACGCGCCTGGCTCGGGTAGTGACTGTTGGCCCAAACGCTCCTGGCCATGAAGTTTCCGAACATGCGATCGGGGTCGGTGGAGGCACCAAAGAACCAGGTGTTGGAACGCTCCCGTCGTTCGAGCGTGTGCGGGTCGATGTCGATCCACAGCGCGTCGACGCCGGTGTCTGCCAGTGCTGCAACGTTTTGCGGCGAAAGGAGCCACCAGTCCATGACCAGGCGGTCTCGAGCCGACGTGCAGATTCGCTCGAGTGCCGGCCAGCACGCTCGCTCGAGCGCCTGAGCGTCGCGGATCAACTCCTGGGGAGACCGCTCGGTGAAGTACTCGACGTGACCCGACCGGCCCGCATGGAACGCAGGGTGCGAGTCGACCGTCGTGACTGCACGGATACCGGTGAGGACGTCGTCGAACGTCTGAGTTCGGGCACCGAGCCTGGCTGCGAGCGCTCGCGCCAACGTGGTCTTGCCGGCTCCAGGCGCTCCTCCCACGAGCACGACGGGTCGTTTGGCGGCCGTCAAGAACCTCCCGACAGGCGCTCGTTCTTCTCCACGACGGCTTGCCGGAGCGAGGCACGGTGATCGTCGAGGGCGGCGGTCAGACCGGGATCGGCCGTCGCCAGGATTCGCACCGCCATGAGCCCGGCGTTCTCCGCACCGCCGATGGCCATGGTCGCAACCGGCACTCCCCTCGGCATCTGGACGATCGAGAGCAGCGAATCGAGTCCGTCCAGCTTCGCAAGAGGCACCGGCACCCCGATCACCGGAAGCGACGTGACCGAGGCCAGCATCCCGGGGAGATGGGCGGCACCGCCGGCACCGGCAATGATGACCTTCAATCCGCGGTCGTGGGCGCTTCGGCCGTACTCGAGCATCGCTTCGGCGTCGCGATGCGCCGAGACCACCTTCACCTCCCGAGCCACACCGAACTCGTCGAGCACGTCGAGTGCGCCCTGCATCACGCTGAGATCCGAATCGCTCCCCATCACAACACCGACATCGATCATGGTGTCTCCTTCCCGAGCATGGCTGCTGCCTTCCTCGCCGTGGCCAAGGCGTCATCCGGACTTGCGCCCAGAGCCGTGACATGACCGATCTTTCGCCCCAGACGCTCCTCTTTGCCGTAGAGATGCACCGAAGCGCCCTCGACGGAGAGCGCCGCCGGCAGGTTCGTCATCGCCAGGTCGGTGCCGCTTCCGAGCACGTTCACCATCGCCACTGCAGGAGCGACCAGTCGGGTCGAGCCGAGCGGCCAGTCGAGCACGGCGCGAAGGTGGTTGTGGAACTGCGAGGTGACGGCACCTTCGATGGTCGCGTGACCCGAGTTGTGCGGACGGGTGGCGAACTCGTTGATGAGCAGCTTCCCGTCGGTTGTCACGAACATCTCGACTGCGACGATACCGGCGGCGTCGATCGCTGCGACCACCTCTCCGGCGAGTGCGATGGCCGAATCGGCCAGCTCGGTGTCGATTCGCCCCGGCATCACCAACTCCCTGCAGATCCCGGCCTCCTGAACCGTCTCGACCACCGGATAGATCACCTCCTGGCCCGAGGGCCGGCGTGCGACCACGACGGCGAGTTCGATGGCGAGGTCCAGCATCTGCTCGGCGACCCAGACACCGTCGCCGGCCAGCACGGTCTCTGCCTCGCCGGGCCCGTCGACGATCTCGACTCCCCGCCCGTCGTAGCCCATCGTCGACATCTTGAGAACGACCGGCCACCCGTTCCGGGCAGCGAAGGACTCGACCTCGGAAACGTCTGCGACCTCGGAGAACGCAGGCACGGGAAATCCCATCTTCGCCATCTGCGTCCGCGCATACAGCTTGTCCTGGGCGTATCTCAATGCCTCGGGATGGGGGACCACGTCGGTTCCCCCCTCCTGAATGCGTTGGAGCGCCGCGTTGGACACCAGTTCGTGGTCGAGTGTGATGACGTCGTTGCCGTCGGCGAACGCGATGACGGCCGACTCCTCGAGAGGACTGCCGATCCGGTGCGGAGCACCGACGAGGACTGCGGGGTCGTGCGGTGTCGCAGCGAGCACCTCGAGTCGCACAGCCAGATCGATCGCGGCTCGCTGGGTCATCCTGGCGAGCTGGCCCGCTCCGATCATGCCGACCCGTGCACTCCAATGATGTCTCGTCTGGTGTCGGTTCATCTCAACCGAACGGCACGGAGTGGAAGTGACTCGAGATGAGTTCGTGGATCTGGCGAGCGACCCGATCGACGTCGTCGTTCACCAGCACTTTGTTGAAAAGCGAAGGGGCGAGGGCAATGTCCTCCCTGGCACGCTCGAGCCGGCTCTGCACGGCTGCAGGCTCGGTGTCGTCTCGTTCGATCAGTCGTCGTTCGAGTTCCGAGAAGGATGGTGGGTTGACCCAGATGAGGAGCGCGTCGGGGAACAGCCCCCGTACCTGCCGAGCACCGTCGAGTTCGATGTCGAGGATCACGACCGCTCCCGAAGCCCTGGCATCCTCGATCGACGCGATCGGCGTGCCATAGAGATTCCCGCCATACGTCGCCCATTCGACGAACTCACGACGTTCGATCATCTGCTTGAACGTGTCGGCATCGAGGAAGTGGTAGTCGACTCCGTCGACCTCACCAGGACGGGGACTGCGCGTGGTCGCCGACACCGAGAAGACGTAGTCGATGTCTTCGGCGAGCCGTTTGAGGATCGTGGACTTGCCGACACCCGAGGGGCCGGAGATGACGACGAGCGGCCGCTCAGCCGAATTCGGCGAGGAGCCGCTCTCGCTGCTTGTCGCCGAGGCCTCGGATTCGACGGTTCTCTGCGATCCCATGCGCCTCCATCAATCGCTTTGCCTTGATCTTGCCCGTTCCCGGCATCGACGACAACACGGCGAACACCTTGATGCCGCCGACGAGCTCGTCCTCGTCGGCGCGAGCGAGCAGTTCGGGGAATGTGATGGAGCCGGTCTTGAGCAGCTCTTTGATCTCTGCGCGGACACGCCTGGCCTCCGCCGCCTTGGCGAGCGCCTTGTCGCGTTGTTCGTCTGAGATCTGAGGTGGCTGCATGGGTTTCCTCCCCGTATGCCTCGTGAAAGGACTCTAACCCCCGTCGGGTCCTCGTTCCAGGATTGCCGTGCCGATCTGCGACGCAGCCGCGGCGGGGTCCACCGCCGTGGTGATCGCCCGTCCGATCACGAGGTAGTCGGCGCCGGCCGACAGCGCCTGTGCCGGAGTCGCCACCCTCACCTGGTCGTGATGGTCGGATCCTGCGGGTCTGATTCCCGGAACGACCCGGATGAGTTCCGGAGCCGCCTCGGTCACCGTCTGGATCTCCTGGGCCGAGCACACGGCGCCTTCGACGCCCGAATCCGCAGCCATGCTCGCCAGGCGCCGGACTTGTGAGGGGATCGTGTCGGGTACTCCGATCGCCTCGAGGTCGTCGAAGCTCGTGAGCACGGTGACTGCGAGGATGCCCGCAGGCCTGCCCTCGGATCCTTCGGAGAGCCCGGTAACCGCGGCCTCCATCATCCGGGGGCCTCCGGATGCGTGGACCGTCACCCACCTGGCGCCTGCTTCACCCAGTTGTCTGGCAGCGCGAGCAACGGTGTTCGGGATGTCGTGAAGCTTGGCATCGGCAAACACGGGCCGGTCGAACTCGCTCAGATCGCCGATGACTGATGGGCCCGGGCCCATCAGCAGTTCGAGGCCCACCTTGAAGCCGGCCACCCATGGCGCGACCGCGGCGGCGAGATCGAGGGCTTCGCCGGCGGTCGGTGTGTCGAGCGCCACCAGGATCGGAGGTCGGGTCATGTCTCCATAGCTCCTTTGAGGTCCGAGAGCCGATCGACGCCGAGCGAGCGGAGCGTGGAGTTCAACTCCCTCAGGATCCGCTTGGCGGCGCGGGGCTCGGCGAAGTGGATGGTTCCGAGCGCGACGGCGGACGCTCCTGCCAGCACGTACTCGACGACGTCCTCGCCGGTCGCGACCCCGCCGCAGCCGAGGATGGGCAGCTCGGGGAGCGCCCGGTGCACTTCGATCACGCACCGCATCGCCAGCGGCTTGATCGGGATTCCAGAATATCCGCCGATGACTCCCGAAAGGGTGGGACGTCGCGTGTGGATGTCGATCCCCGCTCCCCATGCGGTGTTGGTCAAGACCACCCAGTCGGCACCTGCTGCGGCGCATGCCGATGCCACCGAGACGATGTCTTCGGAGTTGGGAGAGAGCTTGGCGCCGATGGGGACGTCGACGGCGGAGCGCACCGACGCGACCACTTCGCCCGCGAGCTCTGGATCGAGGGCAAACATGTGCCCGTCCAGACTAGGGCACGACAGGTTCACTTCGACGACCGGCAGTCCCCTGCGTTCATAGGCCGCAGCCACGGTGGCGAACTCTTCCGGCGCATTGCCGACGGCAGACCCCCAGACGGGAGCCGGCACCGTGGCGAGCCTCGGAGCCACCTTCTCGATCCACGCGTCGATCCCGGGGTTCTGGATCCCGATCCCGTTCAACATCCCGACGCCGGCGGGCCCGACTCGCGGCGCCGGACGCCCCGACCATGGCTCCCCGCTGACCGACTTGGCGACTGCGGCACCGTAGAGGGAGAAGTCCGTGACTTCGGTGAAGTCGACCACCGATCCGACGGTCCCCGCCGCCGCCACCAGCGGCGTCTTCAGCGCAACCGGCCCCAACGCAACGGCGAGATCAGGCACGCCGGAACCCGTCCGAATCGTCGAACCGGGGTGCGTTCAGCTCTCGGCTTTCGGCGGTCGACGCCTCGGATGCCGACGGCCGACAGCCGACGGCCGACATCACCGAGTCACGCGATGACATCAAGCCTCGCCATGCCAGTCTTGAAGCGACCGGGGGGTGTTGAGCGCCTCGTCTCCTGCTCTCAGGCTCCTGGCGACGCTGAGCGCCCCGGCGAGTGTCGTGACGCACGGGATTCCCACCGACTTGGCGGCGTGCCTGAGCACCCGACCATCGCTCCGAGCCCGGCCACCGCGAGGTGTGTTGACGATCAGCTGCACTCGACCGGTTTCGACGAGCGTCTTGGTGTCGAGCTCGTCCATCCCGACCTTCTCGACGGTCTGGGCGGGGATCGCATGATGCTCGAGATATCGAGCGGTGCCAGGGGTGGCCCACAGGTCGAACCCGAGGATGTGAAACGCCTGAGCCACTGCGAGGCCCATGGCCTTGTCGCGGTCCGCCAGGGTCAACAGCACTGCCCCCTCGCTGGGCAGGATGTGTCCGGCGGCGAGCAGTGCCTTCGCATAGGCGACACCGGCGTCGGGCCCGATGCCCATCACCTCACCGGTCGCCCGCATCTCCGGCCCGAGGACGATGTCCTCCTCGGGGAACCGGTCCCATGGAAGGACGGCCTCTTTCACTGCCGTGAATCGCGCCTCGGAGGGTTCGGGGAGCATGCCCTCCGTTCGCAGGTCGGCCAGGGTGGCGCCCATCATGATCCGAGAAGCCAGCTTCGCAAGGGGGATGCCCCGCGCCTTGGAGATGAACGGAACCGTCCTGGACGCCCTCGGATTCGCTTCGAGGATGAAGACGTCGTCGCCCTTGACCGCCCATTGGATGTTGATCAGCCCGCGCACGCCGAGTGCCTCGGCCAGAGCCTCGGTCTGTTCGAGGATCGTCTGATGGGCGGTCGCCGAGAGGGTGGGAGGCGGCACGACGCAGGCCGAGTCACCGGAGTGGACCCCGGCTTCTTCGACGTGCTCCATGACACCGCCGACGAGCATCTCGTGACCGTCATAGAGAGCGTCGACGTCGACCTCGGTGGCCGATTCGAGGAACCGGTCGACCAGGAGTGGCATCTCGTTGAGCCCTCGGTCTCCGAGGTCTCCATACAGGTCTTCGAGATAGTCGTGGAGGTCGTCGTAGGAGTAGATGACTCGCATCATCCGGCCGCCGAGGACGTAGGACGGGCGAACGACGACCGGCAGTCCGACCCTGTCGACGATCTCTCCCGCCTCGAGGCGCCCCATGGCGATCCCGTTGTCCGGCTGGCGGATACCGAGCTCGTGACAGACCTTCGAGAACTGCTCTCTGTCTTCGGCGAGGTCGATCGACGCCGGTGACGTGCCGGCGATCGTGACGCCGGCCTCTTCGAGCCTGCGGGCGAGATTGAGCGGCGTCTGGCCGCCGAGCTGGACGATGACTGCGTCCGGCTGCTCGGCTTCGACCACTCCCAGCACGTCTTCGACGGTGAGCGGTTCGAAGTAGAGCCGGTCGCTGGTGTCGTAGTCGGTCGACACGGTCTCGGGGTTGCAGTTCACCATCACCGTCTCGTATCCCGCATCGCGCAGTGCGAAGCTGGCGTGCACGCAGCAATAGTCGAACTCGATCCCCTGTCCGATCCGGTTCGGACCACTTCCCAGCACCACGATGCGGGGTTTGTCTGCCGGCGGCACCTCGTCCTCGTCCTCGAACGTGGAGTACATGTAGGGCGTCTGCGCCTCGAACTCGGCTGCACACGTGTCGACCGTCTTGTAGGTCTTCGAAACGCCCGTTGCCGCACGGGTTGCGCGGACAGCGTCTTCTCCGATCCCCCACAGGTGGCCGAGCTGGGCGTCGGAGAACCCGAACCGCTTGGCTTCGACGAGGAGCGCGTGATCGTCGATCGAACCGTTCTCGATGTCCCGACGCATCTCGATGATCTCGTGCATCTGCTCGACGAACCACGGGTCGTAGCCGGAGAGCTCTGCGACCGCATCGACAGAGCTACCCCGGCGGAGCGACTCGGCGACGGCAAAGATCCTGTCGGGGGTCGGCCTGGCGACCATCTCCTCGAGCGCCTCGCCACTCACATCGGTGTAGACCTCCTCGGCCTGATCGGCGCCGAAGCCGTGGTGGCCGTTCTCGAGGCTCCGGAGTGCCTTCTGGAGGGCCTCCGGGAACGTGCGGCCGATCGCCATCGCCTCTCCGACGCTTCGCATCGACGTGCCGAGGGTGGTCGGAGCGTTGGGGAACTTGGCGAAGTCGAACCGAGGGATCTTGACGACCACGTAGTCGAGTGCCGGCTCGAAGCTCGCGGGCGTCGCACCCGTGATGTCGTTGGCGATCTCGTCGAGGGTGTAGCCGACTGCGAGCAGGGCGGCGATCTTTGCGATCGGAAACCCGGTCGCCTTGGACGCCAGCGCCGATGAGCGCGAGACCCGGGGATTCATCTCGATGACCAGTCGCCTGCCGGTTTCCGGGTCGACTGCGAACTGGACGTTGGAGCCGCCGGTCGCCACACCGATCACCTGGAGCACCTTGATCGCGTCGTCGCGCATCTCCTGGTACTCGCGGTCTGACAGGGTCTGGACCGGAGCCACCGTGATCGAATCACCCGTGTGGACACCCATCGGGTCGAGGTTCTCGATGGAGCAGACGATGACGGCGTTGTCGTTCGCGTCACGCATGACCTCGAGCTCGTACTCCTTCCAGCCCTTGACGGACTCCTCGACGAGGATCTCTCCGACCGGTGAATACGTCAGGCCGTACCGGGCTTTCTCGATGAACTCGTCGCGGTCGGCGGCGATGCCGGTTCCGCCACCGCCCAGGATGAACGAGGGCCGGATCATGACGGGAAAACCGATCTCGTCGGCGATTCGCAGGGCTTCGCTCATCGACCGGGCGTATCCGGCCCGGGGGCACTCGAGACCGGCCGCCTCCATCGTCTCCTTGAAGAGCCCGCGATCCTCGGCGCGGGCGATGGCGTCGAGTCCGGCGCCGATCAACTCGACGTCGTGGCGATCGAAACCTCCCCGCCGGTTCATCTCGGTCGTCACGTTGAGCGCGGTCTGCCCACCGAGGGTCGGGAGAACGGCGTCGGGCTTTTCCTTTGCGATGATCGCCTCGAGCACCTCGGGGGTGATCGGTTCGATGTAGGTGGCGTCGGCGAACTCCGGGTCGGTCATGATCGTCGCCGGATTCGAGTTCAAGAGGATCACCCGGTATCCCTCGGCTCTCAGCACTTTCGCCGCCTGGGTGCCCGAGTAGTCGAACTCACATGCCTGGCCGATCACGATCGGCCCCGATCCGATGAGGAGGATCGACTCGATGTCGGTGCGCTTCGGCATCAGTTGCCTCCTTCCATCAGCTCGACGAAGTCGTCGAACAGGTACTCGGCATCGTTCGGCCCCGGCGCCGCCTCAGGGTGGTATTGGACGCTGAAGGCCGGTACGTCGAGACACTCCATACCCTCCAAGGTCCCGTCGTTGAGGTTCTGATGGGTCGGTCGGACCGGACCGAAGTCCGAGTCGATCATCGAGGGGAGCAGCTGATCGCTCACGAGACCATCGCGCTCAGGCGGCGTGCCATCCGCTCGCGACCACGGGTCTACCGCGAACCCGTGGTTCTGGGCGGTGATCTCGATCCTGCCGTCTCGCATGCGCTTGACCGGAT
Organism: uncultured bacterium; assembly: GCA_965364515.1. Classification (GTDB taxonomy): domain Bacteria; phylum Actinomycetota; class Acidimicrobiia; order Spongiisociales; family ZC4RG35; genus JAHEDH01. Next base: position 14,394 of record CBDTXZ010000053.1, read on the forward strand.
GGTTCCCCCCGTGATGTCCGAACGGGAGCTTGTAGGTGCTCATGCCGAGGGCGAGACCCATCACCTGGTGACCCAGGCAGATACCGAAGACGGGTACCTGCCCGAGCAGCGAACGCAGGGTGCCCGCCGTGGCCTCGAGCGGTTCGGGGTCTCCGGGGCCGTTGGAGACGAAGACCCCTGAGGGGTTGCGCGCCAGGATGTCGTCGGCGGTGGTTCGAGCGGGGACCACTTCGACGTCGAAGCCCCGGGATGTGAGGTTGTCGGTGATGTCTCGCTTCATGCCGAGATCGATCGCCACGATGAGACCCCTCCGCTGGGCCTCGGTGGGACGAAGGTACGGCTCGGGCGTCGACACCCCAGACGCGAGGTCGAGACCTTCCATGGACGGCGCCGACGCTGCGGCATCCCGAAGCTCTGCTTCCGTCAGGCCGGCACCCATTGCGATCGGCATCGCTCCACGTTCGCGGATGTGTCGGGTGAGGCGCCGGGTGTCGATTTCGCTGAGAGCCACCACGCCATGCCGGTGGAGATACTCGGCGAGACTGCCCTCGGATCGCCAGTTCGAGTGCCGGCGAGACATCGAACGCATCACGAAGCCTGCGGACATCGGCCGGTTCGCCTGTTCGTCGAGTTCCGACACCCCGTAGTTGCCGATGTGCGGGACCGTCATGACAACGACTTGCCCTGCGTAGGACGGGTCGGTGAGGATCTCTTGATATCCGGTCATCGACGTGTTGAACACGACCTCGCCGGTGGTCATCCCTTCGGAGCCGACCGATCGGCCCCGAAAGACGGCACCGTCGGCGGTCACGAGCAGCCCCTCCGGGGCGCGATCGAGTCCGAGCGTCGGTTCGAGCTTGTCGATCATGAGACTCCTTCTTCGAGTACAGACACCATGCCGGCGCTGGTGAACACCGCTTCGACGCGGCCCTGGATCGTCTGACCGAGCCACGGTGAGTTGGCAGACTTCGATCTGGGGCGTTCGTACACCCATTCGGCCGTCGGATCGAAGACGACGACATCGGCCGACCCGACCGCAAGTGGGGCGCCGACCTCGCCGACGACGCCTGCAGGCGCGATCGACATCCGATCGAAGAACGCCGCCTGGTCGAGTCCTACCGAGGAGTGCACGATCGACGCTGCGGTCTCGAGGCCCACGACCCCACGCGGCGCCTCCTCGAACGTGACGTCCTTCTCGAACGCGGCATGCGGAGCGTGGTCGGTGCCGACGGCATCGATCGTGCCGTCACGGAGAGCGTCTTTCAGCGCAGCGACGTCATCGGGCGTCCGAAGCGGTGGATACATCTTGTAGACCGGATCCATGCTCTCCACCTCGCGATGGTCGAGCATCAGGTGATGGGGCGTGACCTCCGCGGTGACCGGGAGCCCGGCCCGCTTCGCCGAGCGGATCAGCTCGACCGTGCCTGCGGTGGAAGCATGCTGAATGTGATAGCGACAGCCGGTCAGTTCCACGAGCTTCAGATCACGGGCGACGATCACTTCCTCACCCGCCGAAGGCAGTCCGGTGATGCCGAGCCGAGACGAGACGCTGCCTTCGTGCATGTGACCGTCCCGACACAGTCCGGGGTCTTCGGCATGCTGCGCGACCAGACCGCCGAGCTGCGCGATGTACTCCATCGCACGACGGAGCAGACCTGCATCGGCGACGGTGTGGCCGTCGTCGGTGAAGAGGCGCACGCCGGCTGCCCACAGATCGTCGAGATGGGCGAGCTGACGGCCTTGCTGGGCCAAGCTGATCGCTCCGCTCGGGATGACCCGGATGGGCTGGGTTCGTGTGATCTGTCGGGCGAGGTGACCGGCATCGATCACCGGATCTGTGTTGGGCATCGCGACCACGGAGGTGTATCCGCCGGCGATGGCCGCAGCCATCCCCGAGGCGATGTCCTCTTTCCATTCCTGGCCCGGCTCCCGCAGATGGGTGTGCAGGTCGAAGAACCCGGGCCCGACCCAGCTCCCGGCGGCGTCGACGACGTGGTGGCCCTCCGGGTTGAGACCGGCTTCGAGTCGCGTCACGGCGCCATCGACGATCTCCACGTCGACCTGGTCGATTCCGACCCCCGTGAGAACCGATCCACCGACGATGAGGTATCTCACTCGGGTACCTCCGATGTGAGGAGCCGGAAGAGCACCGCCATCCTGACGGCGATGCCGTTGCTCACCTGGTCGGTGACGAGTGCCCTCGGACCGTCGGCGACCTGCGGGTCGATCTCCACGCCGCGGTTCATGGGGCCAGGGTGCATGACCACCGTGTCGTCGGGCAGCTGATCTGCTCGCCGCCGGGTCAGACCGAACCTCGAGACGTATTCGGCAACCGAAGGGAACACCTCTCCCCCGCCACGCTCCGTCTGGATGCGAAGGAGATAGACGACGTCGACCTCTGACAGGACCTCGTCGATGCCCGAGGCGGATCCGACCTCCCAGCTCCGGACGTCTATCGGCAGCAGGGTCGATGGAGCGACCAAGATCACGGTCGCCCCCATGGTCTGCAACGACCCTGCGAGCGAGCGGGCCACTCGCGAGTGCCGGATGTCGCCGACGATCGCGACCCTCAGGCCGTCGATCTTGCCGAAGTGGCGCCGGAGTGTGAGCAGGTCGAGCAGAGCCTGGGTCGGGTGTTGATGAGCACCGTCGCCTGCGTTGACCACCGGCAGCCCGGTCCAGTCCCGCACTCGCCACGGGGCGCCGGTCGCCTTGTGTCGGACGACCATCAGGTGGGGGCCCATCGCCTTGAGAGTCAGAGCCGTGTCCTTGAGCGACTCGCCCTTGGAGACGGAGGATCCGCCCGGGGTGAAGGTGAGCACGTCCGCCGACAGCGCCTTGGCGGCGCGGTCGAAGGAGAGTCGGGTTCGGGTCGACGGCTCGTAGAACATCAGGCCGACCGTCTTGCCGCGCAACGCGGGAACCTTGGGGACGTCTCGGCCGAGGACTTCCACGAAGTCGTCACCGAGGTCGAGCAGATCGTCGATGGCCGCACGGTCGAGATCGTCGACGGACAGGAGGTCACGCATCGGCGCCGTCCGAGATCCAGACTCCGGCCTCGTCGTCGATGCCCTTGATTCGCACCTTCACCTTCTGACCCTCGGACGTCGGCAGGTTCTTGCCGACGTAGTCGGGCCGGATGGGAAGCTCGCGATGGCCGCGATCACAGATGACGGCCAGCTCGATCCGCTTCGGGCGACCCAGGTCGAGAACGGCGTCGAGCGCTGCGCGGATCGTGCGGCCCGTGTAGAGCACGTCGTCCACGAGAACGACCGTCTCGCCGGAGAGGTCGACGGGGATGAGGGTGCGGCCCAGGCGGGTGGTCGGCCGGCTCGCTAGGTCGTCGCGGTAGAGGCCGATGTCGAGCTCACCGACAGGGACTTTGACCTTCTCGAACGACTCGATGTCGGAGGCGATCTGCTCGGCGAGGGGCACTCCGCGGGAGTGGATGCCGACGAGGACGATGCCGTCCGTGCCGTGGTGTCGTTCGACGATCTCGTGGCTGATACGGCGGATCGCCCGGTCGAGGTCGTCGGAGGTCATCACCTGTGGCATGTCGCCGCCCAGGCGTGACCGCGGTCTGCGGCACACATCGTTCTGCTCCTTTCCGGCCTCTCTGGACCGGTCTTAAAGGCTG